>CAJXLE010000161.1 GCA_913055895.1 uncultured Bacteroidota bacterium | reverse complement strand
CTTGGGTATGACCGGATAGGCCACCAGCGAGCAGAAAATGTTGTAATTCTCCCGCAGGTCCATGGTGATGTTGGTTCCTTCGGGTACGCTGCCGGAAAGGTAGACCGGTGTGACGGGCGATTCGGTGTTGCCCAGGTTGAAGCCGGCTTCTTTGAGTCCTTTCTGGAGTGCATTGACGATGGTCCAGAGGTTTTCACGCAGCTCGGGTTTGTTTTTCAGCAGTTCGAGCCGTTTGAGTGCTCCCATGACCATCGGCATGGGGAGTGACTTGGCGAAGGTCTGCGAGCGCATGTTGTAGCGCAGGTAGTTCACGATGTACTCTTTGGAGGCTACAAATGCACCGATGCCTGCCATCGACTTGGCGAAGGTGGAGAAATAGACATCTATCTCTTCCTGCACTCCAAAGTGTTCGCCGGTGCCTGCCCCGCTGTCTCCCATGGTACCAAAACCATGGGCATCGTCTACCAGCAGGCGGAAATTATATTTTTCTTTCAGTTTGACAATATCGTCCAGCTTGCCCAGGTCGCCGGCCATGCCAAAGACTCCTTCGGTGACGACCAGGATGCCGCCCATATTTTTCTCGGCAAGCTTGGTGGCGCGCTCCAGCTGCTTCTCCAGTTTTTCTATGTTGTTGTGCGGGAAAACATAACGTTTCCCCATATGGAGTCTAAGCCCGTCCAGTATGCAGGCATGCGATTCGGAGTCGTATACGATCACATCGTTGCGGTTGACAAGGGCGTCGATGATGGATACCATACCCTGGTAGCCGTAGTTCAGAAGAAAAGCATCATCTTTGCCCACAAATTCAGCCAGTTGACTTTCCAGCTCTTCGTGTTTGGCCGTTTGTCCCGACATCATGCGTGCACCCATGGGGTAGGCCATACCATAATCCCTGGCTGCCTGGGCATCGGCTTCCCGTACCTCCGGGTGATTGGCCAGTCCGATATAATTGTTCAGGCTCCAGGTAAGCACGTTTTTACCCCTGAAGGTCATGTGAGGGGATATGTCGCCTTCCAGCTTGGGAAAAGCAAAATATCCGTGAGCTTCCTCCATATATTGGCCAAGGGGTCCCTTATCCTTTTCTATCTTTTCAAATAAATCCACAATGCTTGCTTTTTTGGGTTAAACACTCGTTAACTCTCGACCCTTATTGAATTAGCAAAAGTATGTTTTTTTTGTTAATTTTCAAATTGCAGAAAATATTTTATAATATCGCGGCGTTAAGATCAGAATAATTTTATTATTTGACCGGAATAAATTATTTTTGCAAAATGTTTCACAGAATCGTACAAATAAGCGTTGTTGCTTTGCTGCTGGCTGTTGTCGGCAGTTCATGTCAATACGACAAGTTGCTGAAAAGCACCAATTACAAGTTAAAATACAACAAAGCCCTGGAATACTACCAGGATGAAGACTATACCAAGGCGGTAGGTTTGTTTGAGCAGCTGAACCCGGTGCTGAAAGCCACCGACAGGGCGGATACCGTGTTGTATTATCTCTCCAACAGTTATTTCGAACAGGGCAACTACATTTTGGCCGAGCATCATTATCAACAGTTTTACGAAACCTTTGGGAACCATCAATGGGCCGATGATGCTGAATTTCAAAGTGCCTACTGCAATTACAAACTTTCACCCAGGCCGGCACTGGACCAGGGGTATACCAAAAATGCCATCAACAAGTTCAACCTGTTCATCACCAGGCATCCCAATCATCCCAAGGTTGCCCGGTGTCACAAGCTGATCCAGGATATGACCGATAAGCTGGCCATCAAGGCTTATAAGTCGGCCAGGCTCTATTACGAGATGGAGGATTACAAAGCTGCTGTCATTGCGCTGGAGAATGCCCTGAAGCGTTTTCCCAACACCACACATCGTAAAGAAATCAAGTTTTTGATACTCAAATCGCAATTCCTGCTGGCGTCCAACAGCGTCAAATCGAAGGAACAGGAACGCTACCAGAGCACGCTGGATGCCTATTACACCTTTACCAGTGAATATCCCGACAGCGAATATTCGGATCAGGTGAAAGAGATATATCAAACCACACAACAAAACCTGAAAAATTAATTTTAAAACAGGATGGCTATGGATTATAAGAAAACCAATGCTACGACAACCACTGAAACCCGCGACATAAAGAAGCTGGAAGAAGGCGTGGGCAATGTTTATGAAGCCACCGTGATAGTTGCCAGGCGGGCCAACCAGATTGCCGCAGAGATGAAAGAGGAACTGAACACCAAGCTGGAAGAGTTTGCCTCCTACACAGATAACCTGGAAGAGATCTTTGAGAACAAGGAGCAGATTGAGATTTCGAAATTCTACGAGCGTTTGCCCAAACCCACTTTGATTGCCTTGCAGGAGTACCTGGAGGGTAAGATCTATTTCAGAAACCCGAAGACCGGCTCCGAAAATACGCAGGGCCCCGCTTCGGAAGAGCAAAGCAATGATTAGATCCCGGTTATGTCAACACTTCAGGGAAAAAACATTCTGATCGGTATTACCGGTAGCATAGCAGCTTATAAGGCTGCTATGCTTGTTAGGTTGCTGGTTAAGCAGGGAGCTGATGTGCAGGTGCTGATGACACCCTATGCCAGGGAATTTATCACACCGCTGACCATGGCCACCCTATCCAAACATCCTGTTTTGGTGGATTTTTATAATCCGGAGAATGGCGACTGGAACAGTCATGTGGACCTGGGCAACTGGGCCGACCTGTACATGGTAGCCCCGGCCACGGCCAACACCATGGGCAAGATGGCCGGCGGCATTGCCGACAACCTTTTGCTCACCACCTACCTCTCGGCCAAGTGTGATGTGATGGTGGCCCCGGCCATGGACCTGGACATGTACCAACATCCTGCCAATCTCAGGAGCATAGAGCTGCTGCGGTCTTACGGCAACATCATCCTGGAGGCTGCCACCGGCGAGTTGGCCAGTGGCCTCTCAGGCAAGGGAAGGATGGAGGAGCCGGAGCAGATCGTGGAAGTTGTTCGCCGTCATTTTGAGTCAAAAAAAAAACTGAAAGGTAGGCGCTTTGTCGTCACCGCAGGTCCCACCTATGAAAGTGTAGACCCGGTGCGTTTCATCGGCAATTTTTCCTCGGGCAAGATGGGTTATGCCATTGCCCGTTCCCTGGCGAAAAGTGGTGCCTGGGTTGACCTGGTGAGCGGACCTTCCTCGCTTTCTGCCGACCATCCCAACATAAACCTGGTGCGGGTCCAGACGGCTGAGGAGATGTATGAGCAGGCCCTGTCCTTTTTCGGGCATGCCGATGGAGCTGTCCTGGCAGCGGCTGTAAGCGACTTCAGGCCGGTTCAAAGCCACCATCAAAAGGTCAAGCGCGGAAAGGAAAACTGGACCATCGAGCTGGAGCCCACCCGGGATATAGCCCTGGCGATGGGGGAGATGAAGAAACCTTCGCAGTTGCTGGTGGGTTTTGCACTGGAGACCCACGATGAGGTGGCCCATGCCCGGAAGAAGATCGCGTCGAAAAACCTGGACTGGATCGTGCTCAATTCTTTGAGCGATGATGGATCGGGGTTCCAGGTCGACACCAACCGCATCACCATACTGGATGCCCAGGGCGGTGTGCAGGAGTATCCCCTCAAAAGCAAGGAGGAAGTGGCCTATGATATTGTCCAAAAAATCACGGAGGCCTACAACGATGTTTAAAAAAACCGGTATATTAACCTTAGCCCTTATCGGACTGCTGCATGTGACTGGTTATACCCAGGAGCTTCGTTGCAATGTACAGATCATCTCCAACCAGATACAGGGAACCAACAAGCAGATCTTTAAAACCCTGCAGCAGGATATTTACGAGTTTATGAACAACCGCATATGGACCGAGCAGGATTTTATGAACAACGAGCGGATTGAGTGCAAAATCCTGATCAACATGAGCCAGCGCACGGGAGATGAGTTCAGTGGCAGCATGACGGTCAGCTCGCGGCGCCCCGTGTTCAATTCATCATACAACACCACCATGTTCCAGTACAAGGACAACGACATACAGTTCCGTTACCTGGAGAACGAGCCCCTGGAATTTGACATCAACCAGTACAAGTCCAACCTGACCTCCATACTGGCTTATTATGCCTACATTGTGATCGGTCTGGATTTTGACTCCTTCTCTCCCAAGGGGGGTACGCCTTATTTCCAGAAGGCCCAGCAGATAGTGAGCAATGCCCAGAATGCCCGGGGCAGTGGATGGAAAGCCTTCGAGAGCCGCAGGAACAGGTACTGGCTGGTGGAGAATATCCTGAACAACGAATATGAACCGGTGCGTGAGTTTATATACCAGTATCACCGCCAGGGCCTGGATAAGATGCACGATGACATGGCCCAGGCGCGATCGGCTGTATCTCAAAGTCTTGAGCTGCTGCGGGAAGTCCACCGCGAACAACCCGATCCCTACATGTTTTTCATGAACCTGTTGGTTGAAGCCAAACGCAGCGAGTTTGTCAACATCTTCACCGAATCTCCCCAAAACCAAGCCAGCCGTGCCTACGAGATTTTGGCTGAGATCGATCCTTCGCAAAGTGAGAGATACAAGAAAATAACCCAGTAGCACCTGTTGGATTCGGTTATTATTGTTAACTTTATTCTTCCAAACAATGCGGGACCGTTATGCTTCAATCGCTTAAAATTCAGAATTATGCCCTGATCGACCACATCCAGATAGGATGGGCACCGGGTTTCATCACCATAACAGGTGAAACAGGTGCGGGCAAATCCATTCTGATTGGTGCCCTGTCGCTGATACTTGGCAACCGTGCCGATACGAGTGTCCTGAAGGATGATGAGAAAAAATGCGTGGTGGAGGCATCTTTTGACATCCAGCATTATGCCATGGAATCTGTCTTTGAGCATAACGACCTGGATTATGAGCCTGAGACGATCATACGCAGGGAGATAAACAGCAAGGGGAAATCCAGGGCCTTTGTCAACGATACACCCGTTAATGTACGGGTACTGAAACAGTTGGGCCAGTACCTGGTGGACATTCACTCACAGCATCAGAACCTGGATTTGAAGGACAACCGTTTTCAGCTGAACGTGGTGGATGCTTATGCCGGGAATGGAAATCTCCTTGGCGAATATGGCAAGCTTTACCGGGAGTACAGGGACCTGGAGCGGCAGTACCTTTCACTGAAGGAACGCTCCGAACAGGCAGGTTCCGACCTGGATTACTACCAGTTTCAATTCGATCAGCTGGAGAAGGCAAATTTGCAGGGAGGGGAACAGGAAGACCTGGAGCGGGAGCTGGAGACCCTGAGCCATGCCGAGGAGATCAAGCAGAACCTTTCGGGAGCCAGTCACCTGCTCTCCGGCGAAGAAGTCTCCATCATCGGCAGTTTGAGGGAGGCAGGCGACTATATACGGAGGATACTGGATTTCTACCCCCGCGCCAAAGACATAAGTGAGCGGTTGGAGAGCGCTTATATCGATCTTCAGGATTTGTCGAACGAGATAGAGGTGATGAACGAAGAGGTGGAACACGATCCGCAACGCATCGAATACATCCGCCAGCGCCTGGATGAGATATACACCCTCCAGCACAAACACCATGTTTCAACCGTGAAGGAGCTGCTGGACATCAGGCAGCACCTGGAAAAGAAGCTGGAGGAAATCAATAATTATGATTTCCGGCTGGATGAGCTCAAACAGGCTGTGGACAAGAAGCGGCAGGAAATATCGGAGAAAGCCGGGAAGTTGACCGGGGCCCGGCAGGATGCCATACCCGGCATAGAACAACGCATCACCTCCATGTTGCAGGAGCTGGGTATTCCCAATGCCACTTTCCGGATACAGCTCAGCGGGATCGATGATTTCGATGAATACGGGCAGGACCATGTGCAGTTTCTTTTTTCTGCCAACAAGAATGTCGAGGCGGAGGATATCTCCAGGGTGGCATCGGGAGGCGAACTGTCCAGGCTGATGTTGAGTCTGAAATCGCTGATCGCTGAAACAAGGGCTTTACCCACCATCATCTTTGATGAGATAGACAGCGGTACCTCCGGTGACATTGCCGACAAGATGGGATCCATCATGAAGGAGATGTCACAGAATATGCAGGTGATCAATATTACCCACCTTCCCCAGATTGCCAGCAAAGGCGACTATCATTACCTGGTATACAAGAATGAAGACAGGGATTCCACCCATACCCACATCAAACCGCTGGAAAGTCAGGAACGCGTAAGGGAGATTGCCAAGATGCTTAGTGGTGAAGAACTTACCGACACAGCCCTGCAAAATGCCCGTGAATTTCTGCAGAAATCCTGACAAATTTTAACCAGGTGGGAACAATATTCCTTTAGATTTGTAAAACTGATTTTGCAAAAAATACTTTATTATGGCATGTAATTTACTGAAAGGTAAAAAAGGACTGGTTTTTGGTGCGCTCAACGAAAAGTCGATCGCGTGGAATATTGCCAAACGTGCCCGTGAAGAGGGTGCTGAACTGGTGTTGACCAACGCTCCGGTGGCATTCAGGATGGGCAACATCCGTGAGCTGGCTGAAAAGCTCAATACACAGGCAATTCCCGCCGATGCCACCAAGATGGAAGATTTGGAGACCCTTTTTGAAAAGACCATGGATCATTTTGGCGGAAAGGTGGATTTTGTCCTGCACTCCATTGGTATGTCACCCAACGTGCGTAAAGGCAACACCTATGACGACACCAACTACGATTATTTTCACAAAACACTGGATATCTCTGCCCTTTCGTTCCACAAGATATTGCAGACCGCCCGAAAGATGGATGCCATCAACGAATGGGGGTCGGTCGTAGCACTTTCATATGTGGCTGCCCAACGCACGCTCTATGGTTATAACGACATGGCCGATGCCAAGGCCCTGCTGGAGTCTATCGCCCGCAGCTTTGGTTACATTTACGGCAGGGAGAAGAAGATCCGCATCAACACCATCTCCCAGTCGCCCACCCCGACCACCGCAGGATCCGGTGTGATGGGTTTTGAGGGGCTGCTGGATTTCTCCGAGCGCATGTCGCCCCTGGGCAACGCCACGGCCGAGGAAGCTGCCAATTACTGCATTGCCCTGTTTTCTGATTTGACCCGCAAGGTGACGATGCAGAACCTCTACCACGACGGTGGCTTCTCCAGCATGGGCATGAGCCATGCCGCCATGGATGTCTACAACAAGAACCTGGATGAGGTTTGCGACTGTAAGGACGAGCATGGTGTAAGACACCGCACCCGGCCGGAGGATATGCAGGGGGAGGAGTAGATGCTTAAATGCGTGAATGCGTGAATGCGTGAATGAGTGAATGAGTGAATGTTGCGCCGTGCAAGCCCATAAAGTGGGGATTGGATGAGGAAATGAGGAAATTTACATGATAGAATGCCTGGCCAATAACTTCCGTTATTGGCTTTCATCTTGCTATTTTAGCCCTTGCAGAAGGAGCCAGGCGCCCGTCCCAGTAACACAACCTCTTTTCTATTTTCACCTGCCTTAGGGTGTTTTTATTCCCACTTCGTGTTGATTGAAAAAACCACATAACCGATGACCATCAAAGGGATGGTTGAAATCTGTCTTATGTGTGGGGAAGAAATCTGCCCGGTACTTTTATTAACAATATGACAGTATAACAATAGAACCTTTTTTCGCTTTTCTTAGCCTCAGCCCTTTTCAATACCAGAGCAATAGAAGCCTATATCAATAGTTTTTAGCCAAAACATTTCCTTTTTATACCCTTTATACCCTTGAAGGTGAATGGAAAATTTGCTTTATTAAGAGAAAATATAAGCTGTAAGCTGCTATGAGCAAAGGCGGAAAAAAACAAGGCCAATGAACCGTTATCGGATTATGGTGAACCGGTTTCCTTCAATGAAGTCTGGAAAATGTTCCA
>CAJXLE010000160.1 GCA_913055895.1 uncultured Bacteroidota bacterium | reverse complement strand
ATCGGTCAGGGCTGCCACTGAGTACTGCAGGGTTTCGCTTGTATATAAATTGGACAAACCAACAAAAGACCCGCGTGGCAGTATACTGTATATGATGTTGTTGTCTTCCTCCAGCTCCATGTAGACCTTTACCAGTCCTTCCTTCACATAAAGCACATGGGTTACGAAAGAACCCTGCTTGGCGATGGTCTCGCCCTTCTTGTAGTGTATCTGGACCTTATTTTCATCGGCCGACTGCAGCTCTTCCT
Organism: uncultured Bacteroidota bacterium; assembly: GCA_913055895.1. GTDB lineage: Bacteria > Bacteroidota > Bacteroidia > Bacteroidales > UBA12077 > JAGXLC01. The sequence goes on along the minus strand of CAJXLE010000160.1, from coordinate 7,634 downwards.
GTCCCAGCTTACTGAAACAGGTGGATTTTTGCTGACAATCGGTACATAAAGCCTTTTTGGACGGCATATCCTGTGAGTTATGGTCTCAGAACACCGGCAAATTTATATTTATTTCATCAATTTACCTAAATATATAAATAAATAAATCCAGGTTTACTATTTAATTGACGTAGGTATATAAATTTTATTTTGTACAATACCTTTTAAAATAAAGCCTTTTGGGAGATTAATCCTAATTTTGTTATATCGATAACTTTATATATCTACAATTATAAATTTGTTAGCATGCAGGCCAAAAACGTCTTTGTGTCCTTTCTCATCGGGTTGATCTTCTGGACATTGCTCAACAACACGTTCGACCCCCTCATCCTGTCGGTAGGTGCAGGATTGTCGCTGCTGCTCTCGCTGATCTTCTGCGCCCGCTGCGATGTGTTCTCCGAATTGAAGCTCACTCCGGTGGCATTGCTATATACAGGGATTTACCTGGTGGTGTTCCTGTACGAACTGATCAAATCAAACCTGGATGTGGCCAGAAGGGTCATAACCCCTTCATTGCCGATCAACCCAGGAATAGTGGAGGTCAAAACACGGCTGCAGTCGAAAATGGGACGGATGATACTGGCCAATTCGATCACTTTGACCCCCGGAACCCTGACGATCGACATCTCCGGTGACACCCTTTACATCCACTGGATAGATGTTAAGACCGAAGACACACAGGAAGCCACCGAAAAAATAGTCCGCAAATTCGAAAAATACCTGGAAAAGATATATGGTTGAGACAATACTTACAACATCAATGGGGATCATGCTGGTATCCATCATCCTGTCGATCATCAGGTTTGTGAAGGGTCCCTGTTACACCGACCGCGTCATTGCCTTCGACGTGATGACCATCTCTTCACTGGCAATCATTGCCGGGGTGGCATACCTATCGGGAAGGGTGATCTATCTGGATGTAGCCATGGTATATGGCATCCTAAGCTTCCTGGGGGTTTTGGTCGTGGCACGTTACATGGAAAAAGGACTTTGATATGAACATACTGGCTATCATAGGCGCATTTGTCACCCTGGCGGGAAGCATCTTCCTGCTCCTGGGGTCTGTAGGGCTCTTACGAATGCCCGACTGTTACAACCGCATTCAGGCCGGCACCAAGGCTTCCACCCTGGGCACCATCCTCTCGTTTGCCGGGATACTGCTCATCATGCCCGGTTGGTGGGGTAAGCTGCTCATTCTCATCATCTCGGTTATTCTTACCAACCCGGTATCTTCACACGTACTGGCCCGGGCATCCTACCACAAAAGGGTGCCGCTGACAAAAGCCACCCTGGTGGACAAGTACCAGGAGGAGGAAGAATACATTGCCGTTAAGGATCAACACAAAGAAGACCAAAACAACGACCAGACATGATCATCAAAATCATTGCCATAATAATCGGGTTGGCCATCCTGCTGATGGCCCTCATCGCGGTCTACAACAAGAAGCTCATCGTGGCCATTGTTGCCGCGGGGGTGGTAAGTCTCTTTGCCTCGGTGATGTACCTCTTGCTGTCGGCACCGGATGTAGCCATGACCGAAGCAGCCATTGGAAGTGGCCTGTCGACCATCATCTTTTTCTATGTTGTGAACAAAATACGAAAAAACAGGAAGGATCATGCTTAAGAAGATATTCACCGCTGCCGTGATAGTGGCTTTCGCCATCATCCTGCTCAAGGGCTACGGCTTTTCGGGTCCCGACCAGCAGCTCAATGAAGTGGCAGAGCGGTATGCCGAAAAAGGGCCGGAAGAAGTAGGCGCGGCCAACCTGGTGACAGCTGTGATTGTCACCTACCGTGGACTCGACACGCTGGGGGAAGTGACCATCCTTTTTCTGACGGCTTCGATCATAGGTTTCTTCTTGAAAACGCGGCGTGAAGACCTCACAGCACCACCGCAGGTTCGCAAGACCAGTGAAATACTGTCCACGGCCTCCAGGATCATCTCCCCGATCATCTTCCTGTTTGGGGCGTACGTTTTCATCAACGGACACCTGACACCCGGGGGAGGTTTCCAGGGTGGTGCCATCGTGGCCTCGGGACTGGTGCTGATGCTGCTGGCCAACCCCCTGAAAACGGTCAACCACAAGATTATTTCCGTGGTGGAATCCATCTCGGGAATATCCTTTGTGTTGCTGGGTGTGCTGGGACTCGTCCTGGCCGCAGGATTTCTAGACAATGCCTTCATTGGCCCGGGCCGTTTCGGCTCGCTGATCAGCGCCGGGGCCATCCCCATCATCTACATTTTCATTGGCCTGAAAGTGGGATCCGAGCTTTCGGGCATCGTCAGCAACTTGCAGGAAACACAGAAAGAAGAAATATAATGGAACAGATTGGTTTATCCCATATAGCAATCACAACCGGCATCCTGTTGATATTGACAGGTTTGTGGGGCATACTCACCCAGAAGAACATCATCAAGATGATCATAGGTTTTTCCCTGTTCGATACAGGCATACACATCGTGATGGTGGGTGTGGGTTATGTCGAGGGAAAAACAGCACCCATCCTGGATGAGGCGGTCCAGCTGAAAGAGGCTGCCCGGCAGATCGTCGATCCCCTGCCCCAGGCTATGGTGCTGACGGCCATCGTGATCGGCATTGGCATCACCGCCCTGATGCTGGCCTATGCCTTAAGACTTTACCAGAAAAACAAAACGCTTGACATCCAAAAATTTAACGATCTGAAATGGTAGAACCAATTTATATTGTCGCTTCAGGACTGGGAATTGCTTTTCTGCTTGGTCTGTTTAGGAAAACGGGGGAAAGTCTGCCGGGTTTGATCATGCTGCTGACCCTGGCCTTCATGACCTTTGTATCGGGACAATGGCTCATATCGCTGATGTTCGAAGGTGGTACACCCCAATACACCTACACGGCCGGCTTCAAACCACCTTTCTCCATCAACCTGCTGATGGGGCAATCGGAGGCAGTAATTACCACGATGGTCAATGGAGTGGGTCTGCTCGGCGGCCTCTACCTGCTCGACAGGCTTAAAGCCCAGGGGGTCAACTCCATGATCGTTTTCCTGTTGCTCTTTGTAGGACTCAACGTGGTGGTGATGACCCGCGACCTTTTCAACCTTTTTGTCTTTCTGGAGGTCAGCAGCGTAGCCATCGTTGGGCTGGTCCTTCTGGAACGAAGCACCCAATCGCTTTCTGCCGGTTTCAAATACCTGTTGGCTACGGCCCTCATATCCGGTATTTTGCTGATTGGTATCATCCTCATATACCAGTACGCAGGCTCGCTTTACATCGACGACCTGGTGCGGGCCAACCTGACGGCTGTCAAGGGTGGCATGGTGGCAGTATTCCTGATCCTTATTGCGGTGGCCCTGGAGCTCAAACCTTTCCCGGCCAACGGCTGGGGTCTCGACCTCTACCAGGGGGCCCATCCCGGCCTGGGAGCTTTGGTCTCGGGGGGCTTTGCCACGGCCATGGTCTTCGTGCTTTACAAACTCCTGCCCATGGCAGGGGGTGGTTGGCAGTACATGATGGCCACCCTGGGGGCGGTGACCTTCATCGGCTCCAACCTGCTGGGCATCAAACAGGGCCATGCCAAACGCCTGCTGGGCTACTCCTCGGTGGGACAGATCGGCCTGCTGATGATCGTGGTGGGGCTGTCGCAGCACCTGGGCGAGGCGCTCACAGCCATAGCCTGCGGACTGCTTGTCAGTCATTTTCTTGCCAAGAGCGGACTTTTCTGGCTGGCCGGCATCATCCAAAAGGATGGTCTGAGAGACTGGGCTGTCCTACGCAAAAAGCCCTTCCTGCTGGTTCTCTTTGGCACGTTCATCTTTGCCCTGGTCGGTTTTCCACCCTTCCCCTCCTTCTTTGCCAAATGGGAACTGATCATGCAGCTCTCGGCCGCAGAAGGTTTTGCATGGGCGGGCATCGTCCTTTTCGGCTCGCTGCTGGAGGGCATATACCTTTTCCGCTGGCTCGGCTATTCCATCAAGCTGGATCACCAGGAGCTTCCCTCCTTCCGCCTGCCCTGGCAAAAGATCCTGCCCGTAGGCATCTCGGGTGTCGCCCTCTACATCCTGGGGTATTTTGCCACACCCATTGCCTCTGGAGCCGGCTCACTCAGCTACCTCCCCCTGGCTTTCATCGTGTTGGTTTTCTTGCTCGATTTTCTGCCTGCCCGCGTCAAAAACGTCCTGTCACTGGCCGGCATGGCCTTTTATGGTTACATGATCATGCCGGGACTTTATGAAAACGACGGTCTGCGCTTCTTATTCAGCATCATCTTCGTCATCGGGGGCATCCTCACCCTGCTGCCCGGCTTTGCTTACACCGGTAAGCGGCGGGGCTTCTACCCGGCAGCCCTGCTGATGTTTGCCGGTCTCGGGCAACTGCTCACCGCCGAGACCCTCCTGCAATTCTTCTTTGCCTGGGAGCTGATGACCGTGGGTTCCTACATCCTGATCATACGGGGCAAACGTTCAATGCGGCACGGGTATACCTACATGCTCTTCTCAGTGGGGGGAGCCTTCCTGATGCTGGCCGGTTTCGGCATTGCTTATGCCACCAGCGGCATGACATCACTGGAAGCCCTGGGCCAGGTCACCCAGTGGGCCGGATGGGCTTCGGCGCTCATTGCCATAGGCTTTATGACCAAGACGGCCACGCTGGGACTCCACATATGGCTGCCTGGAGCCCATGCGGAAGCGGAAAGTGACGTCTCACCAATGGTCTCGGCCATATTGCTGAAAGCAGGTGTCTTTGGCCTGTTGCTCCTTTTCATCTCTATGGGAGCCGAAAGCGCCGGCAGCAAACCACTCTTCTATGTGCTGGGCTGGCTGGGTGCCATCACGGCCCTGATCGCCAACCTGACGGCCGTCTTCCAGGAAGACGCCAAGCGCCTGCTGGCCTACTCCAGCATCGGCCAGCTGGGATACATCCTCTTTGCCTTTGCCATCATGACCCACGTGGGATGGCTGGCCGGCTTCACCTACACCATCAACCACTTCATGTACAAGGCCATCCTTTTCCTGGTGGTCGGGGGCATCGTCATGAGGCTGAAAACCCACAACATGTACGAGATGGGCGGCCTGATCAAGCGCATGCCCTACAGCTTCATCGCCGTTTTGATCGGCATCATAGCCCTTTCCGGACTGCCGCCCCTGTCGGGCTTTGCAGGCAAATGGCTCTTTTACAATGCCGGCATTGAAAAAGGCTGGTACTTGCAGGGGGGCGTGGTTTTCTTCTCAGGCATCATAGCCTTCCTCTACCTCTACCGCCTGATACACTCCGTCTTCCTGGGACAGCTGAAAGACCGTCACCGCACGGTGAAAGAGATATCCCCGTGGTTCCTGGTACCGGCCTATGTACTGATACTTGGAATCATGGCTTTCTCGGCCAACCCCGAATGGTTCCTCAAACCTTTCGGCCAGATCACCGCACCCTATTTCCCGGATTCACAGCTAACCTGGCAGTCGGATGGCACAGCCGTCGGTCAGCTGGGCTACTGGAACGGCACGCAGGTGATGGCCATTGTCATGGCCCTCTTCGTGGCGATCACCCTCTGGCTGATCATGCTCAACCGCAACGCCAAAAAAGTCAAGCAATTCAACATCGTTTATGCAGCTGAAAGTCCCGAAACACCGGAAACGACCCATATCTCTTACAACCTCTATGCCGGTTACAACAAGGCCCTCGGGGTGCTCACCCGTCCGGGCATAACAGGTCTGTGGAACTGGATCTCAGAGGCCGTCACAGAGCTGGCCGACCAGGTGCGCCGCATCTACAGCGGCAACGGCCAGACCTATGTGCTTCATGTACTGACATATGTGGTCATCGTATATCTGATAACAACAGGAGGATTATAATGGACTTACTAACACGCATCTTATTCACAATACTGGGACTGTTCATCATAGTCAACTGGGGTTTGCTGATGACAGCCATCATGCGCAAGCTCACCGCCAGGGTGGGACGCCGCGTGGGCATTAGATGGTATCAGCCGTGGATCAACCTGGTCAAGCTATACTCCAACCGCAACTCCATACAGCACGGGGTGATGTTTCAGCTGGGGCCTGTATTCCGTCTGCTGGGGGGTGTGGGCATCGTCATGTTCATGCCCCTGATATATGGCTCGGAGCTGTTCAGCAATTTCTCGTTTGCCGGCGACCTGGTGATCATCCTCTACATCAAATTCTTTGGCATGCTCGGGATGGCTCTGGGAGCTGGAGAAGGCGGACATCCCTATTCTGCCATTGGGGTGAGCAGGGGACTCTCGCAGGTGACCACCGTAGAGCTGCCTTTCACCCTTGCGATCATCGCACTGGCCGTACAGTACAACACCCTGTCGCTCGAGGAGATTGTGGCAGCGCAACAGGGCGGCATCATGAACTGGACCCTCTTCACCAACCCTGTGGCAACCCTGGCTGCCCTGCTCTCCATGCTGGGCATCTTCATGCATTCACCTTTCAACCTGCACAAAGCTCCCAATGAAATACCCATTGGGCCTCCAACAGAATACCACTCCTCGTACCTGGGTATCCTGAGAACCAACGCGGCCATCCTGCACGTGATAGAAGCCATACTCTTCATGAACCTGTTCTTTGGAGGCGCCACCTCCTGGCCCATCCTGATCGTGAAGACATTCCTGATCTATTTCGTCTCGATATTTGTAGGGGTGGTCTTCCCGCGCTTCAGGATAGAACAGTCGGTGAGCTGGTTCCTGAGGGTGCCCCTGGCACTTGGTATTGTTGCAATCATATTAATTCTCTAATGGCTTATGGCTAAACAAGATAAAGAAGAAACAAAGAAGGTTTCCGATGAGAAGAAGGTTCAGGAGACACGCGAGAAGTTCCTGAAAGCCTACAACAAAAAGAAGAAAGTAGAGACCCCCGACGGGCAGATCATCGAGGTGGATCCCCTGAAGGACTACTTTAGCGAGGGAAAGCCACAGCGCCACGACCCTCACAAGGGTGTGATTGAAAAATTCCTGAACTGGGCCCGGTCCGAGTCGATATGGGTGCTCGGCTTTGGTACAGGGTGCGGAAGCATCGAGATTCCCCCGCTCACCACTCCCCGCTTTGACATGTACCGCTTTGGTGTAGCCATGCGCCCCACCCCGCGCCAGTCATCGGCATTGATCATCTCGGGATACCTGTCGGTTAAAACCCTGAAAAGGGCCATAAGGAGCTATGAACAGATGATGCAGCCCAAGTTTGTACTGGCCCTGGGAAGCTGCACCATCAACGGCGGGATGTACTGGGACAGCTACAACACCATCAACCGGCTGGATTATTACATGCCGGTCGATGTGTACGTGGCCGGATGCATGCCCCGTCCGGAAGCCCTGCTGGCCGGCTTCAACCAGCTTAAAAAACGCATCCGTGAAGGCCGTGCCGAAGGGGCCAACGAATATGCCGACAACTTCGAGTGGTACAAAGCCAATCAGAAGAAGATCATCAAAGACTGGAACATGCCGGATTATAATTGGTAGAAGAGAAGAAGGCGAAGAGAAGAAGGCTAAGGCTAAGAGAAGAAGGCTAAGGCTAAGGCTAAGGCTAAGAAGAAGAAGGCTAAGGCTAAGAGAAGAAGAAGAGAAGAAGAAGAGAAGAAGAAGGCTAAGGCTGAGGGGAAGAAG
>CAJXLE010000159.1 GCA_913055895.1 uncultured Bacteroidota bacterium | reverse complement strand
GAGGCAACTCATAACGGCTGTCAGTGAGGCCCTGCCGCATATGCAACTCACAAGGCTCAGGTCATCGCTCCTGCAGATAATACAGATGCTTAACCCGGCAACTTTGTTGCCGTTAACTGAAAGTAAGCCATTGGCGTTTTTTATGTGATATTTTTTGTTTAATTTGGCCATCTATAACCAGTCCGCCAGGGCCTAATGTTACACTGTTCTTCATTTATGAGGGAAGCCATCCACATAGGTGTTTTTGATGCCATTATTTTTTTAGGTGTGTTCCAGGGTCTCCTGCTGACCTTCTTCTTTCTGAGAAACACCAGCAAAGGTAAAACCGCCTACCTGTACCAGGGTTTGTTGCTAATGGCTTTTTCACTGGCTCTAACCGAGGAATTTCTCAACAACACCGGGTATATCGTTCGCGCCCTGGCCATTTCCAATTTTGCCGAACCGTTGAACCTGGCATACGGACCGTTGCTCTATCTCTACGTAGCGCGAAGCATCCGGTCTCAAAAGGAAAAGAAAGACATCCTGCATTTCCTCTTGTTTTTTCTCTATTTGCTCTACATGGGCTTCTTCTTTTTTCAGCCCGAAGCCGTCAAGTACAACGCATTCCTACACAGCAAACATCCCAACTTGCCTTCGATACCTGCCGAACCACCCTTTTCCGAAGATCCCCTGGGCATACGTCGGCTCATCAATCCCATCACGGCCCTGCATGTGGGAACTTACCTCACAGCTGCGTTGCTGCTGATCAGGAAAACACAAAAACAAAAAGGCAGCGCAAAATTTGAGCAACGGGGGCATTTGCAAAGGTTAAGGCAATCCAGCATCCACTTTCTTATCATCATCGCCCTTTTCGTATTTACCAAGATTTATTTTGGAAGGGACCTGGGCGACTATTTTATCGCCACCTATATCACCGTGATGTTTTACACAACCCTTTTCCAGGTGATGTGGAGGTCGCATTACTTCGAAAGCCCTCACCCCTTCCTTGAAGTGCCGGCCAACAAGTACAAAAAATCTTCCCTGACGAACGACAGAAAGGAGGAAATCCTCTCGGCGATCATCCGGCAAATGGATGAGCATCATTATTACACCCACCCCCTGGCCTCGCTCAACCACCTGGCTTCCACCATCCAAAAACCTGTTCACCATGTCTCGCAGGTGATCAATGAAAAGATGCAAAAAAGCTTTTTTGAAATGCTGGCCCATTACCGAATAGAGGCTGCTAAGAAAATGTTGGAGGGAAAGGACAAATCCCGGTTTACCATCGAAGAAATTGCAGAAAACGTAGGGTACAACTCCAAATCATCTTTCAACACGGCATTTAAGAAACTTACGGGTCTGACTCCTTCGCAGTACAGAAAAAACAACGCCTCTTTCTGACCTTTTTGAACAACCTCCGGCAACAACAGCCGATTTTTCACGCAAACACTTCATAAACAACACCTTCCAATAACAATAAAAAATGTTCGCCCCTGCCGGCACGAACATCATCCCCACGGGCACATACGCTTTACGGGGCTGCATGGTGGTATATTTGAATCAAAATCAAATCTCAAACATCATGCAAACCAACAACAAAGAACAACGGCAATATTACGTTGACTGGGTGCGCATTTTGCTCATCCTGACAGTATTTTTCTTTCATATTGGAATGGTCTTCAACGCCTTCGACTGGCATATAAAAAACGACCAACAGTACTCCTTCCTGTCCCCGGTAATGTCGTTCCTTCACTTGTGGCGGATGCCGCTTTTGTTTTTAATATCCGGAGTCGGCACCCACTTTGCCCTAAGAAAAAGAAATGTTGGTGAATACATCAGGGAAAGGACCTTAAGACTCCTGTTGCCGCTAACAGCCGGAATATTCATACTTGTCCCGGTCCAGGTATACATCGAGCGAATGGACCAGTATGAGTCGCTGCTGCATTTCTATCCCCATATGTTTGAGGGCATTTACCCGCAGGGCAATTTCAGCTGGCATCATTTGTGGTTCATAGCCTACCTGTGGTTCATCTCTATGGCCATATCGCCTTTCCTTAAAAGATTGAGAGGCGGGTGGTACCATAAGATCTCCGGCCGCATCAGGAAGCTATGCCTGCGCCCACTGGGCATGAATGTGGTGCTGGCCCCCCTGATGATCTCACAGCTTTTGTTGAAACCGCACTTTCCGGATGAGACGCACGACCTGGTCAATGACTGGGCCTTCATCAGCTACAACGGGATCTTTTTCCTGGCAGGCTTGGTATTGTTGGTAAAACCTGCTGTGAGGGAGGCGGTAACAAGATACCGGCGCTGGTACCTGGCCGAGGCCCTGCTGGCATCCTTGCTGTGGTTTTCTCCCGTGACAACGTCTCATACATACCCCTGGGTCCATCTTATGCTGTCAATCACCGTGGCATGGTCGTGCGGAATGGCTGCCATGGGCTATGCCGCTCGTTACCTGAACCGCGACTCCCGCTTCAGGAAGCTGGCCAATGAAGCCATATATCCCTTCTACCTGCTTCACCAGCCCCTGATCATCATTTTTGCCTGGCCCCTCATCCAGTGGGACATCCCTGCATGGAGCAAAGCATTGTTGATCGCCTCTTTCAGTTTTCTCTCGGCTGTGGGCATATACTGGTACGCCATTCGTCCCTTCCGCACCGCCCGTTTGCTTTTTGGTATGAAAGTCCATTCGGGGGGTGCAGCAAACGGGCAGAAAGCATCAAAAGCTGGCGGCTGTAAAAACCGGACAGATGTTGCAGCCGTGACATATTTATCCGCTCCTGCCACGGGAAAAATTTTATCAGACGTTGCCACTGGCAAAAACTTATCCACCATGGCCACCGGGAAAGAAAAAACCCATATAAGCCCCAAAGAAGGGCAGAAAGCATCTTTCTCCGGGGCTGCTGTGAGACGGTAAATAAACAGGTATTGTCTAACGCACCTGTGGCACCTCGTCAAATTCAATTTCAAAGGTAAGGTGACTCAGGCAGTCGTTGTATTTTTCCAAAAGTTCATCCTGATTTCTGGCGCCCAGAAACAGGTTGGCCAGTTCAAAACTGTAGCTGTCCTGTCCCTGCAGTTCTGTAAGGTGCATGCCCTTTTTGACATGAAGCTTCAGACTCATCTCCGGGTACTTGCTTTGCAGGTTCCCGATCTCTTCCTGCCTGGGTATACCGGTTACCCGCCCGGCGTCATAGAGGCGGAGCATAAAGTTGGCGGCAATCCTGTGCCTGCCTTCATATTCCAGTGCTTTGGGACGACGCCCCAGAGCCAGGTTGAGCATGATCGAATGGTGAGAAACCCCGTGCACTTTTTCAAAAATGTCGGTATGGGCCTGCGATATACGAGGGTTGATCTCCAGCAGGAAAATCTGGTTCACGGTGGAATTGTAGAAAAATTCAATGTTGAAGGCAGAATTGTTAAGACCAACCTGGGTAATGGCCCTTCGCGCCAGGTCGGCCATACGGAACTGAATCTCCTGTGGCAGCGAGGAGGGGTATACATAGTGGGCAAAGGACGAGCGGTCGGCTTCCCTTACAGAATCCACAATGCCATAAACCACCACTTCACCATCATACACATAGCCTTCCACGGTACACTGATGTCCGGAAATGGGGGTTTCGGCAATCATGGTTTCTTTCATGTCGGCATATTCACGCGGTATATCAAAATTCTGGAACATATAATGAAAGGGTTCCGACATGTAATCAATGTGTTCGCGAACCTCCTGCATGTATTCATTGAACTGGTGTTCGCTGTTGATCTTATAGGCCAGAAAAGACCGGAACGATTTGATGGGCTTGATCCAGAAAGGAGGGATCATCTCTATCTTCTGAAAAGCTTGCTCATCGAAGGGATCAAAAGCGGCAAACATGGGAATGCTACGAGGGATCACCTTGTTCTGTTCCAGCCGGCTCCAGTATTTATGCTCACATTTCAACACACTCTCCAGGCTGGGTGCCGTCAAATGGTAACGGTCGGCAATGACCGGCACCAGGTTGGTACCGGGAAAATCATAATAGGTCACTATTGCATCGATTTTGCCGTGTTCATCAATACGCTGGAATGCTTTGGCGATGAGGGCCTCCATGTCGTAATTCTGAACTCCCCTCATCTCCTGGTACTCGATGGCAGGGAGGAAATCGCATTCTGCGGCCTCGGGCAAACGCTGAAGCTTCTTCAGGTTGAAATCGTCCAGGCCAACGACAAAAACTTGTTTTCTTTGGTTCATCTTCTTAAAATCTGTTAATCTGAATTATACACTAATTGATAAAAAAATATGTTGCACATTATAAAAGATCGCGCGGGATGGTTTCATCCCAGGTCTTGCTGAAAATACGGGTATCTTCTTCATAGGCATCCAGAGTGGCCCGTATCCTGAAATGGGTGCGACTCGAGGTAAGGATGGTCCGGGTAAGGGTATAAGCCTCCCATTCATCCCTCCTGAAAAGCCTTTTGCTGGTGACCTCTCCCCTGAGGGTATCGTAGTTGTTGTTCTTATAAAAATATTTCTCGGTAACATCTTTTTGCATGGTCCAGTTGATATCGTCCAGCCGGTAGGTGGGATCGTTGTTGGTTACGTGCAACATCACCTCGTTGGTGGCCAGGTTGTGTTTGACTTCCCATTCGCGGTGGGAGGGTACCAACAGGGTGGTGGAGAGTTTTCGGCCCTCACCGGGCCGGCCCAGGTCCCTGAGCAACTCATCCGATGGTTTGGGGGCGCGTTCGGGCAGCACCAGCCTGCTGTTCTCCAGGAAGATCTTCAACCGTGCAGGCTCGGGTGAAGGCCAGGCCAGGGGCCAATAAGATGAAGAGATGGAAAGCCGCAGCTGGTTGCCCGCCGGGAACTTCTGGGCCACATCATTCATCTCGATGGTGATGCGGTACTTCCTGCCTTCTTCCAGTTCCTCCGGGTTTTCATGGCTGTGGCGGTGGGTAAGGTTCAACACCCCGTAAGTTACCCTGGTGGCCCTGCCGTTGGGGGCAACATCGGAGATACGTGCTGCAATGGTGGCTACAGGTTTGTTGGAACTAAGCTCAACTTCCAACCTGGGTGAACCCAATATTTCCAGGTCCTCCTTCAGCGGGAGCGTGTCAAAAATCAGCGATCCTCCGTCTTCTTCCCGCTGGTCGCTGGGCAGGTCGGTTGTCTCTGAATATGAACACCACTTGCCGGCAAAAAGACCCACACTCAGAGGGCTCTGGATGCTCAGCACCGCATGTGACTGCTCGCCGTCCTCCGGTCCCAGCTCACCATATAACAGATTCAGCCTTTTCTCGTTTATATCCTTGGCCGGCCACTCTTTTTCCCCCACCCACCTGCCGGGGCGTCTGTCCGAGATGGGAGACACCGTATCCTTCATCCACGCCCTGATCATAGGATCATCCTGCACACCGGTATCTATGTCTTTAAGCCACTTGTCCCACCAGCGAACACATTCGTTCAAAAAGTCGATGACCGGCCCCGGTCCCCCCATATGGGGATATTTATGGCCCCACGGACCGATAAGCCCTTTGCGGGGCACCCTCAGTTGCTCCATCAAACGAAACACCGTATTGGTGTATCCGTCGGCCCATCCGCTGACGGCAAAAACCGGACATTTGACAGCAGAGTAATCTTCACACACCGAGGCATGTTTCCAGTAGTCATCGCGGCGCTGATGCTCCAGCCATTTCTTGAGCCACAGACCACTTCCTTCCAGACGTTCCAGCCACATCTGTTTCCATTTTTCACCGGCCAACCGGGGATCGGGTGGACACGAATTGTAAGCAAACATGGTGGAGGCCCAGGATAGGTTGTCGGTCAGCAAGCTGCCTCCCATATAATGTACATCATCGGCATAGCGGTCGTCGGAAGAGGCCACCGTTATCACTGCCTTCAACTCAGGGGGTTGCAGAGCAGCTAACTGCAACCCATTGAATCCTCCCCATGAAATACCTATTATTCCCACATCCCCGCTACACCATGGCTGACCAGCCAGCCATTTTAATACCTCAAGCCCATCGTCCAGCTCCTGCCGGAGGTATTCGTCCCTGAGGATACCTTCCGAATCGCCACTACCCCGCAGGTCCACACGAACCCCCGCATATCCGTGTTCAGCAAAATACCCGTGAATCTGATCATCCCGCACCGCTTTAAAATCCCGCTTGCGATAGGGTATGTATTCAAGAATAGCAGGAACAGGCGTTTGCATAGCAGCCTGCGGCATCCAGATTTTGGAGGCCAGTTTTGTCCCATCCTGCAGGGGAATGTAAACATTTTCCAATACTTTAATTTTCATTATAATATGGCATTAAACCTTGTTGATTTTGGTATTCTAAAATTCGTAAAAAAATTGTTCAAAAACGCTGCCTGCCAGAAAAAAAACTAAAAAAAACGAAATCCAGGTTATAACCTGTAAACAATTCTCTTTCTGGCGGCAAAATCTATGTTCTGAGAAGACAGGTTGTAGGTCCAAATAACCTGCCGGGAATGCACAACCCCTTTTTTATGGTTGCAGGTAAATCCCTTTAAGGAAAAGGCATGGGTTTTGCATTGGATTGAGAAGACCCATGTCGATAATGATCCAACAAACGAATGTTCAACCTTTTAAATACCTGGATTATGAAAGCCACCAAATTACTCTTTCTCTTGCTGATTATGACTCCCTCGACCACAATGGCTCTTCCGTCATCTGACGATCCTGGTGATACGCAATACCTGATCATCGTTGCAGAGCTCTCCGAGGCGGAACGGCTCAATTCAGGGCATATCTACATCTCGATCAATGGCTATGAATACCGGAAAAAGAAGATTTCCCGTGGCGAAGTAGCGGGGGACTACGACTATTCGGCCCTGATTGATCTGATTAAAAAATTCAACAGGGAGGGTTGGTCGTTAATAAATGGTAAGTTGTCGGCCACACTCGAGCAGGCACGTGAAGGTGGCCGCATTTTCATACTGATGACCAGGTCCAACCCCTACCGGATCAAAAGAACGCCCATTGACACGATTTACAGGGATTCTACAACCACCTCCCGGAAAGACATCCCTGATGAGCCTTTAATATGAGATCACCGGCGACCAGTACTCAGCTGCTGCATAAGACAGGCATCTATGATCAGCCAGGTGAACAACGGCCGGCACAAAGACACCTCACAATATTACAAATGGTGCTCTTCGAAGACGATCACTATTTCTTTGAACTCCTCGGGGATGCGCCTGTATACTTCCTTGGTGATGGTCCTGGGTATGTCACCGTAATAGGCCTGAGCCAGTGCTCCTGCCATACAGGCCATGGTATCGCTGTCGCCTCCAAGCGAGATGGCATTGCGTATGGCACCTATAAAGTCATCCGATTCGAGAAAGGCAATGATCGATTCAGGCACTGAGCGCTGGCAGCTAACCTCGAAAACATAGCCAGGCCTTATCTGCTGGAGGCTGCGTGAAAGATCATATCCAAATGAATTTTCAAGCTCACTGCGGATCTGTTTCTTATCATAACCCGAACGAGCAAGAAAAACACCCAGTGCAATGGCCTGGGCACCTTTGATGCCTTCCGGATGGTCGTGAGAAACAACCGCCGTTTTTTTGGCTTCTTCCAGGACTTTGTCCCTGGAGCTAAAGGCAAAACCCACCGGACTGACCCGCATGGCCGAACCGTTTCCGTAGCTGTTGTAGGGTCCGGGTATCATCCCCGACAACCACTTAACGAAACTGCCTCCATATCCTGCATCGGGATATCTGCGGCCGAAATTCCGCAGGCTCTCTTCATATGAACGGTGATAAAGGATGGCATCCGCCACCGCAATGGTTAAAACGGTATCATCGGTGTAAACATTCAGATCCGAAAACAGGTCGAAGTCCCTTGACTTGGTAGGAATCACCTCAAACCTTGATCCTATGATATCGCCGGCAATAGCTCCCAACATATTACGACAGTTTTTTTATGATGGATTGAT
>CAJXLE010000158.1 GCA_913055895.1 uncultured Bacteroidota bacterium | reverse complement strand
GGATGCATGTTTTTCTAAGGCGATGATGTATCAACGGTTCATAGATTTTACGAGGAGCAGGTGCCTGGTGGAGCCACACGACAGGGTTCTGCTGGGGGTGAGCGGGGGCATTGACTCTGTTGTGATGATGCACCTTTTCCTCCAGGCCGGATGGCCGGTTGGCATTGCCCATTGCAACTACCAGCTCAGGGGCGATGAATCGGAGGGCGACCGGGACTTTGTCAGGTCGCTTGCGGAGAAGCACCGCCTGCCCATTTATGAAAAGAGGTTCGACACACAGGAGTATGCCCGCGAGCATGGCCTTTCCATACAGATGGCTGCCCGCAGGTTGCGTTACCGCTGGTTTGAGCAGGTCAGGCAGGGCGAGGGCTATGATTATGTTGCCATGGGGCACAACAAGGACGATTTGGCCGAGACTTTTTTAATCAACCTTTCGCGGGGGACGGGCCTGAAGGGTTTGACCGGCATCAAGGCTGCCCAGGGGGCCATCATACGGCCCCTTCTTTTTGCCTCCCGCAGGGAGATAGCCGGATATTGCCATGAACAAGGCATCAGTTATCGGGAAGATTCATCGAATCGTCAAACCTATTACCACCGCAACAAGATACGGCACCATGTCATACCGGTTTTCCGGGAGCTGAACCCCCGTTTTCTCGATACGATGATGGAGAACACCGGGAGGCTCCAGGATGTGTACCGTCTTTACCGGATGTTTATAGAGGAGAAGAAAAGGGAGCTGGTCAGGCAAAAGGGCCCGGATGTTTACATCAGTAAGCAGCAGGTGGGAGGGGAGGCTTATGCGACCTTTCTTTTTGAGGTGCTCCGGGATTATGGTTTTGGTGGCGATGTGGTCCAGCAGATAGCCCATGAGATAAATGGTACCCCCGGTAAGGAGTATTATTCGGAGAGTTACCGGCTGCTGCGCGACAGGCAGTGGCTGATTGTTTCCCCACTTGCTGCAGGTCAACAGCAGATACCAGGTCACCCCCCGAGGTATTACCTGGAAGAAGATGAGGAAGAGGTGGAGGAGCCCATCAAGCTGACGATGGAAAAGTTTGAGCGGCCGGAGGGGTGGCGTATCCCGCGTGACAGGGATGTGGCCTGCATCGACCCTGACAAGCTCGTCTTTCCTTTGATTTTAAGAAGATGGCAACACGGGGATTATTTTAAGCCCCTTGGACTGGATCATTTGAAGAAGCTAAGCGATTTTTTTGTCGACCGCAAATATTCACGCCTGGAGAAGGAGCATGCCTGGCTGCTGACCTCCGGGGAAAAGGTTGTATGGGTGGTGGGCGACCGGCTGGATGAGCGTTTCAAGGTGGACCGGTACACCAGGCATATTCTTCAGATCACCTATCACCGTCACACATAAGGCGGCAGGATTGCTGACGAGCCTTTTACTGGTTGATTCTTCCCACGCGTTGTTCCTGTAGCATGAAGTCGGCCAGCACGAAAGCGGTAGCAGCTTCAATGATCACGGGTATGCGCAGGGCGATGCATACATCATGGCGGCCTTTAACCTGGAGGTCCTCCATGGCTTCTGTTTGAAGGTTGATGGTGGTTTGCCTGGCCGGGGTGCTGGACGGTGGTTTGACAGCTGTGCGGAAGACCAGGTCGTTGCCGTTGGTGATGCCGCCGTTGATGCCCCCGGCGTTGTTGGTTTCTGTTTTGCCCTCGGTGTCGACCAGGGCATCGTTGTTTTGGCTTCCGTACATCCGGGCAGCCTGGAAGCCGGAACCAAATTCTATGCCTTTGATGGCCGGGACGGCGTATATAAGGTGGCTTATGAGCGATTCAACAGGGCTGAAAAAGGGCTCGCCCAGTCCGATGGGTATGTTCTCGGCCGTACATTCAATGATGCCTCCAATGGTATCGTGTTGTTCAATGGCCTTTTTCACCGCCTGGTCGATGTCGCCCTGTCCACCGGCTTCAATAAGTTTTGCGTTGACAAAGACGGGGAAGATGATTTTCTTGGCGATCACCCCGGCTGCCACCAGTCCGAGGGTCAGCCTGCCCGAAAAATGGCCGCTGCCCCGGTAATCGTTGTAACCGCCAAATTTACGGTAGGCTGTAAAATCGGCATGGCCGGGTCGCGGCACGGCCAGAAAATCCTTGTAGTCGCCTGACCGTTTGTTTTGGTTTCTGAAAAGGATGGTGATGGGTGCCCCGGTGGTGTGGTTCTTGTAGAGGCCGCTGACAAATTCGGGCTGGTCCAGCTCTTTTCGCGGGGTGGTACCTATTTTGCCGCTTTTACGCCGGGACAGGTCGGTGTTGAACTCGTCGGGTTCGACGGGTATGCCGGCCGGGCACCCGTCGATGGTCACCCCTACCAGGTCACCGTGTGATTCGCCGAAAATCGACATTCTCAGGAGGGTACCAAAGGAATTCATGGTAAAAGCTTTATTGGTTTGGTCTGCTTCATCAAAAATACAAAAAAAATGCAGCACCACGGGATGCTGCATTTTATTTAAAAGCTCAGGCTTTGTCTTGTCGTAGAGGTGTTATGATGACTGGCTTTCTTCTTTTGCGGTTTTCTTATACTCTTCTTCCCATATGTCTTCGGTCAGCTTTTCCAGCTGCCGGTCGTACTGCACCAGTCTCCTGTAGTATTCATCGTTTCTGAGGGTTTCTTCAGCCTCCTGGCTTTCACCTTTGGCGCGATCGGGCAGGATGTTCTTTCTGAAGTTTTCGTAGTGGTCGCGGATGGAACAGGGCATCAGCCAGTTTTTCGGTTCATGGGGATAAGCCTGGCCGTAGTTGCGGATCCATTCCCTGCCTTTTTTCATGAAATCGGAGAAGAGGGCATCGACCAGTGTTTTGCCGTTGTTGTAGAGGTCGTAGACGTTGTCGACATAGTATGGCACGAAGACACAGGGCATGATGTTGCCGTTCCAGTCGATGTAGAAATACCCGCCTCTTCGTCCGTAGGCGATGCACCCGTTGACCAGCACGCCGCTGTTCCAGAAGTCGGCCACGCAGTAGTCGCGTTCCGAAATCAGGTACTCCCATTTGCGGTACAGCTCGACCCGTTTTTCCGGCTCCACCATCAGATCGAAATCGGTGGAGCTTCTTCCCATGGGCATGAGCTGGAACTGCCACATATAGGTGACTCCCTGCTGGTCGAAGTAGTATTGATAGAATGAATCGTCGAGCAGGATGTCTTCGTTTTTGCTGGTGGCAGTCACCGAGATGCCGATGGGCACACCTGCGTTGCGGAGGTTCTCGAAAGCCTTCAGGATCTTTTGATGGACGCCTTTGCCCCTTCTCTCGTCGGTTTCCTTTTCAAAACCTTCCACCGAGATGGCAGGAGTCACATTGCCCATTTTGCCGAGGCGTTCGGCCACCTCACGGGTGATGAGCGTGCCGTTGGTATATACGAGGAAAAATACATCGTCGTATTTTTCAAACAGGTCGAGCAGGGTTTTGCCTTCGCTCTTGTACATGAAAGGCTCGCCGCCGCTGATGGTCACAAAGCGGCTGTGAAACTTGTTGCGCACTTCGTGAACGATACTGTCGACCATATGGAAAGGCAGTGTGGCGCTCGAGCGGGCATTGGATGAAGCATAGCAACCGGTACAGTTCAGGTTGCAGCGTTGGGTGGGCGAGAGCACGATAAAATTGGGCGGATACTCTCCATACTGTTCCCTGAAGTCTTCCAGGTTGTCGCTGTATTTTTGCCGGTTGAGGAATGAATTCTCCACCAGCACATGAATGATCCTTTTAAAGACGGCTTTGGAAAAATATCCTTTCTCTACGTTCCTCACCGCGGAACGTAGCATAGAGCGCATGAATCTGTACTTTTTCTCTTGTACTTCCTGAAGGTTTTGCTGGTCGTTTTCCACGATGGAACTGTAGAGATAGGAATCCAGTTTTTTCATGAGAAGATTCCTGGAAACTTTATTGTTTGCAAGTTCATGGAGTACATTTGAAAAAATGAAATTTCTCATGGCTGTATCTCCTTTCTTTTTGTTTTTGCGTCATTATCTATATTATTAACCAATTTAATAAAAATTACGGTAAAATGTCAAGAAAAATTATGTTAAACACGAATGAATCCGCTTCCATTTAAGAAGAAATACGGAGAGGATCTTTATATAAATGATATTTTGGTGATTTTGGCAGCGGCTTTATTATTTAGAACATCTTTAGATAGTTTTCTGACAGGTTTCGACTTTTCTTTTATATTTGTTTGGATTGTAAACAGGTCTTTATGGTTTTGGTAATAGCTTTTCTGATAGGGGGGATTTTAACGGGCTACCTCATCCGCAACCACCGGCGCCTGATTGTTGTGGCATCACGGCTGACCGACGGGGCCATATTTCTGTTGTTGTTTTTTCTTGGTCTTTCCGTGGGCATGAACCAGCAGGTGGTGTCCAGTTTCAGCAGCATTGGCCTGCAGTCGTTTTTTATCACCCTGTTGGCTGTGCTGGGCAGCGTGTTGGTGACCTTTTTGTTTCACCACCTGTTCTTCCGGAAAAGATGAAAAATACCCTGGTCATACTGTTGTTTTTTGCCGCCGGCCTGCTGGCTGGTATTTTCTCCCTGTTTCCCGAGTCCCTGTCGGGCGAGCAGATGACCCTTTACGTGCTTTATCTGCTGTTGTTTTTGGTAGGGATTGGGGTGGGTGCCAACAAGGACACCCTTAAGTTGTTGCGTTCCGTTAACCTGAGGATTTTCCTGATTCCCCTTTCGGTGATTATTGGCACCTTCCTTGGAACGATGGTTTATTCCTGGTTTGACGAGACCCTGACGCTTCGTGAGTGCTGGGCAGTAGGTTCGGGATTTGGGTATTACAGTCTCTCGAGTGTCCTGATCAAGGAGATAGCCGGAGAGAGCCTGGGTGTGATAGCCTTGTTGTCGAACATCATACGAGAGATCATAACATTGCTTTTGGCTCCAGTATTGTCCAGGCTTTTCGGTCATTTTGCCCCCATCTCCGCCGGAGGTGCCACGTCTATGGACACCACCCTGCCCATCATCACACGCTCGACAGGGACCGAATACGCTGCGGTGTCGGTTTTCAGCGGACTGGTGTTGACCCTGCTGGTGCCCTTCCTTGTGCCCCTGATTCTTTGATGCAGGAAGTGCTGTTGGCCGGTATTCATCTGTTTTCTGCCCGGGTATTTGGATAGGTTTCTGTTCAGGACAGGCAAAGGTTTGGGGCAGAGGCGTTGTAATGAAAAAAATCTTTGTATTTTTGCCAGCCGGTGGCAGCGGTAAGCCACTGCACCGGCCCATTTATTAAAAGAACCCATTATAAAATTGTTTTACCATGGACAAGCGGATGCCCGTCAACCTGCGTTCGGAGATAGGTGACCTGGAAGGTGTGATTGTTCATCCCCCGGGTCATGAAGTGGAGAACATGACTCCCAAGAATGCCGAACGTTCGCTTTACAGTGATATATTGAACCTTTCGGTGGCCAGTCGCGAATATGCCCAGTTTTCGGTTGTGCTGGAAAAGGTAACCCGCACCTTCCAGGTTCAGGATCTTTTGGCCGACATTTTGGCCAACGAGAAGATCAAGGAGAACCTGCTGGAGAAGATTTGCCGTTTTGAGCAGCGGCCCGACGTGGAGCAGCACCTGCTGGAGCTATCGCCCCAGGAGGGTGCCCGGCAGTTGATACAGGGTGTGGTGGAGAAAAAGGACAACCTGACCAAATATTTGAGTCCCGAACGATACGCCCTTCGTCCCCTGCACAATTTCTTTTTCACCCGCGATGCTTCCATGGCGGTACTCGATGATGTGTTGATAGGTCGCATGGCCAATGATGTGAGGGAGCGTGAAGCCTTCATCATGGAGGCCATCTTTGATTACCATGATCTTTTCAAGACCCGCACGGTCAATCCCTTGAACAGGAAAAACCTTGATCCGGCCACCTCGATTGAAGGAGGGGATGTTTTGGTGGCACGCGACGACATCCTTTTGATTGGTAATGGTTCGAGGACCACCTCCCAGGGCATTGATTTCATCCTGGAGCAGCTGATCCAGCAAAAAGAGAAAGAGCGGCACATCATTGTCCAGGAGCTGCCCCATCAACCAGAATCTTTCATCCATCTCGACATGGTCTTCACCCTGCTTGACCGGGGTGAATGCATGGTGTATGAACCGTTGGTGGTAAAGACCAACAAGTACCAGACCGTCCATATTTATATTGAGAACGGGAAAGTCTCCAGCATACGCGAGGAGGAAAATATACTGGAGGCATTAAAAGGGTTGGGCATGGAACTAAAACCCATCCTGTGCGGGGGCAATAAGGATCCCTGGATACAGGAGCGGGAGCAGTGGCACAGCGGGGCCAATTTCTTTGCTGTGGGTCCGGGTAAGGTGATTGGTTACGAGCGCAATGTATACACCCTGGAGGAGATGAGCCGACACGGCTATGAGGTGCTTCGCGCCCGTGATGTTGTCAAGGGGCGTGTGGACCTGGACCAGCATGACAAGTATGTTGTGGCCCTCGATGGTTCTGAGTTGCCCAGGGGCGGTGGCGGAGCCCGGTGCATGACCATGCCTGTCAACAGAAAGCCTTTATAGTGTGAGCTGTTGCCCTATACGTATGATTGCACCAGGCTGGCGGCTTCCTGCAGGGATATGGCCGATTCCACTTTCAGTCCCGACTCATCGATCAGCTTTTTGCCTTCTTCGGCGTTGGTACCTTGCAGGCGGACGATCACCGGCACGTTGATTTCCCCGACTGCTTTGTAGGCTTCCACCACGCCGCGGGCCACCCGGTCGCAACGCACAATGCCTCCAAAGATGTTGATCAGGATGGCCTTGACGTTGGGATCTTTCAGGATGATGCGAAAGCCGGCTTCCACTGTTTCGGGGTTGGCCGATCCGCCCACATCGAGGAAGTTGGCGGGGTCGCCCCCGGAGAGCTTGATGATGTCCATGGTGGCCATGGCCAGTCCGGCGCCGTTGACCATACACCCGACGTTTCCATCGAGCTTGATGAAGTTCAGGTTGTGGGCACCGGCTTCCTGCTCGTAGAGGTTTTCTTCGGAGGGGTCGCGCAGCTGTTCGTATGTTTTATGCCGGTAGAGGGCATTGTCGTCGAGGGTGATCTTGGCGTCGGCGGCCAGTATCTGGTTGTCGGCTGTTTTGAACAGCGGGTTGATCTCCATGAGGGAGGCATCGGTTTGCAGGTAGGCCCTGTAAAGGCGCATGACAAAACGCACCATACCTTTGAAGGCGTCGCCCGAAAGTTGCAGGTTGAAGGCAATGCGACGTGCCTGGTATGCCTGCAGTCCCAGGCCGGGGTCTACTTCTTCGCGAAATATCAGGTGGGGTGTCTGGGCGGCCACACTTTCGATGTCCACGCCCCCTTCTGTCGAGTACATGATCACATTTCTACCTGTCTCGCGGTTGAGCAGGACGCTCATGTAGAATTCGGCCGGCTCGCTTTCGCCCGCATAATAGATGCCTTGTTCTATGAGCACGCGGTGTACTTTTTTACCTTCCTCACCGGTTTGATGGGTTACCAGGTTCATGCCCAGTATGTTTGTGGCGTGCTGGCTGACTTCCTCCAGGTTTTTGGCAATTTTCACACCGCCTCCCTTTCCGCGTCCGCCTGCATGTATTTGTGCCTTCACGGCCCAGGTATGTGTTTGGGTTTTTTCCTGGATGCTTTGGGCAGCTTGTTGGGCCTGGTCGGCTTTTTCTATCATGATGCCTTCGGGGACGGGCACATCGTTTGATTTGAGCAGTTCTTTGGCCTGGTATTCATGTATGTTCATAGGAGGAATTTTATTGTTGTATTTCCTCAAATTTATGTATTTTTTCCTTTTTCGCCAATAAAAGATTCAGCAAGGTCTTGCCGCTCAGCCTTGGGTTGCCCGGCAGGTGGTATTGCTGGGCAAAGGTTTTGGGGGTCGGGTTGGATATTTTTCGAGAGGGCATTGCGGAGGGGTTGGCAAGGAATCCATTCATTGGCCTGATGTATTGTATGCCGGCGTAGG
>CAJXLE010000157.1 GCA_913055895.1 uncultured Bacteroidota bacterium | reverse complement strand
ACTTAACTGCATTTATACCCTTTATAGGTATACACTGTACTTGCCAACCTGCGGGGGGATGCGAACCTGATCGATCAGCGAACGGATGTTGTCGACCGAGTTGTTGGAGGCGGCATCCAACTCATGGATGTTGGTGGAACGGTGATGGTTGAATGCCTTGCAGGACTCACATTCATCGCAGGGCACCAGGTTCTCGCCGGGATTTTCACAATTGATGGTTTTGGCAAAGATACGGGCCACGGTGGTTTTACCTACACCCCTGGGACCACAGAACAGGTAAGCCTGGGCTATGTGGTGGCTAGATATGGCATTTTTCAGGGTTGTGGTGATCGAGGACTGGCCAACCACCGTGTCAAATGTGGTGGGTCTGTATTTTCTTGCGGAGACAACAAAATTTTCCATGTGTGAGGCTCTTTACCAATATGCCTACAAAGGTAAAATTTAACCGCAATTTTTCAATAAGTGCCACAAGAAATGCCGGGCGGTGGTTTCACTTTTTCAGTTTACCCTCCAAATTACCCGATATAAACTGCAACGTCTCCAGACATTGATTGATGGAGGCATCGGGAATGCCTTCATATGCTTCCATCAGAACATCCTCCGCCTTTGGAGCCAGACTATCAAACAAAGCTTCGCCCAGGGAAGTCACCACCACCTGGTTGAAACGCTTGTCATCAGGGTCCTCTTCTCTCAATACAAAGCTGCTTTGTTCCAGTTCATCCACAATGCGCTTGACCATCACTTTATCCGTACCCAGGAAACGTGCTATATCTTTTTGACAGCTGCGCTGATGCTCCTTTAAATAGGAAAGAACGGTCCATTGATGACTGTTAATCGAGTATCCGGCTTCCTGGAACTTTGCTTCCAGGTATTTACCCAGGTCACGGGATACCTGGT
The DNA here is from genome assembly GCA_913055895.1 of uncultured Bacteroidota bacterium. Lineage (GTDB taxonomy): Bacteria > Bacteroidota > Bacteroidia > Bacteroidales > UBA12077 > JAGXLC01. Next base: position 7,069 of record CAJXLE010000157.1, on the reverse strand, counting down.
GACTGAGACGGCCCAATGAGCCCTTAAAAGAGTATTGCATTGGATTCGGATTTGCGAGTGCGTAAATATACGCAATTACTTCCATTCATTAACACCCGGACAGGTGTTTTTAAAAATGAAAAAACAAAAACAACTTAGTTTCTTTTGTAACTATAAATTTGTATGTTTGACACCAACCCACAAAAAAATCCGCATGCCAAAAGGAAACAAAAAAATCAACCGCCGCGATTTCATCAAATACAGCGGTATCGCAGGAGCAGCGCTTACGCTCTCAGGTATTGCAGGCGCCGGATACTTTGCAGGAAAAGACAAGTCGACCCACACAGGTTGGGGTAAAGGAGCTTATGGGGAGAATCAGGACTTCAACCGCACCCCTTTCAGGGTAAACAATCCCACCTATAAAAAAGCAGGAAAGCCGGTAAGAATAGGGTACCTTGAAAACATCTTCAACAGAAATGGCGAGTTATACCGGCTGATGCACCCACGCGACGGGTCCAACCCCAAGTGGAGCCTACAGCAGGGCGTTGACGATTTGCCAGGTGACCTGAAAAAATTTTATAAAAAGCATCCCGGCAGACTGGATGAATTCAAAAAAGCCTACCGCCGGGGAAGGCAACAAAAGAAAAACTGGGAAAAATATAAAGATCAATACCTGCTGGCCGATGCCTGGTCAGCTGCTCATTCCAGTCCCATGAGGGGCAGGGAGGCTTTTCCGGCTGAACCGCAAGATGCCCCGGAAAAATCCGACTTCAAAGGAATCAACACCAAGCCCTGCCAACTGAAATCGCCCGGCCACGGTTCCCGCCTGATGAAAAAAATTGCCCACACCTTCGGGGCCACCCTGGTGGGAATAGCACCGGTAAAGGAGGAATGGCTCTACCAGGGATACCTCAGGGGAGTAGGGAAAACCCGGTATGAAAAACCCCCTCACTGGAAACATGCCATAGTCGTTGGCATTCCACATGAATGGGAAAGCCTGTATGCCAACCCGGTCTATGGCACCTCCTACGATGCCTATTCCATGTTGAACTTCATCGCTGGCAAACTGGAGGTTTTTCTCAAGCATATAGGATATGCCGCCCGGTCGCATGTTCCCCCAACCGACTACGACCTGGTGATGCCGCCCCTGGCCATCGATGCGGGACTGGGCGAACAGGGAAGAAACGGCATCCTGATCACACCTGAACTGGGAGCCAATACCCGCCTGGCAGCCGTCACCACAAACATGCCCCTGGAAAACGACAAACCCATCGACATTGGAATAAAAGAATTTTGTGAGAAATGTAAGATATGCGCCGAACAATGCCCCTCCGGGGCCATCAGCTTCGACAAACAGCCACCGCAGGTCATCAGGGGCTATCGCCGTTGGGAGATCAACCAGGAGAAATGCTTCACCATATGGAACACCGTAGCTACCAGCCATCCCCGTGGATGTCGCGTCTGCCTTGCTGTGTGCCCATATTCCAGGAAAAACAACTGGATACATAAACTGGCCAAACAGATGGATGCTTACGATCCCACCGGGGCTTTCTCCTCGGCCATGCTGGCCATGCAGAAACAATTCTTCGATTACCCGGGAGCACAGGAGTACCTGCCTCCCCCTGACGGCAGCAATGCTGTCTACCAGGAACCACCCGACTGGCTGAAAACCGAAGAATGGTTCGATCTTTAATCAAATAATCATACCATGGACATGTTCATTCAACCCGTCTTCTGGATCATCATCGGCATGCTTGGCTTATTAATGATAACAAGCGCCAAATACTGGCTTAGTGATTTAAATATTGTGATGAAATGGTGGAAATGGCTGCTTGCCGGGGCCTGGTTTGTTCTCCTATCCCTTTCGCTGGCTGGTGGAATGACCCTCATTGGAGAAGGTGAACAGCAAGCCGGACTCTATTTTCTGGGTTTTTCCCTGCTGATAATCCTGCTCCTGGGAGTTGGCCTGTGGAGGTTGCTGGCACGCAAAAAAAAAGATACCAATCAATGAAACTTACCATAACAAAATCATCATTAATATCACAAAAGAAAATGATGGTTTTGTCATGGTAAGTTACATAAGGCCAAAAAATTAAATGAAATCCCTATGAAACCCCACAAGAGGAAACAGATCGAATGGTATATGGCGCTTTTAGCATTGTTGATCCTCGTCATTGCCTGGTGGGCGGGAAGGAAAAACTGGGAGGACAAACAGATGGACTCCCTGACAAAAGTCTATCCCGATAGCTTATATGATTTGACTCCCCTGGGAGAGAGCTGTTGGTTGCTGGAGGGAAAAGAAACAGAAAACAGGGCATACATCTCCACCGGCAAAGCCAAAGGATACGCCGGCCCTATTCAAGTGGCAACCCGCTTCAACCACCTTCTCAGGATAGAAGATGTCAACATCCTGTCGGCCTCAGAGACGCCATCCTATCTCAGAAGGGTCAAAAACAAAGACTTCACAGGCTCCTTCCGGGACAGGCCATATGATTACAACATGACACAGATAGCTGAAACCAACGCCGTCAGTGGGGCCACCAAGACATGCACGGCCATTGCCAGGGCAACCCGCAAATCATCCATTAGAATAACCCGTCAACTCGACCATGTTGAAACGATAACTCCTGAAGAGCCTACTGTCCGTTTTGGAGCAAAGGAAACAACCATCATCCTTCTGTTTCTCCTGGGAATGATCTACTACCTCCCCCACTTCAAATACAAAAAACTCCTGCGATGGATCACCCTTTCCTCTGGCCTGCTCTTGCTGGGATTCATCTACAACTCGCCCATAACCCTTACCCATATCAACAGCATTTTAGCAGGATTCTGGCCCGACTGGCACACGGAAATCTACGCATACCTTTTGATCTTTGGCCTTCTGTTAATCCTCCTGACTTCCGGCAAAAACCCCTATTGTTCCCACATCTGCCCTTTTGGTGCGATGCAGGAGATGCTCGGAAGGCTGGGAAAAGCAAAACCGCTAAAAACCAGGGCCGTCTATCTCTGGATATGGCTGCAACGTTCACTCGCCTGGATGGCCATCCTTATAGCCCTTGCGACCAGAAATCCGGGCATTTCAGATTATGTAGTTTTTGGAGCAGCCTTTCAGCTGACAGCCTCCCACGTCATGTTCATCCTCCTGGGAAGTATGATCATTCTCTCCCTGGTTGTCCACCGGCCCTGGTGCAACTTTCTGTGTCCGGTGCGACCAGTAACAGATTATATCAAAACTTTCAGAAATAAGCTGATAAAACCCTGGATCCATGGATCATAAAGACAAAAGCATTTCAGTAAAAAAAATCATCCTACAGGCCGTTCTCGCCATTTCCCTGGCCTTAATTGTGGTTGAGCTTACAGACAACCTGGCAAACCAGCCAGGACAGGAAACGAGCAAGCAAAGCCCTGAACCATCAAAGCCACAAATTCAGGAGCATCAAATCAAAGACCGCGACACCTGCGGAGAAAAATCAGCCAGCGATACCCTGCCATGGGAAGAAACAGAATTTACTGAGGGTGGATAGCTGAAAGTACTTTCGGCTGGAAAAATAAAGCCCAGGAAAATGCTTCAACGGATCCTCTATTACATCATATACCGGTCCACATTATTGAGGGATCGAGATGAAATCTGGAAAGACGGTGTGGAAAGACGGAGAAAAGACAGAGGAAGAAGCCAGACGGGGACGGAAAAATCCGAAAGATCTAATATGCAGGCAAAAGCTACAGGAACAAAAGGTACAAGCCACACAAAAGATCACAAAAAACCTCGCAAAGGCCCCGGTAATCACTCACTCCCTGGGCCTGGCTTCGCCTGAACCCGGCTGCTCACGATGGCTTAACCAAAGAGAAACCAAACCCAGGATGGAAACAAATACACCCGTTGCACCCGCCTTGTTGGAGGTGGTAAAAAGATGGCTATAGTCAATGGTCCATGAAAGATGAAGAATGATCAAGGCCACAAGCATCAGGAACAATACCAGGTTAAAACGGTTCATAAAGCAATTTTTGTTGGTGCATTAGTCAAATATAACGAATATTACGGCTCAGGTCAACCCCTCACCAACCCGCTAAGGGGACCGCTAAGGGGACCGCTAAGGGGTCCGCTAAGGGGTCCGCTAAGCGGGGTCTAAAGATCCCGTGGATCCGGCTTCAGAGGCAGTTTGGCCATCTTCTCCACCTCGAGGCTGGGAAAACCAAACTCCTCCACCACCCTGCCCAGTATCAGGTATATGCCATATCCCCTGAAAGGATGTTCTTTCAGCGAAGGAGGGAAATGAACCGTATCAAAAAATTCCCCGTCTGCATCAAGGAAAGCGGCAAAATTCATGATCTCTCCCTTCACGGTCTTCACATATTTGATGGTCACCAGCCGCCCCACCATCCTGACTTTCTCTCCCAGGTGGTCCATCAGGTTGCGCGCAAAAGCCTCCCCGCGAAAAGAGGTCTTCAGCATGTCAAAATGACTCATCGACACGGGGAAACCAAGCAATTCGATCTCATCATAGGCATCTTCCAGGGGATGTTGCTCCAAATCAGGAAGCTCATAACTCCTCTGTTGCGCTCCGAACAATTTCATGGAACGCGAGCCTGTTGGTTTTCTACTGGTCAGCATATGTGCCCTCCACAGCATCCCTGCTTTGGTCATGGCTGTCATCCGCAGCGCACCAATACGAATAAGCAGAATTAGCTGCTCCCGGTGAAGGCCTGTACGGGATACCAGGTCCTCCATGCTCTCATATTCGCCGCCTCTCTCCCGTTCGGATAACACACGGCCAATGGTGGCGGACTCCATATCCCTGACATGAATGAAGCCCAGGTAAATATCTTTCCCGATGATCCTGGTCAGGTAACGGCTCCGGTTCACATCCGGCAGGTGTATACGTGCCCCGTACCTTACCGCCTCGTTGACATAGACCCACGTATGGTAAAAACCACCGAAATTGTTGATCACCGCTGTCATAAATTCCAGTGGGTAATGGGCCTTCAGGTAGAGGCTCTGAAAACTCTCCACAGCATAGGAAGCTGAATGGGCCTTTGAAAAGGAATAGCCGGCAAATGACTCGATCTGCCGCCACACCTCCCGGGTGATATGCTCGGGATAACCCCTCTCCCGGCAGTTAGAAAAGAATTTGTTTTCAATTTTCCGGAATTCTCGACTGGAGCGAAACTTGCCACTCATGGCCCGCCGCAGTATGTCGGCATCAGCCATGTCCAGACCCGCAAAATGATGGCAAACCTTTAGCACATCTTCCTGGTAAACCATCACCCCATAGGTCTCCTTCAGCTGCTCTTTCATCACCGGGTGGATGTACTCAAAATCATCGGGCTGATGGAACCGCCGTATGTACTCTTTCATCATGCCCGACTTGGCCACGCCCGGGCGGATGATGGATGATGCCGCCACCAGGGTCAGGTAGTTATCGCACCGCAGCTTTTTCAACAAACCCCGCATAGCCGGACTCTCTATGTAAAAGCATCCGGTGGTCTCTCCCGCCCGCAAAAGCTCCCTGGCCTGTGGATCCTCCTTGATCTTATCCACATCATAGATGTCCACCTCTTCGCCATGATTTTCACGGATAATCTCCACGCCCTCCTTGATATGACCAATTCCCCTTTGGCTCAGGATGTCCAGCTTCTCAAAGCCAAGATCTTCGGCCGAATACATATCCCACTGGGTGGTGGGATAACCTTTGGGAGGCAGGTCCAGACCCGTATACCATGTTACCGGCTTTTCCGATATGATCACCCCTCCGGCATGGATGCTTCTCAGGTTGGGAAAATCGGTCAAACGTTCGGCCAAGCTGAAGATGCGGTCGATGGTGGCATCCCTGTTGATGTGTTTGGCCGGCTCCTGGATGATGGCATCGGTCTCGCCCTTGGGCAAACCATAAACCTTGGACAACTCGCGGACAATCGACCGTCCCCTGAAAGTGGAGATGGTGCCCAGCAACGCCGTATGCTCATCCGGATAGGTGCTGAAAATATAGTCCAGCACCTGGTCGCGCTCCTTCCAGGAATAATCAATATCAAAGTCGGGAGGGCTGCTGCGTTTGGGATTGATGAAACGCTCAAAGTAAAGGTTCAGCTCTATGGGATCGACATCGGTGATGTACAGGCAATAAGCCACCACACTGTTGGCACCACTTCCCCGTCCCACATGGTAAAATCCCTTTTGCATGCCAAAACGAACGATGTCCCAGGTGATCAGAAAGTAGGCAGCAAAACCCAGGTTGTGGATCACTTCCAGTTCGCGCTCGACACGCTCACGGGCTTGCCGGTCATCCGTCCCGTATCGCTCTCTCATCCCATCATAGGCCAGCCTCTCCAGCAATTTTCGGTCCTCCTCCCTGCTGCCGGTATATGTTTTCTTGTTTTTGATGCCGGCATCAAAGGAGAAAGAGGCGCTGTTCAATATGGCAGCCCCATTATCTATCAGTTCAGGATAACCATGGTACCTGTCCATCCACTTTTGGGGTGGAAGGAAAAATTCATCATCCGATGCAACCCATTCTTCCTGCAATTTGGAAAGAAGGGTGTTGTGGTCAATGGCCCGCAGGTGGCGATGCAACTCAGGGTCATCTTCATTCAAAAAGGTGGCGTGCTGCAGAGCTACCAGGCTACGGGCATGTTCGGGATACTCGTTCATCACCGTCCGGTTGACCTCATGCGGGCGAACACCTATATACTCCCTATCCCCAAGACTGGCAGGTGAACGGCGCCGGAACGGGTAAACAAACACCACACCTCCCAGCTCCGGAGCCTTCTCTGGCAAAGGTTTTTTGGTCAACTGGTAACGGCTCAGGAAATCGTTCAGATGATAAAAACCCTGGTTGGTCTGAGCAATACCGGTATACAGCCAGTCATCGCCGTTTCTGAATTCAATGGCGGGTACGGGCTTGATGCCGGCTTCACTACAAAACTTTACCAGTTCAACGATGCCCGAGGTATTGTTGATGTCGGCCAGGCAAAGCGACGACATGCCGTATTGCGATGCCCGGGCTACCAGGTCCTGTACCGACATAACGCCATAGCGCAGGCTGTAATATGATTTGGCAACGATCATATTTGCAAAGGTCTGAAAAAATTGTGG
>CAJXLE010000156.1 GCA_913055895.1 uncultured Bacteroidota bacterium | reverse complement strand
CCCCACCCCCACAGGTGCTGCCACAGCTGCCGGTAAGGTGATCCCCGAGCTTAAAGGCAAACTCGACGGCAAAGCTGTTCGCGTACCGACCAATACCGGCTCGCTGGTTGACTTTACCGCCAACCTGAAGAAAGATGTGACCATCGAAGAGGTCAATGCCGCCATGAAGAAACATGCGGAAGGAGACATGAAAGGCATCCTTGGTTATACCGAAGATGAGATCGTTTCTGCCGACATCGTTGGCGATCCCCGCTCATCCATCTTTGACGCACAAAGTACCATGGTGATGGCCGGCAACATGGTGAAGGTTGTCTCCTGGTACGACAACGAATGGGGTTATTCCCAGCGTGTTGTCGACCTGGCAGAAAAGCTGGTTTAAACAACACATTTTCCGTCCAGACCATAAAGCGGATCCCGCAGCAACGCCTGCGGGACCGTTTTTTTTGTGCCCCCCAGCTTTAAATACCAATCTTTTGCCACTTTAACCTTATTTCCTCTTTCCGACTTTCCAACCCCTTATCCTTTTAACTTTCAATTCTTTTTAACCTTAAGCATTTTACACCTTCTGCGCCTTCCAACTTTTCACTTTATTCCATTTTGCCATTTTTTTACTTTTTCAACTTTCAGCTTCTTACAACCTTTAAGCTCTTACAACCTTCAACCGTTTCCACTTTCCTCCGCATGTCCAACTTTCAACCTTAAACTTTAAAGCCTATAATCCATTTTCCGGTTGTAAGAAGCGGAATAATTTTATAAATTCGGGAGGCACAAACTCCTAAACCCCCCAATCTATGAAAAAGATCATTCAAATAACCATGCTTTTGCTGGGAGCCATGCTCATCGTTTGCCAGGCTTCAGCAGATGTGAATTTCAGTGAATATTTCAAGGATCAGACCATGCGCCTGGATTATTACCACACCGGTACCGCCGCGGAAGAACATTTTGCCATCGACCGGATGGTGAACGACGGCATCTGGGCTGGCAGCAAGCAGCAGCTGATCGATGAGCTGGAACTTGGAAAATATTTTTTTGAGATACAGGAACCACAAACGGGTAAAGTACTTTTTTCCAGGGGCTATTCCAGCATCTACGGGGAGTGGGAAACCACCCCCGAGGCCAAAGAAGAATGGGGTGTCTTTCATGAATCGGTGCGTTTTCCCTGGCCCCGGCAAAAAGTCAAACTGGTCATCTACAAGCGCAACAGGGACCAGGATTTTGAGCAGGTATGGGAATATATGGTTGATCCGGAGTCCCGCCGCGTCAACCCGGCTGAACTCCAGTCCTCCTATGATGTCTACGAGGTGGCCACGCATGGTAAGCCGGAAAACAAAGTGGACATTGTCCTGCTCAGTGAGGGGTATGCTCCCGATGAGATGGATGAGTTCCGGTCGGATGCCGACAGGTTTGCCCGGGCCCTGTTTTCCACCGAGCCTTTTGCATCGAGAAAGGAAGATTTCAACATCCGGGCTGTTCAGGTTCCTGCTCCCAATTCGGGTTTGAACCATCCCCAGCAGGATATCTACAAACGCTCTGCCCTTTCAGTCAGTTACGGAGCTTTTGGCTCACAGCGTTATGCCCTTGGCTATGACAACAAAACCATCCGCGATGCAGCTTCCACCGTTCCCTATGAGTTCACAGCCATCCTGATGAACGACAGCATATATGGAGGTGGCGGGATCTATAACCTTTATATAACAGCCGCTGCTGACAACGCTTTCCATGATTACCTTTATGTCCATGAATTTGGTCACCATTTTGCCTCCCTGGCCGACGAATATTATACCTCGGCTACGGCTTATGAGATGGGCAGCGACGTGGTGGAACCCTACCAGTTGAATGTTACCACCTACACTGAAAAGGAGAAGATCAAGTGGGGCGATCTGATCGATGAAAACACCCCTTTGCCCACGCCATGGGGACAGGAAAAATTCGACAAACATGGCCGGCAGGTGCAGAAAAAACGCGAAGAGATGCGCAAAGCCAAGGTCAGCGAGAAAAAGATGGAACAGCTTTTCAATCAGCAGCGGGAGTGGGAGGAGGATTACCTCTCACAGATACCTCATGCCGGGAAGGTGGGGGCCTATCAGGGAGCCATGTATCACAGCAAGGGCATCTATCGCTCGGAGCCCAACTGCATCATGTTCACGCGCACCGATGAGTTTTGTGCTGCTTGCCGCCGTGCCATCAACATGGTGATTGATCAGTATACCCGGTAAAAACAGTATATCCGGTAACAAAAAGTTTTTAACCCTCCTGTTGTAGGGGGGATTTGCAACCAGTGAATACAAATATTTTTTCATTATGGGATTGTTTGGAAAAAAGAAGAAGAAGCAGGAATTGCTGGATTACGACGGCAATCCGCTTAAGGTGGGCGATAAGGTGATGTCTTTGCGCTACGACCTGGGCAAGTGTGTGATCGTGGAGGGCGAAACGGGCATTGAGTATGAATCGATAGAGACCGGCAAGCGCATCCGTTATGCCTGGATGATCGATGCCCACACCGAAAACCAGAAGGTCAGGAAACTGGAAGAGGAGGAGGAGTAGTCAGATCCGGATGCCAAGGACAATGACGTCATCCACCTGGAAGTTGTCGCCTTTCCACTGATCGAACTCCTGTTCCAGTATTTCTTTTTGCCTGTACATGGGAAGGTGGTGTATGTCCTTCAGCAGGCTGATGAAGTTTTTGGATTTGAATTTTTTATGGTTGGGACCACCAAGCTGGTCGATGTAACCATCAGAGAAGAGGTAAAAAGTATCGCCCGGTTTGATGTCGACACGGTGGTTGGTGAAGGAGGCTTTCTCAGTATGGTAAATACCAACCGGGTTGCGGTCGCCGCTGTACTGTTCGAAAGCGCCATTTCTGAAGATGTATAAGGGATTGAAGGCACCGGCAAAATCCATTTTGTTGTTTTCCAGGTCGACCACACAAAAAGCCATGTCCATACCATCTTTGGTAAGGTCTTTCTTTCCTGTCTGATGCAGGGAGTTTTTAACCGTCTCGCGAAGCCTGTTCAGGATCTCGGCTGCATTCTCAGGATTTCCCTTGTGGTTGCTGACGATCTCATTCAGCGACGAGATGCCCAGCATGCTCATGAAAGCCCCGGGTACGCCATGTCCTGTACAGTCGGCTGCGGTCAGGTAGATTCGTTTTTCGTTGGAGTGGATCCAGTAAAAATCGCCGCTGACAATGGAGCGGGGTCTGAAAATGATGAAATGATCTGAAAAGACTTGCTGAAAAGTGTTTTCTCCCGGCAGCAGGGCGGTTTGTATTCGCCGGGCATATTCAATGCTTCCGGTGATCTCCCTGTTTTTCTCTTCAATGGTTTTTTTCTGCTGGAGTATGGCATCACGCTGGGTGGTGATCTCGCTCTTCTGCTCCTCTATGGTGGCAGTCCTTGCTTTTATGGCCTCTTCAAGCACCCTCTTGTCGTGCTGCAGTTTACGCTCGTGTAATTTGATGATCAGGAAGAACAGGCCGGCAACCAACACGATGAGCATTCCATAAAAATAGGCGGTCTCCGTAAAGGGGGGTGGCACCTCATAGCTGACCTGGTTGGTTTCACTTACCTGGCCCCAAATGTTGCGAGCCCGTGCCTGAACGGTGTATTCCCCTTTTTGGGTGAAGATGCGCAATGTGGGATCTTCCGACCATTCCGACCATTCGTTCATCAATCCCTTAATCCGGTATTGATAGCTGGTGGTGTTTTCCTTGATGTAGTGGGGAGCTGCCACGCTGAATTCCAGGGAGGTGTTTTCCCTGTCGATTTTCAGCCTGTCACGGTGGTCTTGTCTTTGCCCGTCCAGGCGGACGGAAGTGAAGAAGGCTTCAAAGGATTTTTGTCGGGGAACCCCCTGGTTGAGGTCGACCCTGTAGAGCTGGTTGGCGGCGACAACCAGGAGATGGCCCTGCGAGGTGATGGAGACGCTTTGTAAGTCATTGAAGAGCCTGAGATAACGAACCAGTTGGTCTTTTTTACCACCGGCCTCACCAGTCATATGCCATTTGTCGTCCTGATAGACCAGGGTGAAGCCGGAGGGTGAGAACAAATACTGGTATTCGCCTGGTTCATCTGACCGGGGAAGAACCGTATCAGTGATGTCAAAGGAGTCTTTTGCTGCCTGGTATCGGTATATACCCGATGAGATGAGCAGGTGGGGCGTACCGGCTATCCGTTTTACATGGTATTTCTCTGAATAGTTGGTGGGTATGGAATAGGAGTGCACGGCGTGTGGGGTGATGCCCCTGCCGAAAGTGATCCTGTAGGCTTTGTCCTCACTTCCTGCCCACAGTGTCCGGGAGCCCTGATCATAGGCCATCGAATAGACCGGGTCCTCTATATCAGCTGCCAGCCGCCTGATTTTCCAGCCGCCATTGCTCCTGTAAACCTCATACATTCCTGCTGAGGCACCCACCAGGAAGGTCTCCTGATTGCGGTAGGAGGTGATGTGCTGCGGATGAATGCCTTCTCTTATCAGGCTGGCACGGCCCCCGGGGTCTATATGGTAAAGTCCCTCGTGGGTGCCTGCCAGCAGTCCCCCGTCATCTGGAAGGGTGAAAAGAACATCGCATTTGCCTCCAACCGGCTCGATTTTCTCAAACTTATGGGTGACCGATTGAAGGGAATAGATTTTCTTTTTGCGGTAGGAGATGCGTGTTTGGGACCTGGAGGCTTCACCAGACTCTTCTTTTTGTGCCTTAGGTTTTGCCGTGGCTTCCGACGGGGGCTCTTGTGATTCGCTTTCCTTTGATTTTCCTGGTCTTTTCTCCTCCTCGGAGGGAGCCGACCGGTCTTTCTCATCTTTTTTTCCAAAGATCCGGTTGAAAAATTTGCGAAAAGCACCCGGCTCATCCTTTTCTTCTTTCTTTGCTTCTTTCTCTCCTTTTTCCTTTCCGGTCTGCTCCTGGCCGGCCTTTTCTTTTTCCTGTTCACCTTTTTGTTTTTCTTCCTGTTGGGCCTCATCCCCTTCTTTATAACCCGTTGCAGGTTCCTGTGTCTTTTCTTTTCCTCCGGCAGCAGGCACCTCTTCTTCTACTTTTACAGTGATCTCCCGGGCAGTATATTTTTTTTCTTCTGTCAGCCTAAAGACACCGGAGCCTGTTGCCAGGTAAAGAGTCGAATCAACCTCCGCGGCCCGAATCAGTTTGCCTTCAATGCCCGGGTAGGTGCTAAAATTGCGCACAGGCAGGTCCATGGCTGCACGTGTGATCCCCGAGGCGTGGCTGATCCACAGTCCCTTGTTGCGGTCAACGGCCATGGCGGTGACCTCGTCGTCGGGCAGTCCTGTTTTGTAATTGATGGTGTATGCCACCTCCCGGGATGCTTTGTCGACCACCAACACACCGCCTGCCAGGGTGGAAAGGGCAAAATGCCGGGAAGATATTTTACGTCCACCCGAGAGTACGCTCTCTTCAATGTAAGTTTGGTTTTTTAACCTGTAAGGATAAAATTTCATGCCATCAAAAAGGAAGAGCTTGTTTTCATCGGTACCCAGGAGAACCAGAGAGCTGTCGTAGGGGAAGCTGAAGAGAATCTCCCGGTTGCGTGTTTTAAAGCCACTGACAATGGGAAACAAGGTGTCGCTTTGAAGCCTGTGGAGTCCTTCGCGCCAAAGGTTTATAAACACATGTTCGTTGTTGTGCACCATGCCGGTGAAGGGTTTTTGGTCCCCGGCCGCCCATTTTTTCTGCTGCTGTCGCTTCTCCGGATCTATTCTGACAATATTCCTGGAACTCATGAAATACAATACCGAATCGACAGGCTCGATATGTGTAAAAGAACCGTAGACCGGCGTTTCTGGTACCAGGCTGTGGTAATGGTACTGTCCCTTATTATTGCGAGTAAGGTATCCTATATCGTTCTCGGCACCAATATAGAGATCGCCTGTTTCGGGGTGGGTTAGCAGGGCGTAGGGCATGGAAGGGGTGTGGATGGTTTTCCAGGTTTCCCCGTTGTACCTGAGCAGACCTTTGCGGTTGGCAAAGAACATGTTGTTTGAGGTGTCCTGTGTTATCGACCAGTTCTGAACGCCGCCCGCCCCTTTATCGGTATAGTGGTTCAGGTAGGGGTTGCCCTTCTGGGCAAAGGCAGCCAGGGATGTAAGGACCAGTATGACTTGCAGAAAAGTATTCTTCAACATGTTTGAAACCACCAGGATGATTTTGCGACCTGAAATATACAATAAAAACGGACAGGTTATTACAATATGATATTTTGGTTATCTTTGAATAGCCAAAGGCACCGCTGTACTGGTGAATGTTGCGTATTTCGGGGCGGTTGACTTGTTTGTGGCCAGAAAAAACAGACATCACATGAAAAGAAATGTATTGAGATGGTACAGGATGATGTTGGAGCGGGTTGTCCGCCTTGGTTTCCAGGAAGATGATCATGGAGGCGGCGCTTCATCAGGCTCTTCAGATAGGGGCAGAAATGATCGCGGTGGGGGTAAAGGAAGAGGGGAAGACGAAAACGGTCAGTCACGCAACGATTCAGGCGGCCCTTCAGAAAGCCACCCAGATGAGAGAGATGAAAGCGATGGCTTGGAGGGTATGGACCGCGAGCGGTTGCTGGAAGATTTTCTGGGAGATGTCAGCGATGCAGAGGCGACGCCTGGCGAGAGCCGATCGAAACTGCCCGAGATATACCACCTCACGCCCGACGATTATCCGCCCGTTGAAATGTCGGAAGAAACCCGGGAAAGGATAGATGAGTTGAAAAAAATTGCCGGTTCAATAGAAGAGCAAAAGCACCGGCTGGAGTATGTCAACAAGGAGCTTCTCAAGGGCAATTATAAGATCGATTATGCCAGCCGGCTGAACGACGCCCAGCTAACGGCAGCCACGACCACCGGTGGTCCCCTGCTGGTCATCGCAGGAGCCGGTAGCGGAAAGACACGGGTGATCGTATATCGTGTGAGTTACCTGATTGAAAACAAGGTTGATCCCAGCCGGATACTCCTGCTGACTTTCACCCGCAAAGCAGCTCATGAGATGCTTACCAGGGTGCAGCAGTTGCTGCAGGATACCCGTGCCGGCAATGTGATGGGCGGCACCTTCCATTCCTTTTCGGTCTACATACTGCGCAAATATGCCGGTATGCTAGGGCTGTCCAATAATTTCACCATCATCGACACCGGCGACAGTGAAGACACCATCGACCTGATCCGCACCGAGCTCAAGTATAATCAAAAAGACAAGAAGTTTCCCAAAAAGAGAAGGCTGCAACAGATCATCTCCGGATCGAGAAACCGCAACATGACCATCCGCGGTTTTGTAGAGCGATACTATACCGGGCTGGTCGATTACATCAAAGACATCGAGTTGATATACAACGGCTATACCCGTTACAAGGAGCTGAGCAACCTTTTTGATTTCGACGACCTGATGGAGTTTCTCAGGAATGCCCTGCGCGACAAACCGCGGTTCCGCAAACGGGTGCAGGAGGATTTTTCACATATCATGGTCGATGAGTTCCAGGACACCAATGTGGTGCAAAAGGAAATCGTCGACCTGCTGGCAGCCAAACACCGCAACATCATGGTGGTGGGTGATGATTCCCAGAGCATATACGCTTTTCGCGGGGCCAATTATGAAAATATTCTGCGTTTCCCACAAAAATTTCCCGATTGCAGGGTGGTGAAAATTGAGAAGAATTACCGCAGCAATCAAAACATCCTCGAATTCACCAACAACATCATCGACCATTCCGTGCTGGGATATAAAAAGAAGCTCTTCTCCGAGATCCAATCGCACACCAAACCCCTGGTCAAGCGTTTTTACGATGAAGAGGAGGAAGCCGCCTACATCGTTTCCAAAGTATTGGAGCTCAGGGAGCAAAATGTGCCGCTGAGTGAGATAGCGGTCTTAAACCGGGCCGACTGGCACAACAGGTATATACAGACCGAGCTGAACAAAAGGGGCATTCCCTATGTGGTGGTGGGCGGTTTTAAGTTCAACGAGCGCAAGCACATCAAGGATATGATTGCCT
>CAJXLE010000155.1 GCA_913055895.1 uncultured Bacteroidota bacterium | reverse complement strand
GTGCGAGCGGGCAAAATGCACATCGAAGGGTGCTTCCTTGTACAATTCCCTGCTTATACGGTATGGCAGCTTTTGAAGGATTTTTAGCTTAAAGGGGGTCTCCAGCAGATGGTAGCTCACCTCATAATTCAGCTTGGTCAGTGTTTGCCTGATCAGCGGGAAAGTCTTCATCTTCTCCATCTCGTTTTCCAGGCTGGAGGTTTCATCGATGATGCTTACTGCCTGGAACTTTTCATTTCTGCTGCCGCCTCTTCCGTCGTTGACGTCGATGGACATCTGGATGCTGTTTCTATAGATGTTTTCGGAGAACTTGTTGTGGAAGTAGGCATAAGTCAGTCCTATGAGGATGGAAGCTGCAAAGAGCCATTTATAACGCCAGAAAAGCAGGATAATGGATTTGAAATCCAGCCTGTGGATGTTTTCGCTGTTGTTTTCCATCGTTGTTGCCGTCCTTGATTATTGTCGTTGGAAAAAATACATAACTGTGATCACGGTGGTGATGCTGGATAATATCAGGGATTCCAGCTGGAAATTGCGCAGGTGTTTGAATTTGAGGTTCAAGGGCTGAACGATCACCACGTCGTCGGGCAGCAGGTAGTAGAAATAGGTTTGGGTGATGTTTTTGCTGGTGATGTCGACATGGTGGTAGCGGGTTTGGTTGTCGACCGTGCGGACGATGACCACCTCCTCCTTGTTGCCGTAATTGTTGACGCCCCCGGCATACCCGAGGGCCTCAAAAATGCTGATTTTTTCCTTCAGGAAAAGATGGTTTCCCGGGTTTTTCACCTCCCCCAGGACAGTGATATAATTGCCTGCATATTTAAGCTGGATTGACGTATTGGGCAGGTACTGGGAGATCTCTTTCTCCAGTTTCCTTTTTGCCTGGGAGAGGTTGTAGCCCTCTACTTGCATCTTTCCCACAAAGGGATAATCGATGTATCCCGAATCGTTGACTTCATAGCTGTTGAGGAACATGTTCATCTCGCCGTACATTCTGGTCTGTTCGCTGAAGAGCTGGTTGGTTTTTTCATCCAGGCTGAGAATTTTGATGTAGAGCCGATCATGGGGCCTGATGATTTTATCGCCCATGATGTTTCGGAAATTCAGTTTCACATCTTTACCGTCATCTGAGATGTATTTCAATTTCTTCCTGGGTATGCAGGAGGAGAACTGGACCATCATAAACACCGCCAGCAGGCTGTAGAGAAGTGTTTTTGTTCTGATTGCAGGGAATTTATACATCAAAGGCGTGTTGTTTTTTGATTTTATTATATGCGGCTCCGCTTCCTCAATCCCATCTGCCGGTTTCCGGCAGGATGGGTTGAGCGATCTTATTTGTTGATCTGTAACAGCTTATATCCTGTCCCCGAAAAACATAAACCCGCTGAAGGGTTTATGTAATTGATCTTCCCGACCCGAATTGTTTGAAAGGTGATTTTTGGCTCAATAAGTTGCCCGGTCCTTTAGCTGTTTGTTGTTTCTCTATAGAGACCCGCCGGGAATATATATACTGACTTTGTAACGATTTTTTCTTTGTTGGGGGATGATTTTCACAATCCCGCAGGCCTGTTGAATCGCTGCTTTGTTGGACCTGACACTTCGGTGTTGTTGATAATTTCTTTTGGGCAAAAGATTTTTGATGTATAAATTTGCACCGGTTGTGTATGTTTATGCATTTTTCTATGGAAAACCACCATGCCAGGCGCACGCTGATCACAAAAATCATCCACCGTGAACGCGTTTCATCACAGGAAGATCTTCTGGAAAAACTTCGAAGTAAGGGTTATGAGCTTACCCAGGCCACCCTCTCCAGGGACCTGAAACAGCTGAGGGTAGTTAAAATGCCAGATGCAGAAGGTTTCTACCGTTACAGCCTGCCTCCCGACACAGATTCAAAGCCTGGCGCGGAACAGGCTGAGCCCCGGCATGCCCTGGAAGGGTTCCTTTCAGTAGAATTTTCAGGCAACATGGCGGTAATACGTACTGTACCCGCCTACTCACATGCCATCGCCTCGGCCATTGATGCGAACGAATTTTCTTCGGTGGCCGGCACAATAGCCGGCAACGACACCATCATGGTGGTGCTGCGGGACGGCTACGGCCCGGAGGCTTTTAAGGAGGATCTGCTGGCTACTTATCCGGGTTTAAGAGAAAAACTTCATAAAGGTTGACAGATGCAAAAAACAGTTGATGCAAGTCTTGTCCTGGAAAACGGACGTGAGTTTAAAGGCTGGTCGTTTGGCTACCAGGAGCCCGTGGCAGGGGAGGTGGTTTTTAATACGGCGATGACAGGCTACCCTGAAAGCCTGACCGACCCTTCATACCGGGGGCAGATCCTGGTGGCCACCTACCCGCTGATCGGCAATTATGGCGTGCCGGCAGCTGAAGAGGAGGAGGGGTTGTTGAAGCATTTTGAGTCCGAGCGCATCCATGTCACAGGACTGGTCATATCCGACTATTCTTTTGACTACAGCCACTGGAATGCCGAGAGGAGCCTGGGGAGATGGCTTAAGGACCATCATGTGCCGGCCATTTTTGGTGTCGATACGCGGGCCCTCACCAAGGAGCTGCGTGAGCGGGGCTCCATGTTGGGAAAGATTGTTGTCGACGGGGGGCATGCCGACTGGTACGATCCCAATTCGGTCAACCTGGTGGACCAGGTCTCTGTGGCTGAGAAGAAGGTCTATGGCGACGGGCGTCACAGGATCATGCTGGTGGACTGCGGGGTGAAATACAACATCATCCGCAGCCTGCTGAGATACGACACCACTGTGGTGAGGGTTCCGTGGGATTATGATTATTCAGGTGAAGCCTATGACGGGTTGTTCCTGACCAACGGTCCGGGCGACCCGGCACTTTGCAAACCAGCCATCCGCCACCTGGGTGGGGCCATGGAGGAAGACAAACCCATCTTTGGGATATGCCTGGGTAGCCAGCTGCTGGGTATAGCCAGCGGTGCAGCAACCTATAAGCTCAAGTACGGTCACCGCAGCCACAACCAGCCTGTTGTGGAACACGAGAGCAACCGTTGTTTCATCACCTCCCAGAACCATGGTTTTGCCGTCGACCACCACCGGCTTTCAGGCGACTACCTGCCTTATTTTATCAACCTGAACGATCAAACCTGCGAGGGCATCCGGCACAGGAGCAAGCCCATTTTCTCCACCCAGTTCCACCCCGAAGCATCGGGTGGGCCTACGGATACCTCTTTCCTTTTTGAGCGTTTCATCGATGAAATAGAAAAAAGCAAATCGTGATGAGCCGGTAGCCATTGACGCCACCGGTTTGTGTAAAATTTGAATACATGGGAACCCAACAACCAACATCCAGGAGAGAGAGAGAGAACCCTCAGTCATCCCTGTCAGACCATCGGGACCAACCTTTCCCTGCAGGACGGGTAGATGAGGACAGTCCCTTACGTAAAGTGCTTGTTTTGGGCTCGGGAGCCCTCAAGATAGGTGAAGCAGGTGAGTTTGATTACTCCGGATCGCAGGCCCTGAAAGCCCTGCGTGAAGAAGGCATCACCACGGTGCTGATCAACCCCAACATTGCCACCGTACAGACCTCCGGTGACATTGCCGACACCATTTACTTCTTGCCGGTGACGCCCGACTTTGTGGAACGTGTCATAGCCCGCGAAGAGCCCGATGGCATCCTGCTGGCTTTTGGCGGTCAGACGGCCCTGAACTGCGGCATCAAACTGGAAGAGCGGGGTGTCCTGGAGCGATACGGGGTGGAAGTGCTGGGAACACCCGTCCGGGCCATCCAGACCACCGAAGACCGCGATCTGTTTATCCGCAAGCTCAAAGAGATTGATGTGGAGACAGCCCGCAGCCATGCGGCCGGCAACCTCGACGAAGCCTATGAGGCCGCGGAAAAACTGGGCTATCCCGTGATCGTGCGTGCTGCCTATGCCCTGGGCGGCATGGGCTCGGGTTTTTGTTCCAATGCCGGTGAGCTGGAGACGGTCTGCAGCAATGCTTTTGCCTACTCTCCCCAGGTGCTGGTGGAAGAATCGCTGAAAGGCTGGAAGGAAGTTGAATATGAGGTGGTGCGCGACCGCTATGACAATTGCATCACGGTGTGCAACATGGAAAATTTCGACCCGCTGGGCATCCACACCGGCGAGAGCATCGTGGTGGCACCTTCCCAAACCCTCTCCAATGCGGAATATCACAAACTGCGTGAGCTGGCCATCAGGATCATACGACACATTGGCGTGGTGGGCGAGTGCAACATACAATATGCGCTGGATCCCTATTCAGAAGACTACCGGGTGATAGAGGTCAATGCCCGGTTGTCACGCTCAAGTGCCCTGGCATCCAAAGCCACCGGCTATCCATTGGCGCATGTGGCTGCCAAGCTGGGACTGGGTTACGGACTCCACGAGCTGCGCAATGCCGTGGTCAGGACCACCAGCGCTTTCTTTGAGCCTGCCCTCGATTACGTGGTGTGTAAGATACCACGATGGGACCTGGGTAAGTTCGAGAGTGTGTCGCGCCATATAGGCAGCAGCATGAAAAGTGTGGGCGAGGTGATGGCCATTGGACGTAACTTTGAAGAGGCCATACAAAAAGGCCTTCGGATGGTCGGACTGGGCATGCACGGACTGGTTGGCAACCGCAATGTGTCGTTTGGCAACCTGGAGGAAGCACTCCGCGAGCCTACCGACATGCGCATCTTTGCCATCAATGCCGCCCTGGATGAAGGCTGGGATGTTGAAGCCCTGTATGAGCAAACCCGTATCGACCGCTGGTTCTTGCTGAGACTTCAGAACATTCATCTCTTGAAGCAAAGGTTGCAGGGGTATGGTGACCTGGAGCATCTGCCGGCGGCCCTTCTGCGCGAAGCCAAAGTCAGGGGTTATTCCGACTTTCAGCTTGCCCGGCTCATCATGGATCCGCCCGCCGGGGAGATAGAGGGGGCTATGGACCGCATCAGGGAGCACAGAAAATCCCTGGGCATCATACCCTATGTCAAGCAGATCGACACCCTGGCTGCCGAATATCCGGCCCGTACCAACTACCTCTATCTGACCTATTCGGCCGAAGAGCACGACATTGGTTTTTACAACGACAACCGCTCGGTGGTGGTCCTGGGCTCCGGGGCTTACCGCATTGGCAGCAGCGTGGAGTTTGACTGGTGCGGCGTGCATGCTGTCAACACCATCAAGAAGGAGGGCCTTCGGTCCATCATGATCAACTACAACCCCGAGACGGTCAGCACCGACTATGACGTGTGCGACCGCCTGTATTTCGACGAGCTGTCGCTCGAGCGGGTGCTCGACATAGCCGAGCTCGAACAGCCCCGTGGGGTGATCGTCTCAACAGGCGGACAGATACCCAACACCCTGGCGCCACGCCTGTACCACCATGGTGTGAATGTGTTGGGCACCTCCCCTGTATCGATCGACCGGGCTGAAGACCGCAACAAGTTCTCCGGAATGCTCGATAGCCTTGGCATCGATCAGCCCCGGTGGAGGGAGTTGACCAACATAGAGGATATATACGATTTTGTCGAGCAGGTGGGCTTCCCGGTTATGATCCGCCCCTCCTATGTCCTTTCGGGTGCAGCCATGAACGTGGTCTCCAACCGACAAGAGCTGGAGTACTTTCTCAGCCTGGCGGTGAAAATATCCAAACAGCACCCGGTGGTGGTCTCTGATTTTATCGAGCGGGCCAAGGAGATAGAGATCGATGCCGTGGCGAAAAGTGGCGAGATCATCAGTTATGCCATCTCGGAACATGTGGAGTTTGCCGGGGTGCATTCGGGTGATGCCACCATGGTCTTTCCCCCGCAAAAGATCTACTTTGAGACGGTTCGCCGTATCAAGCGCATCGCACGCTCTATTGCCAAAGAGCTGGACATTTCCGGACCTTTTAACATGCAGTTTTTGGCGCGCGATAACGAAATCAAGGTGATCGAGTGCAACCTGAGGGCCTCCAGGAGCTTCCCCTTCGTCTCCAAAGTGGTGAAGGTTAATTTTATAGAGCTGGCTACCCGCATCATGCTGGGCAGGCAGGTGGAGCGGCCCGGCAAGTCGATCTTCGACCTGGAGCATATTGGTGTGAAAGCCCCCCAGTTCAGCTTCTCCAGGCTGGCCAATGCCGATCCCATCCTGGGTGTCGATATGCTCTCCACCGGCGAGGTGGGGTGTATTGGCGACAGCTACTACGAGGCCATCCTGAAGGCCATGCTGTCGGTGGGCTACACCATACCGGAGAAGAATGTCCTGCTGAGTACCGGCCCCATGCGATCAAAAGTGGAGCTCCTGGATTCGTGCCGCATGCTCCGTGATAAGGGCTACAACCTTTTTGCCACCAAGGGTACGGCCGATTTTCTGGAGATGAACGGCATCCAGGCCAACCCGCTGCACTGGCCCGATGAGGAGAAAAAGCCCAATGTGCTGGATTATCTGAAAAACAATGTGATCGACCTGGTGGTGAACATCCCCAAGAACCTCTCCAGCGGCGAGCTGGCCAACGATTATACCATCCGCCGCAGTGCGGTGAACTACAACATACCCCTGATCACCAATGCCCGGCTGGCCAGCGCTTTTATCTACAGTTTCTGTAAAATGGACCCCGGCGACCTGGAAGTCAAGAGCTGGAATGAATATTAGAGCCGGAGCGGGTAGTTGGTTCCTGCACTGCGACGCTGCCATTTTTTTATGCGTGAGGCCTTGGTTTGTCCTGGAAGAAGGGCGACAGTTTTAACTTGAACTTAACCCTGTGTGGTTGCAATTTCCGGGTAAGGAATATATATTTGAAAAACCATTGAATGAATTGATTTCCATGAACATTTACTCCAGGAAGCTGCTAGCTTTATTGCTTGTGGCATCTCTTGTATCGGTGACGGCTTTCTCCCATGGCCAGTCAAAAGATACAACAGAAAGCCCCAAGGTTGGCCTTGTCCTGAGCGGGGGTGCTGCCAAGGGCCTGGCCCATGTTGGTGTGCTCAAGGTGCTCGAAGAGGCCGGCATACAGCCCGACTATATCACCGGCACCAGCATGGGGGCAATTGTGGGAGGGTTGTATGCCCTGGGTTATTCTGCCGGTGACCTGATGGAGCTGACCCAAAAGACCGATTGGGACAGGATACTCACCGACCGGGTGCCGCTCAATAAGATAGTGATGGAGGAAAAGCATGATTATAAGCGTTTCATGGTGGAATTTCCCATACGCAACTACGAGTTTAAGTTTCCCGCAGGACTGAATGAAGGTTACCAGCTGGAGCGGCTCTTCTCGGAACTTACCTGGGGTGCCACCGGTATCCATGACTTCGACAGCCTGACAGTCCCCTTCCGTTGCAAGGCGGTTGACATCATTGAAGGCAGGCCCGTGACCTTCAAAACCGGGCATTTGTCACGTGCCCTCAGGGCCAGCATGGCCATCCCGGGCTTTTTTGCCCCGGTGCGGATGGACTCCATGCTGCTGGTGGATGGGGGTGTGATGCGCAATTTCCCGGTGGAGGAGGCCAGGGAGATGGGTGCCGATACCATCATCGGCGTTTACGTGGGTTTTGAAGACGATGTAACCCCTGAAGACCTTTTCTCCTTTACCGATGTTTTGACACGGACCACGGTCATGTCGGGTGTTCTTGACTCGCGACGGCAGATGGAAAAGGCCGACATACTGATCACCCCCAACATGGAAGGCATCCAGGCATATGATTTCTCGAAGGGACTGAAAATAGCCAGTCGGGGAGAAGAAGCTGCCATGAAAATCCTGCCGCGGATTGAAAGACTGGCGGAGAAGACCGGTCGTGTGGATGCTCTTCCACAAAAACTCACCGGGCCGGAGTATTTGTATGTCTCTGATGTGGGTGTGGAGAATCTTCGTTATGTGGATACCTCCTTTGTCATCGGCAAGGGCAGCATTTTTCCGGGTACCTATACGACAAGGGAGAACCTGGACCAGGCTGTACAGCGAATATTCAGTACACGCTACTTTAAAAGGGTCAATTACAGGCTCGAAAAACAGGGCAAAAATAT
>CAJXLE010000154.1 GCA_913055895.1 uncultured Bacteroidota bacterium | reverse complement strand
CTATCGAACAGCGGTAATTACTGCCGCTGGCAAGTCGTGTTATATGTTGAGCGTTAGACGAATGCGCTGGTAGTTCCCGACGCGGTATTGATCTTATCCCGGTGCAGGTTCATGCCAAGGAACAATGTATCCCAGGCATCGGTGGCGTCGGTGCGGTACTGAAGTTGGTTCTCGGGTGTCTCGGGTTCTTTCTCCCCGCTCTTATCCTTCTCGAAGCCATTCTTCCCTATCTTCACGCCAGTCTGCTCCAGGGCAAAGATCAGCTCTTCATTGTTCTCCCTGTTGAACATCGGTAGCATGTAGCGCTCACCCTTCAGCGCCTGATCGATGTAGAAGTGTTTAAGGTTATGGGCTATGGGCTTACCAATGTTTACCGGGTGCACCTTCCAACCATGTTTACTGAGCTCATCGGTTACCACATCCTTGAAGTCCACATCGCTCACCGCGTAATTCGATTTGAGCGCTGTTGAGTCATAGAAGTAGTTGACCTCCTTGTATGGATGGGGCGAGTAGTATTGACAGAAGCTGGCCACCAACTCTCTCAGGCGCTTGGGTGTTTTAACAAAGAAGGATTTGAGGGTATTCATCTGGATGTCGTTGTGCTGGCCAACAACCAGCCAATTGATGTTGGCGTTATAGTCCAGGGCTATGTTCAGGCGCTGGCTATTATCCAGGTCAGCATCCATCCGGCAGTCTACCTTCCTGGCCTTGCTGAAGTTGTAATCCAGATCCTGGAGGTACTTATTGTCATTGGCCGTATAATAATGAAAGCCCTGCAGGGCAGGATAGAATCCCTGTTCTACCTTACCAGGTTTTATATTGAGTATAGACGTGTTGAACTCGAATTCAGGAAGCACACGCTTTTGTTCCCGGATGTACTTCTCGCCGATCACCTTCAGGTTGTCAAAGATGTTGGCCTCACTGTAGTATAGCGTTTCACCGCGCAGCTCATCGATCATTTTCTGTAGCTGGGCTTTTACGCTCTTGCTTTTGCTTCTGGCCTGCTTCTTCCTGAGCTGCAGGATAAGCTGTACCTTACCCCAGTCCATTTCATCCTTAAAGCGCAGAATCCATTGTGATTTTTTCAGCCTGGGCATGTCCGTGCAGTACAATGCCGACTTGAACCTGGGATGGTTCTTATACCGCTTGATGGTCTCAATGCTCCCTGATATGGCCGGTATGGTCTCTGTTTTGAGCCTGTCATAATTAATATAACGGGCCTCGTCAACAATGATGTAATCCAGGCTGCGGCTGTTGGAAGTGCCTACCCTGTCCTGGCTTATGATGGCAACAATGGACCCGTTGTGACAGGTGATCAGGTGATCGTAATTTTTAGGCTCCAGGAAAGGCTTATCCCATCCCCATTTTTCAGGAGGTTTGCGGTTGATGACATAGTGCACATCCTCGTAGAATCCAAAAAACTTCCAGGCCTGTATGATGTTGGGAAGAATCTGGGTAAGGGCCATCTTAAAGGTTGGTGCTATGATGGCCCCGTAGCTGCCGGGCATCATGTATATGTTTTGAAGGAGACGCGGCCCGATAAGCCCGTGAGATTTGCCAGTTCGTCTACCCCAAACATGATACTCCTGGTTGGCCAGAACGTGAAGGGCCATGCGCTGGGGCCTGTTGAAATAAATGGCCTTCCGGTTGATGTTACTGATCACCTTCGATGATTTCTGCATCCTGGCTATCCTTTTTAACAAGCGACATATATTTCTTCTTCAGCTTTTCGATGCTCTCGTCATCCACCTCGTCCTCCAGGTCGCTGGCGGTAACATCGTCGGTAATCTCCGGAATGGGTGGCTGCAGTTTGTCGTAAGGCAGATCCTGCATGTCTTCTTTATCTAGGTTGTTGGCCTCTGCCAGCACTTTGACCGCATAAGACAAATTCTTACTACCCAGGGAAGGATCCTTCCTTATCCGGGTAAGCTCATGAGAAATCACCTCTTTTTGTGTTTCGGTGACAATGTGGCGGATGTACTCCTTATGCGATTTTTTGAACGAGCCAAACAGCCGCTCCACGTTGGCAATATCCAGGTAAGCCAGTGAGCGACTGATTCCGAACTGGCTTTGCAGCTCCTGGGCCACTTCTTTATCCGGCTTCAGTGGGTCGTTAAGCTTCATGTTGTAAGCCAACAGGAAGCGCTGGCGTACCTCTTCATCCTTTTCGCTCAGCCCGTTTTTTTCTTTCGATTCAAAAAGATGGGGATATATGCGGTCGTATACCGTGATACCTCTTTGTTGTGTCATAATTTAATGCCGTAGCTTTTCAGCTCTTCTACAATCTCCGGTTTGAAGTTTTCACCGGCCCTGACCAGCTCATCAACACGTTGCTGAATTTTCGGACGCCACTTCTCAGGATCCTGTTGAAGCTTGCTTTTGTTTGATGATATGTATTTCCGGTTGGCGCTTATCCGCTTAAATGTGATGGGCTCGTTGTCTTCCTCGGGATCCTCTTTTTTTTCTGCATCCGGATCGTAGTTATCAATCTTCGGCCACCTCTCACGGATCCGGTCATCGGCTTGCTTGATCTTTTTCACCAAATTGCCGATTGTAGCCTGGTCGGCTCCCTGGCTTGTCAGCAGCTTAGCCTTTTCATGGTAAGAAGCCCGCTCTTTGTAGAGGGCTTTTATCTCATCATAAACCTTTTGTAGGTCTTTTGGGAGATCATTGTACTTGATGGATTTTTCATGCAATACCTGAACCAGGCCTTTGTCCTGCCGGTCTTTTTGTTCCTGCTTTTGCGAGGGTTTGAACTTCTGCAAGTTCGAAATTTTGCGCAGTTCATATTCCAGCTTACCGGGCTTTTTTGTCCGGGTGAGCATGCGCTGAAGGTTGCGGTTCTTGCTGTATTTGCTGAGCAATACAAGGCCTTCCTCATAGGGTTTGCCGGAGGCCAGCCAGTCTTTTATTTCTTTTTTCGCGTTCATGCCTGTTGTTTTTTCCATTTGCGAGATATGATTTTAAGGTTTTGCTCCAGGACCTTCTGAGTCCTCTCAGTCTTGCCTTTTTTGCGAAAGTAGCGTACAAGCTGGCGGTTACGGGTGTGGCGCTCGATCAGGGCAACGCCTTCCCAAAAGTTTTTCTCCTCCAGCCAATCCATATATTCGCCGTACGGATCATTGTCGAAACCATATACCTCATGGTTGCTGCGATCGGGATACAACTGGGCCAGGGTCTCTTTCATGGCTTTATTCAAAGCCTCGCCGTTGATGTTGAAGGAAGTCTGCCCATCCAGCTCCCGGATGATATCCCCATAAGGCAGCGGCTCATAAATCTTTTCGTGAAAGTCCCTGCAGTCCTTGCCATTGAATAATTCCGTAGAATTGTTGTAGATGTTGCTGGCCAAATAGGTGTTTTTCTTCCAGTCCCAAGATTCAATGATCTTCAAAAACTCCTTTTTGTCAACCGGCTGAAAGGCATGGGCGCCGTTGTAATCATTGCCCGGCAGGCCTCTTTTTTCCAACTCCTGTCGGGTTTTGATGTTCCACTTCTCCCACTCGGTGGGATTGTCGTATTCTATGTGGCCGTAATGCCACCCGCAAAGCTCCCGGAATGATACATCTTCACACAAAAATTTATCATCGGCAGCCCAAATGAACTGGTCGCTGACATAACCATCGTTGCATGCGGCAATCAATTTTTTGATCAGGTTGGCGTCGCGATATTCCTGGTCATCGTTCACCTGGATGTGGATCACGTTTTTCAGCCAGCGGGGTTTGCGACCAACGATCACAATGTGGCGAAGGTCCTTAAAGTGTTTCACCATGCTTCGGATGGAAAAGCGCAGCTCATTGTCGCCCCAGGTCTTCTTATCCCCCAGGGGATATACAACATCTATGCCCTGGCTTTTCATCGTGGAAGGATAGTCTTTGGCCCCGCTGTGTTTTTTCTTTTTGACGTATTTCGATTTCTCATACTGGCTGATCCGCTCAACGGTGAGCGATCTCCAGCGCATTCTCCAGCGGGCATAATCGAAGCTTAGCTGATCGCGGTGGCTATGGTTTTTTACCTCGTTCCACCAGGCCCAGCCAAAGCTTTTGACACTCTCCCTGTTACGCCAAACAATAAGGTTGCAGTGCGAGAGCCCATAATTTTCCGGGAAACCTTCCTTTTTGTACTTGTCTATCTGCGGGCGGGTGTTTTCCTCGTGATCCCTTTTCTGTGAAAGCACCGCCTGCTCTTCACGGTAAATACAATCCCGGTACGGATGTTTCGACACCACGACATCGGCGTTCTTGTATTTGTCGATCAGTCCCTGAACATCGTCCTTCAAAATTAAGTTCGCATCCAGGTAGACAGCCACGTCATAATCGGGAAAAAACTCAAACGGCAGGATCTTCGGTTTCCTGGAGAGCCTGACCGGTGAGAGCCCTTCAGGATTATCAATCCTGCGGATTTGCCAGGTTTTTGACTCGATCAGATCGGGGTGGTCTGTCAAACACACGTGGTCAAACTCCGGGTTGACTACCGGGAGTTCGCTCACCTGGTCGTATTCCCCTGTCAGTACGGTATAGATCAGTTTTTTCATATCGATCGGTTTTGGTGTGGAAATGATATGTTGGGTATCCTTCGATCCAGGAAAGGGCAAAGTTTTTCCCATCCCTGACCGCCTGTTATATCAATGACCAGAATATCATCCCGGCCTTTGAAGAAGCTCCATATCCCTGTGGCTTTGTTATAAAGCTCTTCCAGCCTTTCCGTGCTCATCTTCCGGCCATGCATCCGCCAGTTCCATCGCTTCTGGGATTCGATCCAGCTACGTCGCTCCCTCCAGGTGAAAATGAACAGGCTTCCCGGGTACTGGTGGTCCAGCTTCCTGTAATGATTCCATCCAGAGAAATCCATGAACCCGTCGAAATGCTCGAGGCCATCAAACAGCCGTTTTCCGGCCTGGTCGTTTTCTTTGATGATCTGGGGCAAACGTCTGCCATGGTACCTGTGGTGAAGAACAGAATACCCCAGGATGTTCAGCGCTTCGCTCAGACTGGAAGTACCGGCACGGCTCAGGCCTATGTTGAAAATATGGCTCATACCAGCCCCCTTTCTTTTCCCGAGTCGCTCATGCGACGATAATGGAATACATAAAGGTCTTCCATGCGCCGGATCGAATAACGGTACTCCATAACCGTATCGGCAATCAGATAATCCACACCCAGGATCATCTGACCCTGACATTTTTGCGCTATACGATCCCGGATGGCATCCCATGTGGATTTTTTTATGACCATCAGGAAGCCAGCAATCCTTGCTTTGTGCTCGGTGCTCATACCTGTATTTTTTGCCTCCAGGTCTTTTGCTATTCGGAAATGATACTTGATGGAGTCTATGCGCTTGGCCTTATCAGACCAAAGTTGCACCGGGTTGCCAATGCGGTTGGTGTAACAGGTAAAAATACCGGTATCCGGGTATTTTTCTAGGTGCCCCTGGATGATGTGGCCGAAATTCGATTGAAAAAAAAGGATATCACCGTCCATGATGCACACCCAGTCATCAGGATTCTGCACCTTTTGGAATTCGGCATCATAGGCCTCGAAAATTTTCTTCTCAAAGCTATAGGGAACAGGAAAATGAATGTTGGGGCTTTCCATTTGATTTAAGTTTTAGGTATATCAAAGATCCCCAACTGGTAATTACCGAAAAAGGACACAAAAAAATCCAGCCGGCAAATGCCGGCTGGATCTGTTTAACCAAAAAATGCAGATGTTATGAAGCGCTTAGGAAGAAGGATTCACGTCGCCTTCATCGGTCATGATCTCTCCATCATAAATCGGAGGCGGCATCTTGTCCGTAACGGATACTTCAACCGTGGTTCCCCGGTCATCGGTAGGTGATCCGCCGATGGTATGGGTGATGTTCACATCACACTGGAACATCTCGTTTCCAATCACACGCCAGTTGCCGGTGGCTTTTTCCTTCACCAGGAATACAAGGTCATCGTTGACCGCAGCCCTGGCAAAAGCAAGAGCCTCTTTCTCCGTTCCGGGATACTTGATGGTTGCCGTGTTGTTGTAACTGCGGCTGAATTTCTCTCCCTGGGGCTCGGAATTGACCGGAGACTTGTCCACATCGGCGAACAGTTTTTTCCAGGTCTTGGTATCCACCAGGGAGAAGTTGCCGGCATATTTCGCGGCTTCGTCAACAGAAGTAGGATCCTTCTTCAGATCGGGCCACGAAGATATGTCGCTTTTCCGTATGTAGTAGACGTCGGGGTAGATCCCCGGAGTGTTCTCTCTCCCGACTGTCCAGTTCAGATTGTCATAGTTATATCCCATGATCTACCTCCTTTTTAGGTTGAGCTAACCATCTCAGCGACAAACAGCCGCTTTTTGTTCAACGTGGCAAACTGAACGCCAAAGAACATGGCGAGAATCAGCTGCAGTTTAAAGGCATTGTCGCCCCGACGAATCTCGATGTTTTCATTCTGAACGCCGGCACCGTAACCATACATCAGGTTCTGCTTGGTGGTTACGTGGATGTAGTTGGAGCTGGCCTTTCCAACCAGGGGAACGATCTCGCAGCGTCCATTCGATCCTTCAACAAACCGTTTTTCAAACTTATTGTTGTAAGGAACGGATCCGACAGTGGTGAGATAGTCATCGTCATAGGCTTCGGAAACGCCGAAAGGAACGAACATAAAAGAACGCTGGGCTTTCAGCTCGTCGCTGGCCTTGCGATATATCTCCTTCAGTTGGTCATAGGCATTGTTGGAATCAATGGCCGCATCCAGGGAAAGATAGTTGTCTTTTTGGGCTGCGATGTTCCCGGCGCCTTTTTCCGTGCCCGTGATGGTGTCGAAACCATTGAACAGCTCGGAAGTGGTAGTTCCTGAGTCATTCCGGGTGGCACTCCACAGGTTGCCGTTCAATTTTGCCAGCACACTGTCCATGACAGCAAACAGCATGGCGCGCTTGATCTCAGCATCCTTAATGGTGTCGCTGTGCGCCTGCAGGGTAGCATAGAGCGTCTGCCGAAGCTGGTTCGGGTCAAACAATTCTACGCAGGATCCCAGGAAAGTCTCCAGGGTACGGTCCTTGATTTCGGAGGTTTCGGCGGCGTTGTTGTTGCCGTCATAGGGCCTCAGTTCAGCGTCGGCAAAGATCTCGCCAACGGTTTGCTTGTACGTGACCCCGGGAAAAGGAGTCATATACTTGACAGCTTCCTCGATCCCGACGGAGGGAAGCTTCATGAGCTGCTTTTTATACTTATGAGCCGATTTGTTCAGCTCGCTTGCATAGGTGCTTAGATCCATGATTTATTGTTTTACAGCGTTATACAATTTGATGTCTTCGTCCGTCAGCATTTCCGGATCAGCTTCCTCCTGGCCGTGCTCATCCGTTGACTTGTAGATCTCCGTGCGCTGTTCGCCGGGGCCTTCTTTGAGTTGCTGCACCTCATTCTGAAGGTTTTCAATCTCCTGATCCTTCTCGGATATGGTATTGTCCTTCTGAGTGAGGTCGTTTTCGGCCTGTTCCTTACCCTGTCGGGCCTCAGCCAAGCGGTTGTTGACAGCCTCCACCTGGGCAATGCTCAGAGAGGTGTAACCGTCCTGAAACTCGAGGGAAGAAACGCCGATGGCTTCGTTTACTTCTTTGAATCTGTCCATTGTACTTTGATTTTTATCGTCGTTGTTTTGGTTTTGCTCGGAAAGTTCTACCACACGATCAATGGCATCGTCAAAGGTGCCGATGCTGTCGATCAACGTTCCAAGGGCCTCCTCGGCGGTATAAAGCCTTCCTTTGAGTTGCTCATCCTTGACATTGGAACGCTGTGCTTTCATGTCAGCAATAAATTGATCGTTGTGGGGATTGAGGATCCGTTCCTTGATCAAAGAAAGGTCCAGCTCATTCATGGCTTTTTCAAACTCCTCGTTTTTCTGGCTGGCCTCGTCGGCATACACGCGGACGTATATGTTGTTGTCTGAATCCTTTGATATCTTTTCCCGGCCTTCCAGCATCATCATCGTTCCGATGGATCCGATCCGGTCGCTTTCACGGCTGGCCATGAT
>CAJXLE010000153.1 GCA_913055895.1 uncultured Bacteroidota bacterium | reverse complement strand
GTTATTTTTGTTCAGCAACGTTCTTTTAATAGTTTCCAGTTGCCTGCGCACACTGGCATCCAGCAGCTGGTCCTCTATCTGTATGATAAAACCCCCCAAAATGCCGGGGTCGATCTTTTCACTGAAATCGACCTTCTGGGCATGAAAAGACTCGCGAATCAGCTTTTTGATGGCTTCTTTCTCCTCTTCTCCCAGTTGGAGGGCCGTAGTCAGCTCAACCGTCTTGATGCCCCGCGCTTCATTATAGAGGTCCCTGAAATTGCGAAAAATATCGTGCAGGTAAAACTCCCTTTTGTTTTGGAGCAAAAGGTGCAGAAAGTTCAGCATCACAGGGGTTACCCGGTCCTGGAATATCTGGTCGATGACCCTGCGCTTTTTGGAAGAAAGGATCGCCGGGTGGTAAAGTGCCTGGTGCAACTCGGGGTTGTCGTCCAGCATTTTCAGCACACGCCGGGAATCTTCCAAAACATTGTCGGTGATGCCCTCCTCTTCCGCCTGCAGAAACAAAGCCTTGGCATATCTCAGTGTAACGAGGCTCCTGTACATAAACGCATTAATTGATGGTTATTTCATCGACCAGCGATTTGATGTAATCCTTCTGCTTCTGGTCGTCGGAAAGCTTTTCCTTGAGCACTTTTTCGGCCACCTCAACCGACAGGCCGGCTATCTGGTCTCTGATCTGCTGTTCGGCCTCTTTCTTGCGGGCCTCGATCTTCCGGTTGGTGTCCTCCATGATCTTGTTGGCTTCTTCGCGGGCTTCCTGCCGGGCCTCCTCGATGATCTGGCGGCGTGTCTCCTGGGCCTCCTTCAGCATGTTGGCCCGCTCGGTCTTGGCCAGGGCAATGATCCGCTCGTTCCCGAACTCGATCTCAGCCAGCTCTTTCTTGGCCTTGCGGGCCACATCCAGACGGTCCTGTATGGTCTTCTCACGCTCCTTGATGGCATTCAGTATGGGGCGCCATGCCAGGGCCCGAAGAATGAGCAATACGATGCCAAAAGATATCAGCATCCAGAAAAGCAATCCAAAATCAGGTCGTATGAGTTCCATAACTGTTGATTTTAAAATTAAAAAACTTTACAGCCCAGCCAACCGCTGTGGCTGTAAAGTAAAGGCTTTTGACCTATCCAACGAACAGGATCAAAAAACAAACCACTACGGCAAAGAAGGAAACACCTTCAATCAAGGCTGCAGAGACGATCATGTTGGAACGAATGTCTCCGGCAGCTTCAGGCTGACGGGCAATGGCCTCCATGGCCTGGCTGCCGATCCTGCCAATACCAACGGCGGCAGCTATGGCTGCGATGCTAGCTCCCAAAGCTGCTCCAAGCTCAGCCAGTCCTAAACCCACTGAGGTTTGCATAATAACTGCTAATGTAGTCATCATAATCTATGATTTTTAAAGATGAAAATATACCGGAGAGGTCATTCAACCTCTCCTACTGCCATTCCAAAATACAATGCCGACAATATGGTGAAAACATAAGCCTGTATAAAGGCCACCAGTATTTCCAGCAAAGTAAGAAATACGGTAAACAATATCGAGAAGACCGATACGCCGTATCCGGCGATCGGGCTCATGTCACCAAAAATGAATATCAACATGAAAAAGCCCAAAACCACGATATGCCCTGCTGAGATGTTGGCAAAAAGTCGGATCATCAGGGTAAAGGGCCGTATAAACATACCCATAAACTCAATAAGGGGCACCAGTGGCAAAGGCAATTTTAACCACCAGGGAACGCTGGGGGGATTGAATATTTCCTTCCAGTAATGCTTGCTCCCGCTTATCTGGGTCATGAAAAAAGTAAACAAGGCCAGGGCCATCGTTACAGTAATGTTTCCCGTGGTATTGGCTCCTGCCGGAAAAATGGGGATGAGGCCCAGCAGGTTGTTGAACAGGATGAAAAAGAACACCGACAGCAAAAAGGGTGTGAAGCGCTCATGATGTTTCTCGCCAATGCTGGGGCGGGCAATCTCGTCCCTGACAAACAGTATCAAAGGCTCCATCATGGACTGCAACCCTTTGGGCGGTTTTTTTGTCCTGCTCTTATAGATACGGGCCACCGGAATGAAAATGCCCAGCAACAGGCCTATGCTCACAAAAACACCTGCCACCGTTTTGGTGATGGAAAGATCAAGCGGGCGGCCCTTGATGTCGCCTTCCTCATCCAGCTCCACTATGTTGCCTTTGTTTGTTCCCTCTTCTGCAATCTTAAAACGCTTGTAGGCATGTTCGCCATGATGAAATTTCGACGACCAGAAAAAGAAAAAACCGCGCTCCTTGCTATAAAGGATCACCGGCAGGGGAATGCTGACATGGGTATCGCCGATGGTGGTGATGTGCCAGCTGTAATGGTCCACCACATGGTCCATGATGACCTTCCCGGGTTGCAATCCTTCTTCATCTGACGATTCCCCGTGAACGGCAGCTTCAGATTCAGAGGCCGCATCATTGTGCCCGGAAGTTTTTGAAGCCGCATCCGTTTCATTATGATTGGAGGATTCGGCAGGAGTTGTGTTATGTCCCTCGGTTTTCTGCCTTTCAGCTTTATCCGACAAAAAATTCCCGCTTTTAGCGGAAGAGTTAGCTTTAGCGGGAAGGACAAAAAGACAACAAAAAAGAAGTATAAAGGACCATGATTTATTTATACTTAGATGTGGCATGTCGTTCCATTTAACGACAACAAAAATATATAATTTATAAACACATTATTCTCTCTACCAAAAGAAAAAAGGCGATGATTTAAATCAACATCGCCTTTTCGTGTGATCAATATGGTTGATTCGCACGGACCTTTCACTGTGATCCCGCAACTATTTGTTATCCGTCTAAATTAAAGCTGGGTGCTGATCAGGAAAGTCGCAGCAAATGCAATAATGGCGTACAGCTCAGGGAAGACAGCCAGGATCATGGTGTTACCAAAAACATCATGCCCAGAGCCGATGGCAGCAATACCGTTGGAGGTAACTGTACCCTGGCGGCGGGCCGACCACAGGCCGACAAAACCCAGTGCAAGTCCGGCTGCCAGGATGGCTACACCCTGGAACATGCCCAGTCCTGCCTCCAGGAGCGATGGCATCTGGTTGTTGATGATAAAGAAACCGGCAAAGCCATACAATCCCTGTGTACCTGGCAATGCACTTAGCAGCATGTAACTACCAAAAGCTTCATCTCTTTTTTTCAGAGCTCCAATGGTTGCATTTCCTCCCATAGAAACGCCGATGGCACTACCAATGCCGGAAAATAACACCATAATAGCCAATCCGGCATACGCAAGAATAATAGGTGCATTCATAATCTATTTCTCCTTTTTTTAAAATTTAACTTCTGTTTTATGTTGTGGTTCGGATTCACTTGTTTGTCTCTTATTTGATTTTATCGGTCAACGGGAACCTTACCATGAAAATGCTTAAATGCGGATGTTTTCATGGTTTTTTCCATGTTATGTGATCAGGATTTGTTCCATAGAGTTCTTTGACGCTCATTCCTGATAATGAATGAAATACTCTTTCAGCGGCATTTATGATTTGGAAAAGGGCTTGTAACGTTTTCCGCCGCCTTCGAAACCGGCATTTTTGTAAAACTCCACAAATATCAGACGCATAGGATGGACAAAAGAGCCCAGTCCCGATATCAGCAGGTTGCCGATATGCCCCACCAGCATGATGATGACAAAGACCAGCGGTCCTGCATAGGGTATCTGACCGAAGGTGATGGCGATCTCGTTGATCACCAGGCCCAGGATGGCCGTAGAGATGCCAATGGCAAACAGGCGGATGTAAGAGAGCAGGTCGCCAAACACCCCGGTGATCACGTTGTAGGCATCCCAGACACCCTTGCCCAGCCGGGCAAAGACATTGATTTTGGGATCGCTGAAGAAGAAAATCAGAACGCCGCTGGCAATCAGCGAAGCGTTGTAATAGGTTTTGACTTCCGCCATTTTGAACCATCCCATCTGGTCGCCGCCTGAGAAAACGATCAACGAGAGTATGGCCAGTATCCAGCCAAAGGTGGAGAGGGCATAAACGAAGCCTTTTTGCCGCCAAAAATTGGCCGCCTTGATCACCATGCCAAAAAGGATTTGCAGCATGCCCACGGCCAGCGACAGGTAAAACAGCTGTTCGGGTTTCAGGAATATATCCTTGAACTGACCGGTCCAATCCACTTTGGTCAGGTTGATGCCAAAGAGCGTTCCCCCGACAATGCCCATGACCACTGTGGCCAGTCCCAGCCACTGTGCCATGGTCAGGTAGACCTTCATGTTGCCCTTGGCTTTGGTATGCTTGTAGATGGTCACAGCGAGCAGCATGAAGATGCCATATCCTGCATCCCCCAGGCAAAAGCCAAAAAAGAGCATGAAGAAGGGTGCAAAGAACGGTGTCAGGTCGATCTCATGATAATGGGGCAGGGAAAACAGGTCCTGCAGGGGCTGGAAAACCCGGGAAAACTTGTTGTTCTTCAACAGGATGGGCACCTGGCTGGGATCTTCGGGCTGGGTCTCCTCCCGTACATACAGCACGTCCTGCTTCTCAAGAAAACCGGTCAGCGCCTGTTCCTTGTCCTCGGGCACCCAGCCTTCCAGCAGCATGATCTTATCCTCAGCCTGCCGTTCGGTGTGGTTCTTGGCCTCGTTGAACTCGGTCTCTGCCTGCAGGCGCTGGCGCTCTTCACGCAGCAGTTTTTGGTACTTCACTGCATAGTCGTCGAACATCCGGTTGATCTCCTGGATGCGGCGCTCCTTATCGTCATAGGTTTGCTCCAGCTCTGACAGCGGGCGGGCAGGCAGGCGCACCTCTTCGGCATCTATGTCGATCTCCTGGTCGCCCTGCTGGAAGATGACAAAATACATGTTGCCACCTTCCTGGTTGATCACCTCCAGGTAATACTGGTTCTCCCATTCTGTATTGAACCGTTTCTCATTGATGGTGAAAAACCGCGGGGTCAGGTTCAGCTCCTTCAGCTTCTCCTTCATCTCTTTCGAAAAGTCGCCCCAGGGACGGGCCTTGTCGATGTCCTTTTTCAGGGTGATCAGCTCCTGCTCGATCTGGTCGATCTCCTCACGTCCGCTGTGCAGGTCGTTGATCACATCGGTGGCACTTTTGCCGCCGTTTTCGGGAGACTCTTCCTGGCCCCTTTTGTCTAGAAAACGCAGGGCATCGTTGATATGCTTGATGCGGTCCAGCGCCTTGCGCGTCTCCTCATCGTATTCATTGGCTTTCTCCGCTATATGAAGAACACCTATATCCTGCAAGTTGGTTAGAAATGAGTCATATTCCTTGTGGTAAATCAAAAAGGAATATTTGATCATTGGAGTTATCATTGTGCAGCCTCCCTACTGGTTTTGTTCATGACGTTTCTTAACAATTTTCTGAGCCGATTTGGACAGGTTCTCCTGGTCCTCCAAAAACCGCTTGATCTTGTTAATGGCATTCTGGTACTCGGGTATCTGTACCTTCTCGTAGAGGTTCACCTTTTGGGTGGTCTTCTTACGCGCATAGTCCAGCAAATCCATCTTCTTGCGGAACACTTCCATCTCGATGGCAATGCGGGCCAGCGATTCAAGCAGCTCCACCCCTTCGAGGAACCAGCTGGGCCGGTTATACAGGCTGAAATCCTTGATGTCAAAGTCCACATCCTCGAGTACGGGTGTCTTGGTGCCGGCAATCTTCTTGGAAGAGAGCTTCACCTCTTTGACGGTCACCAGGTTCTTGTCGAACTCCGACCAGAGCCGCACCATGTTGTCGTACTCCTTCATCTTCTCCTTGAGCTGCTGATCGAGCTCATTCATCCGGTCTTTGGCATTCTTGACCTCCACGCGCAGGGCTGCCTCCTTGCTCTGAAGGGTGGGCAAAGCCCTGAGGCGGATCTCAAGCTGCTTTTTCAGCCGCTGTTGGGATATCTTGTTGTATTGAAACTTGATGGACATAAAATTCGATTTTATTCACCGGAATTGTTTGGCCAGTACTTGTCGACCAGCTCTTTCTTGACACTTACCTCGGAACGCTTGAAGTGCTTGTCGAAGAGCTCCCAGGCGGTGTCGAGCATCTCATCCACCTCGATGTTGACGTCGATGGCCAGCAGTTTTTTCGAGTAGTCCTTGGCAAAATCCAGCGCCCGCTCGTCGTAATCGGTCAGGTCGAAACCGTTCTCCAGCTTGGTCTTGGCATTGGAAGCGTCGGCGAAAAGGCGGATGGCTGCGTTCATCACCTGCGGGTGATCCTCTCGTGTCTTCTTGCCGATCACCAGCTGCTTGAGCCTGGAGAGGCTGCGGAAGGGATCGACGATCACCTTGCTCACGTCGGTGTCGTTGCGGAGGAAAAGCTGACCTTCGGTGATGTAACCCGTGTTGTCGGGGATGGCGTGGGTGATGTCGCCGCCCGAAAGGGTGGTCACCGCCACGATGGTGATGGATCCGCCTTCGGGAAACTGCACGGCTTTCTCATATATCTTGGCCAGGTCGCTGTAAAGCGATCCGGGCATCGAGTCCTTGGAGGGTATCTGGTCCATCCGGTTGGAGACGATACTCAGGGCGTCGGCGTAGAGGGTCATGTCGGTCAAAAGCACCAGCACCTTCTGGTTCTTCTCCACGGCAAAGTGCTCGGCAGACGACAGGCACATGTCGGGCACCAGCAGACGCTCCACAGAGGGGTCCTCGGTGGTGTTGACAAAGCTGATGATGCGGTCCAGCGCACCGGCGTTGTCAAAGACGTTCTTGTAGTAAAGGTAGTCGTCGTTGGTCAGTCCCATACCCCCCAGGATGATCTTGTCGGCTTTGGCACGCAGGGCCACCATCGACATGACCTGGTTGTAGGGCTGGTCAGGGTCGGCAAAGAAGGGGATCTTCTGGCCGGTGACCAGGGCGTTGTTCAGGTCGATACCGGCAATGCCGGTGGGGATAAACTCCGAGGGCTGCAGGCGGCGTACCGGGTTCACCGTGGGTCCGCCAATCTCCACCTCATCGCCTTCCACCTCGGGTCCTCCGTCGATGGGCTCGCCATAAGCATTGAAGAAACGGCCGGAAAGCTCGTCACCTACCTTCAGGTTGGCCGAACGGCCGAAAAAGATGACCTCTGCATTGGTGGGGATGCCTTCGGTGCCACCGAAGACCTGGAGGGTAACCTCGTCGCCTATGATCTTCACCACCTGGGCCAGACGATCGTTGACCAGGGCTATCTCCTCATTGCCCACGCCGGTGGCATGAAGGGTGATGGTTGCCTTGGTGATCTGATCGATCTTTGTATAGATTTTTTGAAATGCTTGTGTTTCCATGATTAACCCTTTCTTTCTTCAATAATTTGTTCTAATTCCTTTTCGTACTGATGGAATTGGTCGGATTTGAACTCCGAATAGTTCATCTGCCTGAGCGTGTCGATCACACGCTTGAAGAACTCGTTGACCTCTTCAAAATGTTCGAAGCTGAAATCCGTATGATAGATGCCGATCACTTTCTCGAGCATATATTTCTGTCTTTCTATGGACGACTGGGCATCGATCTCATCGAAGGCATCCTGTTGCAGTACTACAAAGTCCATGATTTCCGACTTCCAGAAAGTGACGTGGTAATCCACCGGCACGCCGTCGTCGCCCAGGATGTTGATCTGCTCGGAGGCTTCGCGACCACGGAGCAGGGCGTCTTTCATCAGCTGCACGTGGGCCGGCCAGTTCTCGTCAATGTTTTTCTTCAGGTACTCTTCCACTTCGGGATATTCCAGGTATTTGGAATAACTGTCGATGGGGTCGACCGCCGGGTAGCGTTTGCTGTCGGCCCTGTCCTGCGAGAGGGCATAGAAACAGCGTGCGGCTTTCTTGGTGGCTTCGGTCACCGGCTCCTTCAGGTTACCACCGGCCGGCGATACGGTACCGATGAAGGTGATCGAGCCTGTCTCCCCGTTGTTCAGGTAGACATAACCAGCGCGTGAATAGAAGTTGGAGATGATGGCCGTCAGGTCCATCGGGTAAGCGTCGGGGCCGGGCAGCTCCTCCATGCGGTTCGACATCTCCCGGAGGGCCTGTGCCCAACGTGATGTGGAGTCGGCCAGCAAGAGGATCTTCAGTCCCATGGCCCGGTAATATTCGGCAATGGTCATGGCTGTGTAGACCGAAGCTTCACGTGCGGCCACCGGCA
Organism: uncultured Bacteroidota bacterium; assembly: GCA_913055895.1. GTDB lineage: Bacteria > Bacteroidota > Bacteroidia > Bacteroidales > UBA12077 > JAGXLC01. Next base: position 68 of record CAJXLE010000153.1, on the reverse strand, counting down.
TGTTCGAGGTGTTGGCGATGATCACCGAGCGCTCGATCAGTGGCCGCCCGGGCCTCGGACCCTGCAGG
>CAJXLE010000152.1 GCA_913055895.1 uncultured Bacteroidota bacterium | reverse complement strand
TTTTGACCGGAAGAAGATTTTCATCAACAGCAAGCTCATTGGCGAAGGAGGATTTAAAAGCAAGGAAGATGTGATCCGCCGTACCCATGAGGCACTCGAGCGTCTGCAGACCGATTATCTCGATTGCATGATGATCCACAGCGCCGATAATTCAAAGATTGTTCAGGATGAGCATTATCATGCCGCCATGGAACAGCTCAAGAAGGAGGGCAAGGTCAAATCCACCGGCGTCTCTTGTCATGGCAGCGCCTGGTACAAGCTGCCTGAAGAGACCATCGACAAGGTGCTGTTGACAGCTGCCCGAACAGGTAAGTTTGATGTCTTCCAGATGACTTATAATTTTGTCAACGCCCCGCTGGCAGAGAAAGTTTTTGAGGAATGTGACAAACGCAACATAGGCCGGGCCATCATAAAATCAAGTCCGGTACAGATATACCAGCTGCTGGAAAAGGCCGTGGCCCGTTATGAAGAACAGGGGAAAGACCCCGGGGAAGCCTATTACGCCTACCTGAACCGTTACAAAGAGCGGGCGGAGAAAGCCCGTAAGTTTTTCAGCAAGTACGGTGCCACCACCGACGATGAGCTGATCGATGCGGCCATCGTTTATGTGTTGCAGAATCCCCAGGCCCACACCGTTTGCCTTGACATCCGCAACCTGAAGGATGTAAGCCGTTACCTGGCCCTGTCCGGACAAAACCTGGAGAAGACCCAGGCCCGTCTGCTGGATGATTACCAGGAGCATTTTGGTTTTCTCAACTGCCGGGTGGGATGCAATGAATGCGAAAAAGCCTGTCCCCACCACCTGCCTGTCAACCAGATATTGCGCTACAATTACTATTACCAGAATAAAAAGGATGAAAAATACGCCATGAAGTTATATGGCGACCTGCCGGGCGACAAGAAGGCCGACCCATGCCTGAGTTGTCCGGGTTACTGCGAGGAAGCCTGTCCGCATGGTGTCAGCGCCAGGCAACTGATGGCCATGGCCCACGACAACCTGAGCTTTAGCCGCCAGAGCATTGTCTAGTGGTGGAGCGACTGTTCAGTTGTGCTGTTCAACCTTTATGTTTTGCCGGAGGTTTGCCCTTGTAAGCAGGTGGCCGGGGTACAGGAAATAGGGGTATTGCCGCTCGAAATAAACCTCCTTCTTTTGAAGCAGGTTTTCATATCGTTGGAGTTCTTTACGCGTTTCTTCTATTTTATCGGCCAGAAGATTTTTCATCTCCTCGTTGAGTGCCTCCAGCTGCCGGTGGTAGCTTTTGCGCTTGTCCGGCGATTCTTCCTGTGACATCATGCGGGCTGCCTCTTTCTTCTTTTCCTTGTATCTTTCAGAAAGACCATTTTCCAGGTGGTCTTCGGGGTTGCGGCTGACCTGCTTGAGCCATTTGCTTTTCGCGCGGTGGGCTTTTTTAAGTTCCTGGTATGGGGGAAGGTCACCCGCCAGGGGCAGGAAGATGTCGCCTGTGACAGCGTAGAAATGCAGACGGCTTTCCATGGCAAAAAATTTTTGCAGGAAGGCGTTGTTGATCTTTTCATATTCAACAGCTCCGCGCCCGTGGATGAAAAGCTCCGAAAGAAAAAGCCGGATGATCTGGGTCAGGGCTGTAGCCTTCGGATATAGCTCCAGCTTTTCTTGCATCTCCGAAATGATGCTCGTTTCATCCTTTCCATCCAGGGAGATGGTGGTGTCGCGACCCGCCTGGTGAGAGCGAAAGCTCATCATCGTGGAGTCTTTATAAACCATCACGGGCAACCGCCGGCCTTGCTCCGACAGCCAGAAAGGCAGCTCGTACCATCCATCCTTGCTTTGAAGAAATTTAACCGGCTGGTAATTGTCCCTTTTTCCCTGTTCCACAGCCTGGTTGTAGTGACGGGTGTAGGAGTCGATGCGTTGGATGATGTACCACAAATAATGGAAATAGGCATAGGAACCGGCCAGGTGCGAGACGGTCAGGTCGGCCGGGGAAAAGCCCCATTTTTTGTTGAGGCGCCGGCGTAGCAGAGGGATGGAGTCCACAAGGGAATGCCCCTGGTCAAGCAGCTGGCAGAGATTTTGCCTATAGGCCTGGAAAGATTCCAGGATGGGATTGACCGACAGCGCATGGAGGTGTTGCTCTGTTTCTCCTAGAAAATGGTCGATGGATTGCCGGGAAGGCCGAAAAGCGGTGTAGGCTTTTTCTTGGGGGTTGGATAACCCGACACGGGCTTTGTTTAGTTCGCCATCCTTTCGTGTAGGAACAGGGATCTCCAGCTGAGCCTGGTCGGTATCCACAACCATGTTTAACACCGATCCGCCCAGTTCCGTGGCCGTTTCTCCGGTGAAAAAATCCTTGAAGAGCAGGCCCGGGTAATAGATCACCGGCTGGTGACCAGTGGCAATACGCGGATGTTGTAAGGCGCCATGTTGATGTTCCAGGCAATCGTCAAACTCCCTTTTAATCTGTTGCATCTCCGGGTTGCCTGAGAAAAGCCTTTTCAACCATTCCCTGTTTTCCCGCAAAGCCTGTTTGATGTCCACCATATTATCACCACTCATAGTATATGTTCCAGTCCTTCTATCCCCAGTACTTCGGGGGTGTAAAACGGTTCCGCGTAGGGGCTGTTGATACGCGAACCGTAACGGTTGCCCATGAGCTTGAGAAACTCCGGGATGTCGCGGTTTTTGTGCTGAAACTGCGACCGGTAGGCACTGACTGCCCTGACTTTTTGCTTGAATACTTCCTCATCAACCGGCAGGACGAAAGAGGGCGAGGGGTCCATCTTGAAATGGGAGGTGAAATAGTAGAGTATCTTGGGTGGATAAAAAGGATCGCCCCTCATGTTGGTTTTGGTCAGCTTGGCGTAGAACCGTGCGGCCGTACCCAGCTGGGATGCCGCTATGTGGTCGGGGTGCTGGTCGAGCTGGGTCTGGACAAGCATCACGTCGGGACGGATCTCGCGTATGTGCTCGGCCACCGCCTCACGGTTTTCAATGGTGTCCTGCAGGTATCGGTTGGGCAGGTCCATGACGATGCGCCGTTTGATCTTAAGAATGCCGTCTGCCTCTTCGGCTTCTTTGAGACGGGTCTCCACCGTCCCGTTGGGGGTGGGTTCGCCATTGGTGAAATTCAGCAGGTAGACCTCATCTCCTTTGTTAGCCTGTGTAAGCATGGTGCCCCCGATGGATATTTCTGCATCATCGGGATGGGCGGCTAATACCAGAAGTTTCATATGGCTCTTTTTCTTTTTCAATGATTTGTAAATAATAACGGTATCGCCTGAAGAGGTTGGTAAGCGCGCCTGGTGTATCTGCCGGGGCGTGGCTGATATAGATCAGCTCAACGGGTATCTCCTCTACGCTCAATCCCTTTCTCCAGGCCTGCATCCAAAGTTGGAGGGGCATGCCGTAGCCCTGTTCCGTGAGGTGAAGCTTTTTAAGGGCATCCACTCTGTAGAGCTTAAATCCACAAAAGGCGTCCGTCAGATGATAACCGGTAATGGAATTGATTTTTTTTGTTATCCGGCGGTTTACCTTTACCCTGTCGGGTGGTGCTTTCCGGTATGTTGCCTCTCCAGCTTGCAAATAGCGGCTACCGGAAAGAATATCCGGGTGGTTGCCTTTTGCAGCTTCCAGGAAGACGGGGATCTCTTCAGGCTGGTGTTGTTTGTCACTGTCTATGGTGATCACATTTTCATAGCCTTCCTCTATGGCGTAATCGAATCCATCGAGCAGGGTCTGGCCATAGCCCTGGTTAACCCCATGGAATATTGTGTGAATAGCAGGGATCTTCCGAAGAATGGCTTTGGTGTTGTCGGTCGAACCATCATCAATGACCAGAACATCCAGATCATAGGGCAGTTGTCTTATTTGCCCTATGATCTGGCGGATGTTCTTTTCTTCATTGTATACAGGTATAAAAACCAGACTTGGCATGCTCATAAACCTCGGGGTGTTCCCGGATTCCCGGTTTAATAGTTAGGTGGATTCTTAACAGTTAAAAGATGTAACGCACGGATACAGCGGCTTCATCACCCCAAAAACCTGTGTTCCCAATAAGGTTGAATCCAGGTTTCCAGTCGGCACTGATGCTGAAAGGTATCTCCTCAAGGCTGTATTCCAGTCCGATGATCCCGTCAATACCGATTACGGCCTGGCTGTCTCCGTCAACAAAAGGGCTGTCGGTATCCCATACGCCAAGGTGGGCTCCCCCGCCGTAAAACCATTTGAGCCTTTCGGTATCGAAAGCAGGCTCGTGTATTTCATAAAGACCGGTAAAATGAAAACCGCCCCAGCGAAAAGCCGCTATGCCTTCAAGAGCAACCCCTTCCTGTGTAAAATGTTTGATTGTTAACCCATTGGAAAGACCTCCCCGGATGCCAATGCCCGTTTGGTAATCCTGGCCGTAACTTCCAATGGACAGGGCGAGTATAAAGAGCGTTGTGAATACGGTGGTTCTCATAATCTTCTTTGGTGTCATAATCATTCTATTTTTGAAGTTCTGCGCTTGCTTGATTCAGTATTTCCATGTCCTCACCGGTGAGCTGCAATTTCATGGACTGCGCATTGCTCACCGCTTGTTGGGTGTTGGAGGCTCCAGGAATAGCAAATACTGTGCCATCATGACGATTTGTCAACCAGTTCAGTGCCACCTGGGCTGCCGTAGCCTGGTGGTTTTCGGCCACCTCCCGGAGTTTGTCGACCAGCGGCCTGGTCCTTTCCAGGCCTTTTTCCTTGAAAGAACCGAAACGTTTGCGGAAGCCCTGTTGGGTACGGATTGACTCCGGTGCATCATGATATTTGCCTGTGAGTATCCCCTGGGCCAGGGGTGAATAGGCTATGATGGCAACGTTGAGTTCCCTGGCGGCTTCCAGGATGCCGTTGTATTCAATCTTGCGGTTGACCATGTTGTAGTGCACCTGGTTGGATGCCAGCCTGATGCCATATTTTTCCAGTTCCCGGGAAGCCTTGCGCATCTGGGCAGCGGAAAAATTGCTGACCCCAACATGACGTATCTTTCCTTCTTTGACCAGCCCGGCCATGGCTTTCATCTGGGCCGCTATGCTGGCAAAGGACATTGGGTTGTGGACCTGGTGCAGGGAAATGGTATATCCGTCCAGTGTCTCCTGTCTTTTACCAATGGTCTTTTTGATGGATCCTGCTGTTCTGAAGATGGGCATCCATTTGGTGGCCACCACCGCATGACTGTCTTCAATGTTGCCTGCCTGCAGGGCTCTGGCAAGGGTCCTTTCCGACTCACCATTGCCATACATCTCGGCGGTGTCGAACCAGTTGATCCCATTTTGCCAGGCGGCCTCCACGATGCTGTAGCTTTCTTCATCACTGATCATGGGCCAGTATCTGCCGGCCAGGTTTTTGCGTTTGCTGAACTGCCAGGTGCCAAGTCCGATGGGGGTGACCATCAGGTCGGAATTACCGAGTTGACGTAGATTGTTTTGTTTATTCATGTTGTTTGAATGCTTTAGAAGTTTTTCTTTTTAGGGTCCAAACGCGCAAGTCTCAACCCCTTTATTTTACTTTAAGTTAAAAGACAAAGCAGACAATGATTTTGTTTAACCTGTTTTCTGATTATAAAAATCTCTTTGTATCTTTATCAGGATAACCAACCGCCTTTGCCATGAAGTTTACAAAATGGATGCGCATCCTGGCTTCCCTCATCCGTGTTTTTTTTGCTTTTTTAAAGAACAATTCACAATTCAGTGACCTTTCCCGCAAACGGGCACGGCTCGGCTTGCTGATCACAGCGTTGATACTGATTTTTGTTGCCGGGGGGTTGAGACCCATGGGTCTCCATCCCTGGCTGGATCCGGGACTGGGTATAATGTTTTCCCTTGTGCTGGGTTTTCTTGGGGGTGCCGGTTTTCTCCTGGCGTTTCAGATCGTTCAGCTGATTCCCCGGTTTTTCAAGGATTGGGGGATCCTTTTGATGGGTGCGGTGATCATCTACCTGGCATTTATTTTTCCCAACCCCATTGGAATGCTTTTCGGCCTGCTCATCGTGGTGGTTGAATGTTTGTTTTTTTCTGCCCTTTTCTTTTGGATCTACAGGGAGCACCGTACGGCCGGTCCGCGGATGACACTTTGGATGGCGGTGGCCCTGCTGTCCGGTCTTTTTCTTAATGGCTACACCGTTTACTGGTTGTGGGATGCCGGGTATGATGAATACCTGGTGGATGCCTCGAAAACAAAGCGCATTGAAGCCGAGCCACTGCAGGTAGAATCGCCTGCTCAAAGGGGCAGCTATGAGGTTAAGATGATTACCTATGGGAGCGGTAACACCAGGTTGCGGCCTGAATACGGTGAAAGGGCGGATATCACCACCTCTACCGTCGATGGGAGTGCTTTTTTCGAGGGCGGCAACCGGTTTAAGATGACCGTACGTGAATGGCTGTTGGGGTTTGATGGTGAGCACCTGCCCCTGAACGCCAAGGTATGGCACCCGGTGGGGGACGGACCCTTCCCCCTGGTTTTAATGGTGCATGGCAACCACAACCTGGGCGAGCATTCCGACCCCGGGTATGCATACATTGGAAGGCACCTGGCCGGCAGGGGTTACATAGCCGCCACCGTGGACCAGAATTTTTTCAATGGTTCTTTTATAGGTGGTTTGAGCAATGAGAACGATGGTCGGGCCTGGATCCTCCTGCAGCACCTTAAGAAGTGGCACAAGTGGAACCGGTGTGATACCAGTTACTTTTATGGCAAGGTCGATACAGCCAGGATTGCTTTGATCGGTCATTCAAGGGGAGGCGAAGCAGCAGCTATTGCCGCTAACTTCAACCGCCTTCCTTACTATCCCGATGATGCCACCATACCTTTTGATTTTGATTTCAACATACGCTCCCTCGTCGCCATAGCCCCCAGCGATGCCCAGTACAGTCCTGCCGGCAAGGACAACGAGCTGAAAAATATCAGTTACCTGACGATCCAGGGAGCTCACGATGCCGATGTGTCCTTTTTTATGGGCATGCGACAATATCTGAGGGCATCCGTAGACACCCCGGGCACCTTTAAGGCAAGTGTCTATTCCTACCGTTCCAACCACGGGCAGTTCAATACGGTGTGGGGCAATACCGATTATGGATGGCCTTTGTCGTTGTTTTTAAACAAGAAACCCCTGCTGGAGGCATCCGATCAGCAAAAGCTGGCCAAAACATATATTACGGGTTTCCTGGATGCCACATTAGAAGAAAAACGAAAATACATGCCCATGTTCAGGGATCACCGGCGGATTGAGCACTGGCTGCCTGATGACATCTACATCACCCGCTATGAGGATCACCGCTTTGTGCCGCTGTGCACCTACGAAGAGGATGTGGATGTCACCACCGGCTCCTCTCCACATGTCTCCATTGATGCCCGTGGTTTGGCCCTTTGGAGGGAGGACAGGCAGGGTTTTCGTGGCGACTGGGATAAGGACAACAACGTGGTGACCCTTGGCTGGCGCACCGACAGCCTCACGGCCGATTCATTGAACAAAGAAAAAACCAGGCCACAGGCCGGCACCTTATCTGCCTCAGGCGATGGCAGTTTTTATCGCCTTGAAGTCGATCCCGGGTTCTTGGAAGATCACCGGTTGACCGACAGCAGCCGGCTGGCTTTCTCGGCCGCCAACACAAAGGAGGAGGTGCCTGAAGAAGGGGAGCAGGAAGATGAAGAAATACAGGAAGATATAGGAACGCAAGAAGATATAGGAATCCAAGAAGATGGAGAGACGCAGGAAGAGGAAGAGATGCAGGAAGATGTAGAAACGCAGGCAGAGGTCAGTACCCCTGAAGAAAAAGCAGAAAGAAAGGATACCGGGGCCGTACAACAGGAGGAAGAACCTGTGCAGGTGGATTTCACCCTGCGGCTGGTGGATGCTGAAGGAGACAGCGTGGCCCTTGCCCTGAGTCGTTTTGCATGGATACCCCCGGTCCTTGAATCGGAATTTTTAAAACTTAAAATGGCCAACAAACGCTATGGCAGCAAATATGAAGTGACGCTGCAGGATTTCGAAATACCGCTAAAACCTTTTGCTGAAAAGAATCCGGAGTTCGACCCGAATGCCATCAGGTCGATAAGCTTCGTTTTTAACCGTACAGACCAGGGAGTGGTGGTGCTCGACCGCATTGGCATCATTCCCTGATGGTTGTGTGATGAAGCGTTTCCCCCCTGCCGGATAAACTGAAAAAGACCAGGGTGTTCAATATGAAATAAACTTGTAAACAATCCCTAAAAAC
>CAJXLE010000151.1 GCA_913055895.1 uncultured Bacteroidota bacterium | reverse complement strand
CAGGGGGTGGACAGCTTCTCCGCCCCAGAGCTCTTTGCTGTAGGCTATGGCGCGGTGGGTGAATTCTTCATGATTTTCCAGCACCGGGTAGCCTTTTACGATATCCACGTCGCACCAGGCCCCGGTGTGTGCGAATGTTGCCCGGCATATGTCACGGATCAGCTGATGTGCCCTGTCTCGCCATTTCTCATTCATGGTCCTGAAAGTGCCTTCCATGTATACCTCATCCGGGATGATGTTGGTGGCGCCGTTGGCGATGATCTTGCCAAAGGAGAGCACCGTGGGTATGGTAGGGGGTGCCTTTCGGCTGACGATCTGTTGAAGCGACTGTATGAGCTGGGTGGCCAGGTACACCGTGTCGTCGTATTGATGGGGCATGGCGCCGTGTCCTCCCTGTCCTTTGATGGTCAGGTATACCTCATCGGTGGAAGCCATATAGGGTCCGGGCCGAAAACCTATTTGTCCCGTCTCCAGTTCGGGATAGACATGCTGGCCGATGATCAGTTCGGGCCTGGGATGTTCCAGCAAGCCTTCTTCGATCACCCTTTTGGCTCCTCCCGGCAGCTTTTCTTCGCCGGGCTGAAAGATGTAACGTATGTTGCCCGCAAATTGATCTTCAAGAGACCACAGGATCTTCAGGGCTCCTATCAGCATGGCGCTGTGGGCATCATGTCCGCAGGCATGCATCCGCCCTTCATGTTTGGATGAATGGTCCAGCTTGTTTTTCTCAAAAACGGGGAGGCCATCAATATCAGCACGCAGGGCTACGGTTTTCATCTGCTCATCTACCTTGCCCAGGGTCCCGGTAACCCCTGTCCCCGCCACCCTGCTGCTTTCCAGTCCCATCTTGCCCAGCTGGTTCTCTATGTACCTGGCTGTTTCGTATTCCTGGAAGGAAAGCTCGGGGTACTGATGCAGGTGCCTTCGGATATCCCGGACTTCTTCATAATGCTGGTGGGCCAGTTGCAGGATGTGCTTTTTAAGATCCATAGGGTGTTGTTTTGCAAGATAAAAATGCGCAACACGATATCAACAATTCAACAAACATAAGTAAAAAAACAATAGCAGCATTGAGCAGGGCGTTGAAAATTCTGTTACCACCTTTGATGTACTTTTGTTATTTTAGCCCTTTGTAATATGGTGAGGCAGGCAGTCGGCTAGGCCGATTCTTGCATGCTGTCTCCACGATTAAAATCTTTTCTATGAGGCGTTTTTTCATCTTTCTCATGATAGTGGCCGGGACGGCCCCATTTGTTCATGCCCAGCAGAAAAAATCCCGGATCGTTTTTGAGCAGCGGGTTCATAATTTTGGCACCATAAAGGAAGACGGCGGCAAAGTGTCGCACTCCTTCTCTTTTACCAACCAGGGTGGACAACCTCTGGTGATCAACAAGGTGGAGGCTTCGTGTGGCTGCACCACACCCTCGTGGACCAGAAAGCCAGTGGAGCCGGGAGAATCTGGTTTTGTCAGGGCCACTTTCGATCCGCGCCGCCGGCCGGGTCATTTTAACAAGAGTGTGGTGGTGCGGAGCAATGCCATCAATGGAACGGTATTGCTGCGGATACAGGGCCGGGTGACCCCCCGTCAAAGACCCCTGAAGGGGCGTTATCCCCGTAAAATGGGGGCTTTAAGGTTGAAGTCACACCACCTGTCCTTTGCCAGTATCAAGCACACTCAGGAAAAGCATGATTCGCTGGGTATCGTCAACGTTTCCGATAAACCCCTGCGGGTGAGCTTTGATCGTGTGCCGGAACACATCACCCTGTTCACCCATCCGCAGGTGATAGACCCTGGAAAAGAAGCCTACCTGCACGGCCGGTATGATCCCTCCCGTGTCAATGACTGGGGTTTTCGTATGGACCGTGTTCGTTTAAAGGTTGATGGAGAAAACGTACCTCACAACTACCTGGTGGTTTCCGCCAAGATTATGGAGGATTTTTCTGACCTTTCGCCCCGCGAAAGGAATAATGCCCCCCGGGTGAAATTTGAAACCACCTCCCATGATTTTGGCCAGGTCGAAAAAGGAGGCCGGGTGGCCCATGTCTTTCAATTTAAGAATGCGGGCAAGAGGCCACTCAAGATTCGTAAGATAAGGGCCACATGTGGATGCACTACCGTCAGGCCCGAGATGAAGGTCATCCCGGCAGGGGAAAGCAGCTCCTTCAAAGCCATTCTCAATGTAGGCAGCCGAAAGGGACATTTGCAAAAATCCATATATTTTATTTCCAACGATCCGGAGAATTCCAACCTTCGGCTGAGCCTGAAGGCCAGGGTGAAATGATTTCTCCTTCAGAGGATTCTGCCGGGGACAAAGAGTGATCATATGGGGAACGACGACAAAAATAAACCAGGCAACAGGTCTTTACACGTGAACAAAGGTGTGGAGCAGCCTTCACCCATCAACGAAGATGCCCTGCGCAAATTCAGGAAGAAACGGAAACCCCGCTACACAACAAAGCAGTATGTCGATGGTATACTCAAGGGTGAGCGCACCATGCTCGGGCGGGCCATCACCTTACTCGAAAGTTCGCGGGGCGAGGATATGGAAGTGGGGCGTCAGATCATAGAAAAATGCCTGCCCTATGCCGGCAATTCCCTGAGAATTGGTATTACCGGTGTGCCCGGGGTTGGCAAGAGCACCTTCATTGAAGCCCTGGGCAACAAGATCACAGGATCGGGCCACAACCTTGCCGTGCTGGCAGTGGATCCTACCAGCGAACGTTCCGGTGGCAGCATCATGGGCGACAAGACACGTATGGAGAAGCTGGCTGCCGATCCACGTACCTTCATCCGTCCTTCACCCTCCGGCGATTCGCTGGGTGGTGTGGCCAGGAAAACCAGGGAGACGGTGGTCTTGTGCGAAGCCGCCGGTTTCGATACCATATTTATAGAGACCGTTGGGGTGGGGCAATCCGAAACATCTGTCCACTCCATGGTGGATTTTTTCCTTTTGCTCATGCTGGCCGGTGCCGGTGATGAGCTGCAGGGAATCAAAAGGGGCATCATGGAGATGGCCGATGCCATAGCCATCACCAAGGCCGACGGCGCCAACCGGTCGAAAGCCGAGATGGCCCAAAAGGAATACCAAAAAGCCCTCCATCTTTTCCCCCCGCCCGATTCGGGCTGGAGCACCCGTGTGCTTACCTGCAGTGCCCTGCACGATGAGGGCATCGACCGGATATGGGAAAGTATTCATGAATACCTTCACTTCACCAGGCAAAACGGCTATTTCACACAAAACAGGAGAGAGCAGGCCAAATACTGGATGTATGAATCCATCAACCAGATCCTGAAAGACCATTTCTACCAGGCAGATTTCATTAACAAGATGCTTCCCCAATATGAGAAAGAGGTGCTGGAGGGACGTAAAAGCTCGTTTCTGGCTGCCAAACAGCTGCTGGAGATATACTATGGAAAATAATACCTTTTTGTCTTTTTATTGCGGTTCAATTTTGTTACGTTTGAAAACATGTTACATCCAAAAAAGCACCACAAATGAGACGATTGACCTTTTTACTGATCCTGCCGCTGATCGCCTATGCATGCGGGGGACCTGAAAAATACGAGATATCAGGCAACATCAAGAACATGAACAAAGTTCCTGTTCTCTTGCAACAAACCCAAAATGGTGAATGGACCACACTGGATTCTGCCCAGGTGGAATTCGGTGAGTTCAGCTTTACCGGCAAGCTCGAGCATCCCAGGATGATGAGGCTTAGCTTTGGCAACCAGCATGGTGAGGTGAATTTTTTTGCTGAGAACGCAGATATTGAAGTCAAAAGCCATAAGGACAGCCTTCCCGATGCGAAGATCACCGGTTCAGAGACCCACCGTCAATTTGAGAAATTCCAGGAGGAGCTGGACAGTTATAATAAAAAGATACAAAAAGCCGCCGATGATTACCGCAAGGCCAGACAATCCAATGACAGTGTGGCCATGGAAAAAGCCGGCAGCCAATATCAGTCGGCCTCGAACAGCCGCCGGGGTTACATAAGAAAATATGCCGAGAACCACACCGAATCTGTCCTTGCCCCCTACCTTACCCGCAAGTATCTGCTTCCTTATATGGAATATCCGGAGCTGGATTCCATATACAAGACTTTTGCAACCAAAGTGAAGCAGACCAGTTACGGGAAAGCACTCAATGAGAGGAGAAACACCCTTGAACGCACCCAGGTGGGGAAAAAATTCATCGATTTTACCCTGCCCGACACCTCCGGAACACCGGTGAGCTTTTCCGATCATGTGGGCGACGGTTATGTGCTGCTTGATTTCTGGGCAGCCTGGTGCGGTCCCTGCCGAAGGGAAAACCCCAACCTGGTAGATGCCTATCAGAAATACCACGACAAGGGATTTGAGATATTCGGTGTCTCCTTTGATAAAAGCAAGAAGGCATGGCTCAAGGCCATTGACAAAGACAACATCACCTGGCCGCAGGTTTCCGACCTGGAATACTGGGACAACAAGGCGGGTGAAAAATACGGCATCCGTTCCATTCCATCCAATTTCCTGATTGATGAAGATGGCAAGATCGTAGAGAAAAACCTTCGGGGCGAGGAGCTCGATAAGAAGCTTCAGGAGATATATGGTGAGGAAAGTTAAATGATTGGCCAGGGTTAAGATATAATGAGATCATTGACCAGGATTAAAGTGTAAGCATTTAACCATTGTTTTTTTGCGAAAGAAAACAATGTGTTTTTTCCATTTCCTGCCCGGCTGACCTCGGTTGGCCGGGCAGGATTTTTTATGGAGGCGTAAAAAAAAGAATCTTTAGCCTGCAGGGATAAAATTTTTATCATCCAGACAGGCCTGAATAAAAATATATTTCCATATTTGAAGGTTTTGAAAATATCAAAATTCAAATTTTGTCTTGTTTGGTATGTCGACGTCAATAGATATTGAAACCATGAAGGTACCCAGGATTCTTTTAATAGCGCTGCTTTTTTTTGGTTGTAAAGGACATCACACGGATGTTCAAAATTCCGACAGCCCCTCTGTCAGGGGCTGGAACATCCTTTCAGATGATACATCAAAAGCTTTTATGGCCGTTGATAAAGCACCCGAATACGGCATCAACCACCTTCAGCTTTCGCATCAGCTTATCATGGATTTAAAGGATGTGCGGAATCCTGAAAAACTTCACAAGACAAGAAGAATCATTGATTCCGCACACAAGGAGGGAATTGGCAAAGTGCTGGTTTGGGACCATGCCCTTTATGACAGGGATTATTATCCCGATCGATTCAAAAAAGACAATGGTTTGATCAACCTGGATGATCCGGGTTTCTGGAAATGGATGAAGTCAGATTACCGTTCCATGCTCGATTCCTTGACCAACATAGAGGGAATCATCTTAACCTTCATTGAGACCGGGGCACGTATTGAAGACCAATACTCTGAACGGTGGCCTTCACCCGAGGAGAAACTGGCGAACCTGGTTGATTCAGTGGCAAGTGTCATCATAGACGAGAGGGGTTTGGACTTGTATATCCGAACCTTTATGTATCATAAAAAAGAACTCGATGCCTTGCTTGGTTCCATCAACAAGATACAACATCCTCAGGTTAAAGTGATGACCAAGGAGGTTCCCCACGATTTCTTTTTAACCCATCCCGTATCTGATTTCATTTCCAGGTTTGCCAAAGATGTCATCATTGAGTTTGACCTGGGACATGAATACCATGGTCAGGGGGTCATTGCCAGTATTTTGCCTGAGGTCACCGTCAGAAGATGGAAATATTACTCCAGGCAAAACAATGTAATGGGTTATGTGGCCCGGACGGATCGCTACGGCACCACACAGAACATAGGCAGGCCCACTGAAGTAAATCTTTATGCCCTGAAAAGGATCTCCAAAGATACCAGCCTTACTGCTGAGAGCATCGTGGAAGAATTCATAACCAAAAAATATGGCAAAAAAACTGTGGATGTGCTCCTGCCCGTCTTTTTACAAACAGATGAGATCATCCGGTCCGTTATTTACACCATGGGGTTGCACATGAATTCCCACAGCCGGTTTGAGTTTGATTATCCCTCTATTTACAGCCGGCACTGCAGCGGCAAGTGGCTGGACAAACCGGTGATAAAGCTGGAACACGGTATAGATAAAAAGTTTCATTACTGGAAAGACATCATTGAACATCTCTCACCGGCAAGGTACAAGAAAAAAACCAGGTATGATGGAGCGGATACGCGTCTGTACAACGAAGCCCCATGGGTCATTGAAAATGGGTGGGTGACCCCCAAAAACAAGATGAACAATAAATACCTGGATGATGTCATCACCCAAAAGGATTACGGGTGTGATAAGGCGCGTTGGGCCCTGCAACAGGTCAAAAAAGCGAAACCCCTGATTTCTGATAAGAGTGATTACCAGGAACTGGTGCACTTATATGAAAGAACCTATTTCACTGCCAAATTATATCGTGCCGGAGCCAAAGCCTATTTTGGGTTCCGGACCTATCTGAATGACACTTCAAATGCCAGAGCCCAGAATATCTGCAGAGAAGGCCTTGAAAAAATAAAAGACATTACCAGGGAGATGCAACAATACCCCCATCCCGGTCCCCAGGGGCAGTTTAGCTGGAAAAACGACATCCCAAGGGCGATGCAGCTATACAACCACATCACCCGCGGATGGGATGTGTATGACAACAGAAAGCTGGAATAGCCAGAAGCCAGCTCCTGGTTTTTTGATGATTGTCCCAGTCGCCGGCTACCAGAGAAAGCCAGGTGTATGTTTATTGTCGTCCATCCCATTTTGCTGGGTTCAACCTACATTTACAGGTTGTTAGAACCTTTGACGGAGAACATTCAACATTTGAACATTTCCATTTCTTCAAGAGAGAAAATTCTTATACCTTTGTTATTTTAAATGATTATAAATAGTGTCGATGAGAAAGATTTTTACAGCGCTCATTGTTTTGATGGTGTTGTTTGCCGGTTGCAACCCATCCGGCGAAGAAAAAGAAGGTGACCGGCAGCCGATGATTACAGTCAGCATACAACCACAGAAATATTTTGTGGAACAGATAGCGGGTGGTCATTTTCAGGTCCAGCTCATGATACCCCCCGGAGCCAGTCCGGTGACATACGATCCTTCGCCCGGACAGATGCAGAAGCTGGAGCGATCAAAGGGTTACATCCGAATTGGCTACATCGTTTTTGAGAAGGTGTGGATGGATAAAATTCAATCTGTCAACCCCGACCTTCGCATCATGGACCAGTCGCAGGGTGTCAAATTGATCCGCAAAAACGGCAATGGCAAAGGTGAAGCTCAGGGGGTGGATCCACACATATGGACTTCCCCCCGGGAGGTGAAGACACAGGTTAAGAACATCCGCAATTTTCTCATCAGCCTGGACAGTGCACACCGTCAGGTTTACCAGGAGAATACCCGGCGTTTGCTGGGACGGATCGATTCCCTGGATGCTTTCATTACCCGTAACCTGGATGGATTGGAACAAACCGACTTTCTGATTTTTCATCCCGCTCTTTCTTATTTTGCCCGCGATTACGGCTTAAACCAGATATCGCTGGAGCACCATGGTAAAGAGCCCACCCCTGCACGGATCAGGCGGGTCATTGACCGTTCGGATGCTTCCAGCATCCGGGCAGTTTTTATACAAGAGCAGTTTTCCACCGATGAAGCCAGGGCCATCGCAAGGGAACTGGGAGCCGATGTGGTGCGCATCGATCCACTGGCCTATGACTGGCTTGAAAACATGCGTAAGATGAGTGGTGCCATCACCCGGGCCCTGGCTGATGGTTCCGGCACGGCAAAAAAAGATTAAGTCTATGGAAAGAAAGCTCCTGGAGTTGCAGTCGGTGGATGCCGGCTACAACAGCCACAAGGTGATACGCGATGCCAGCCTGGAGGTCTACGGCCATGATTTTATAGGCATGATCGGACCCAATGGCGGGGGCAAGACCACCCTCATCAAGGTCATCCTGGGGGTGCTGAAACCCTTTAAGGGGAAAGTCATCTATCACCAGGTTCATGATCACAATAACGTCAAGCGCATTGGTTATTTGCCCCAGTTCAGTATGATTGATCAAAAATTCCCCATCTCCGCCAGGGAGGTGGTCATGTCGGGACTTATGCCGCATCACGGACTGACGCGCAAATATTCCAGGGAAGATAAAAAGCGGGCCCAGGAGATGCTTGAGAAAATGGGGGTGGGAGATTTGAAGGATAAGGTGATCGGAGATCGGAAGAGCGTCGTGTAGGGAAAGAGTGTAGATCTCGG
>CAJXLE010000150.1 GCA_913055895.1 uncultured Bacteroidota bacterium | reverse complement strand
TCTTGACGCAGTAAACTGAGGGGGTGAAGTGCAGTCGTTGGTGCATTAGCGAATGATCTCTTTGATGTTGGGGTTCCATGATGCGGACGGTGTCCCCTTCGTTGCAATTATTTGTCTCATCGTGGGCGAGGAACTTGGAACGTCGGTTAATGAACTTACCATATTTGGAGTGTTTGACCTTTCTGTTGACTTCAACAGTAATGGCTTTGTCCATCTTGTTGCTTACCACGACACCAACTTTCTCTTTCCGTAAATTTCTTTTTTCCATTGGATTGGGTTCTTATTGATTAGCTTTTTCTTCAGCTTCTTTTTTAAGCCGCATATTCAATTCAGTCTTCAGCCGGGCTACGTTCTTGCGTGCCGCTTTGATCTTGTTGGGATTGTCCAGCGGCGACACGGCATGATTGAGCCTCAGCTGGGTGAGGTGGCTCTCTTCGGTCTCGATCCGCTCTTCGATCTCCTTATTGGTGAACTCTCTTATCTCTGAAGGTTTCATGTGTCAGTTTTTTTTATTTTTTATAGCCGCATGAAATTTCCTGTAAAACGCCGATGGCTTTATGCAGCAACAAGGCCCACAGGTGTTTCATGGTATTAAATGATCTATTCCACATAATCTCTTCGGACGACAAACTTGGTCTTGATGGGCAGCTTCTGGGATGCAAGACGCAGGGCTTCTTCGGCCACGCGTTTGGGAATGCCTTCTGCTTCAATAATGATTCGTCCGGGTTTAACAGGGGCCACAAAACCTTCGGGATCACCTTTGCCTTTACCCATACGTACCTCGGCTGGTTTGGAGGTAATGGGCTTGTCGGGGAAGATGCGGATCCATATTTGTCCTTCCCTTTTCATATAACGTGTCATGGCCTGCCGGGCGGCTTCAATCTGCTTCTGGGTGATCCATGTTTCCTGCATTGCCTTGATTCCAAAGGATCCAAACGCAAGTTGGGCGCCTTTGGTGGCGTAGCCTTTCATCCGGCCCTTCTGTTGCCTTCTAAATTTGCTCTTCTTCGGCTGTAACATGAGTACTGTATTTTATATTATTTCCGTTTTCTTCTTCCTTTGGATTTGCTGCCTTTACCTGTGCTGCTGCCGACGGCGGGAGTTAAATCGACATCGCCAAATATTTCGCCCTTGAATATCCACACTTTGATGCCAATGAGCCCCACCTTGGTAAGGGCTTCACCCAGGGCATAGTCGATATCGGCTCGCAGGGTGTGCAGGGGTGTCCGTCCTTCCTTGTACACCTCGGTACGGGCCATCTCAGCGCCTCCCAAACGGCCAGAAATTTGAATCTTCACTCCTTCAGCCCCCAGTCGCATGGCCGAGGCAATGCCCATCTTAATGGCACGACGGTAGGAGATCATACCTTCTATCTGCCGGGCGATGCCATTGGCCACCAGGGTTGCATCCAGTTCGGGACGTTTTACTTCAAAGATGTTAATCTGTACTTCTTTCTTGGTCAGCTTTTTGAGCTCTTCCTTGAGCTTGTCAACCTCTTTCCCTCCTTTACCAATGATGATACCAGGCCGGGCGGTATGAATGGTTACAGTAATGAGTTTGAGGGTACGCTCGATGATGATCTTGGATATACTGGCTTTGGCCAGACGGGCTCTAAGATATTTGCGGATCTTGTCGTCCTCAATGAGCTTGTCCGTATAGTCCTTTCCACCATACCAGTTCGATTCCCAACCTTTGATGATTCCTAGCCGGTTGCTTATTGGATTAACTTTTTGTCCCATCTATAGTCGATTATTTTTGTGTATCGTTAGTAGTTTCTTCTGCCTCGGCAGTTTGGCCTGCAGCCTGTTTTTGTTGCCTGGCTTCATTCTTGTCTTCCAGGTAGAGGGTGACATGGTTGGACCTTTTGCGGATCAGGTGTGCCCGACCCATGGCTTCAGGTCGGATGCGTTTAAGGGTCCGGCCCTTATCGACATAAACCTGGCTTACCACCAAGTGGCTGTCTTCAATACGTACGCCTTCATTCTTGTTTTGCCAGTTTGAGATGGCCGACAGCACGAGCTTTTCCATGTAGCCGGAAGCAGCCTTGGGGCTGAAGCGAAGGATGTCGAGGGCCTGGTTGACCTCCTTGCCCCGGATCTGATCGGCCAGCAGCCTCATCTTCCTTGGTGAGGTAGGACAACTGTTCAGTTTGGCAAAATATTGATTTTTCCTGGCTTCCTTTCTTTGTTCCGCTCTTTCGCGTTTTCTTGCACCCATTATCTGTAATTTTTGGGATTATTATTTACCTTTTTTCGTAGGATGTCCTTTATATTGCCGGGAAGGGGCAAATTCGCCCAGTTTGTGTCCGACCATGTTCTCGGTCACATAAACGGGAATAAACTTGTTGCCGTTGTGCACGGCTACCGTGTGCCCCACAAAATCCGGTGTGATCATGGAACGCCTCGACCAGGTCTTTACCACCTTTTTCTTGCCGGATTCATTCATTTCCATGATCCGCTTCTCGAGCTTAAACTCTACAAATGGTCCTTTTTTCAGTGAACGACTCATATGAATATCAGGTTATTCGATTATTTGCGTTTCTTTCTTCTTTCTACAATGTAGCGATTGGATTTTTTCTTCTGCCTGCGGGTTTTGTATCCTTTGGCGGGCATGCCGTTTCTTGACCTGGGGATGCCGCCGGAGGCTCTTCCTTCGCCACCGCCCATCGGGTGATCGATGGGGTTCATGGCCACTCCGCGTACCCTGGGTCGGCGTCCCTGCCAACGGCTCCTTCCGGCTTTACCCGACGAAACGATGATGTGGTCGGAGTTTGATACCGTACCAATGGTGGCCTTGCAGGTGGTCAGCACCATGCGTGTTTCGCCCGAGGGCAGCTTGATGTTGGCATAGCGGCCCTCACGGGAGGTAAGCTGGCCATAGGTTCCGGCACTGCGGGCCATCACACCACCATGGCCGGGGCGCAGCTCAATGTTGTGAACAATCGTACCCAACGGTATGTCGGACAGGTAAAGGCTGTTGCCCACCTCGGGTGTGGCTTCCTTGCCTGAAATAACGGTCTTTCCTACTTTCAGTCCGTTGGGTGCCAATATATATCTCTTTTCACCATCTTCATATATGACCAGGGCAATGCGGGCCGAGCGGTTCGGGTCATACTCAATGCTTTTTACCGTTGCCTTTATCCCTTCCTTGTCGCGGCGAAAATCCACCAGGCGATATCTTTGCTTGTGACCGCCCCCGCGATAACGGATGGTCATATGTCCCTGGCTGTTGCGACCCCCTGTTTTCCTCTTGGGGCGCAAGAGCGACTTCTCGGGTTCGCTTTTGGTGATGGTGTCAAAAGCGCTGACCAACTTATGTCGTTGTCCTGGTGTTACTGGTTTGAGTTTTCTTACTGCCATAGCTTAAGTTTTCCTATATGTTGCTGTAAAAATCGATGGTATCCCCTTCTGCCAGGGTGACAACCGCCTTTTTAAAACTGTTCTCCTTACCCTTGATGATTCCGGCACGTGTATAACGGCTTCTGCTTTTGCCACGGTAGCGCATGGTGTTGACCGACTCAACGGTTACGCCATACATCTCTTCCACGGCATTGCGTATTTGAATCTTATTGGCTTTCTTGCTTACCACGAAGCCGTACTGGTTGAAATCGTCACCCGCTTCTGTCATCTTCTCTGTGATGATGGGCTTGATCAATATGTCGTTTACTCCTGCCATAACCTTATGCACTTAAATGTTTTTCCAATGTTTCGAGTGAACTTTCAAGGAATACCACAGCTTTGGCATCCATGATCTGGTAAGTGTTGAGCTCCTGAACCGGTACCACCTGTACTTTAGGAATGTTGCGGGAGGAAAGATACAGGTTCTTGTCGGGCTGCTCCACTACTACCAGCATCTTTTGATCCTCCAGCCCGAGGTTCTTGAGTATCTCGGCAAAGTTTTTGGTTTTGGGCTGCTCCATCTCAATAGATTCGAGCACCCTAACAGCCTCATCCTGTACTTTGTAGCTAAGGGCTGAACGCCGGGCAAGTTTCTTGACCTTCCTGTTCAGCTTGAAGCTGTAGTCGCGGGGCCTGGGACCAAAGACGCGGCCACCGCCGCGATAAATAGGGTTCTTGATGCTGCCTGCACGGGCAGTACCTGTACCCTTCTGCCGTTTGATCTTACGGGTGCTGCCGGTGATTTCACCTCTCTCTTTGGCCTTATGAGTGCCCCGGCGTTGGGCTGACATATAATGCTTGACATCCAGATAGATGGCGTGATCGTTGGGTTCAATGCCAAAAATCTGATCGTTCAGTTGTGCCTTCTTTCCGGTGTCTTCGCCTGATGTATTTAAAACTGGTAACTCCATCACTTCTCAATAATTAAATATGAACCTTTATGACCTGGTACGGATCCTTTCAATAACAACAAATTCTGTTCGGGCATAATTTTGATGATCTGCAGGTTGATCATCTTAACCCGGTTACCTCCGGCGCGGCCGGCCATCCTCATACCTTTGAAAACCCTTGACGGATCAGATGAGCCACCAACCGAACCGGGTGCGCGCTCCTGGTCGGCCTGACCGTGTGTGCGTCCTCCAACCCCACTAAATCCATGACGTTTGACCACACCCTGAAAACCTTTTCCCTTGGTTATTCCGGCTACATCCACCCAGGTGTCGTCATTAAAAAGCTCCACGGTAATGGTATCTCCCAGCTTATATCCATCTTCAAATCCCTGAAATTCAGCCATGGTTACCTTAGGAGCGGTCTTAGCCTTTTTAAAATGACCCAGCAAGGGCTTGGGTGTTCTTTTTTCTTCTTTGTCATCAAATGAGAGTTGTAAGGCAGAATATCCATCCCTGTCCTCGCTCTTGACCTGAGTGACGACACATGGTCCCGCCTCAATCACAGTGCATGGAATATTTTTTCCATCGGCACCGAATACGGAAGTCATTCCTATTTTCTTTCCAATTAGTCCAGCCATTCGTTACTGACTTTAAGATTAAACTTTAATTTCAACCTCCACTCCGCTAGGCAGTTCCAGCTTCATCAACGAGTCGATCGTTTTGGGCGTGGTACTGTATATATCCATTAACCTTTTAAATGAGCAGAGCTGAAACTGTTCCCTAGCTTTCTTATTCACAAATGGTGAACGGTTGACGGTGAAAATGCGCTTTTTGGTGGGCAGCGGTATTGGTCCGCTTACCACGGCACCTGTGGATTTCACAGTCTTGACAATCTTTTCTGCACTCTTGTCCACCAGGTTGTGATCGTAAGACTTTAACTTAATTCTGATTTTCTGGCTCATTATCTAATAATATTTATACTAACTCGATTTTACCCTTGGCTTTTTCAATGATGTCTTTGGCTATTTCTTTAGGAACTTCCGCATAATGTGAGAATTCCATAGTTGATGTAGCCCGGCCGGAGGTGATGGTCCGGAGCACGGTAACATAACCAAATTTCTCGGAAAGGGGCACTTTGGCGCGAATGACCTTGGCGCTGCCCTTGTTTTCCATACCTTCCACATTGCCGCGTCGGCGGTTGAAGTCGGCAATGACATCGCCCATATATTCTTCGGGAGTGACCACTTCAGCTTCCATGATGGGCTCCAGCAGGATAGGCTTGGCCTTGACGCAGGCATTTTTGAAAGCCATCCGTGCCACTGTCTCGAAGGCAAGCTGGTCGGAGTCTACCTCGTGGTATGACCCGTCGTAGAGGGTCACCTTCAGGCTGTCGACCGAGTAACCGGCCAGCACACCATTGTACATGGCATCACGGAAGCCTTTCTCCACGGAGGGTATGAATTCCTTGGGTATGTTGCCGCCTTTGATCTTGTCTTCGAACTGGAGGCCTTTGACATCATCATCAGCGGGACCAATATGGACGTTGATCTCGGCAAACTTACCGCGGCCACCAGTCTGTTTCTTGAATACCTCGTGGTGTTCCACCTCCTGGGTGATGGTCTCCTTATAGTTGACCTGCGGAGCGCCCTGGTTGACGTCGACTTTAAATTCGCGTTTAAGGCGGTCCATGATCACCTCCAGGTGCAGTTCGCCCATCCCGTTGATAACGGTTTGACCGGAGTCTTCGTCGGTGCGAACGGTAAAGGTGGGATCTTCTTCGGCCAGCTTGGCCAGTGCAACGGTGAGTTTATCGTATTCCTTTTGTGTTTTGGGCTCGACGGCAACACCAATAACAGGCTCGGGAAATTCGATGGACTCGAGAAGTATGTGGTTGCTCGAATCACAGAGGGTGTCGCCGGTGCGCAGATCCTTAAATCCAACTGCAGCACAAATGTCCCCCGCCTCTATCTCTTCCTTGGGTTTTTGTTTGTTGGCGTGCATCTGGTAGAGGCGGTTGACGCGTTCCTTTTTGCCGGTACGGGGGTTGAAGAGGGTCGACTTGGCGGTAACCTTTCCGGAGTAAACCCGCATATAAGCCAGACGTCCTACATAGGGGTCGGTAGCGATCTTAAAGACCAATGCCGATGTGGGCTCGGTGGTGTCGGGCTTGCGATAAAGCTTCTCCTCCGATCGGGGGTCCATGCCTTCTACTGCACTAATGTCGCTGGGACTGGGCAGGAATGCGATGACACTGTCCAGCAGGCGTTGTACACCTTTGTTCTTGAAAGCCGAACCGGCCAGCACCGGTACGATGGTCATGTCGATGGTGGCACGGCGAACAGCATCCAGCAGGTCTTCGCGTGTAATGCTGTCGGGATCATCAAAGAATTTTTCCAGCAGGCCATCATCATATTCGGCTACTGACTCAATAAGCTGGCTGCGGTATTTTTCTGCTTCCTCTTTCAGCTCTTCGGGTATTTCCTGGAACTCGTAGTTGGTCCCCAGGGTCTCATCATCGATCCATACGATGGCCTTGTTTTCGATCAGGTCGACCACACCTTTAAAGGTGTCGCCCGATCCGATGGGTATCTGCAGGGGCACCGGGTTGGCCTTCAGCTTATCCTTTATCTGGCTGACCACCGAGTAGTAGTCGGCTCCCTGGCGGTCCATCTTGTTGACAAAAGCCAGCTTGGGCACGCCATACTTGTCGGCCTGGTGCCATACTGTCTCGGACTGCGGTTCTACACCGCCTACTCCGCAGAAAACGGCAATGGCACCGTCCAGCACCCTGAGTGAACGCTCCACTTCAACGGTAAAATCAACGTGCCCGGGTGTATCGATGATGTTGATCTTGTAATCGGCATCTTTATATTTCCAGAAACACGTAGTTGCAGCAGAGGTGATGGTTATGCCTCGCTCCTGTTCCTGAACCATCCAGTCCATCTGCGCATCTCCATCATGCACTTCACCAATCTTATGGGTGATACCGGTATAGTAAAGCATCCGCTCCGTGGCGGTGGTCTTACCGGCATCGATATGCGCCATGATCCCTATATTCCTAGTATATGCTAATCCCTTACTCATCCTTCCTAACTCTCTCTTTAAATAATGTTACAAATTGATGTTGTTGATAAATTTGTATTTGTTATATGCCTGGGTTTGGGCTATTATTAGAATCTGAAATGGGCAAAAGCCTTGTTGGCTTCGGCCATGCGGTGTATTTCTTCTTTTCTCTTGAAAGCTCCACCTTCACCGTTATATGCAGCAACAACTTCAGCGGCCAGTTTTTCTTTCATGCTTCTTCCGCTTCTCTGGCGGGCATATTTGATCATATTCTTGATGCTGATGGAAGTCTTCCGCTCCTGGTTGACTTCCTGGGGAACCTGAAAAGTAGCACCACCAATACGCCGGCTTTTCACCTCCACTACCGGGGCCACGTTCTCAAGCGCTTTTCTCCATATCTCCAGCGGGCTCAGTTCTTCTTTCTTTAAACGCTCGCCCACAATGTCCAGCGTGTCGTAAAAAATCTTAAAAGCCAAAGATTTCTTGCCGTTATACATCAAATCATTGATAAAACGTGACACCAGCTCATCATTGAATTGGGGATCGGGCAGCCGCGTTTGATTGTTTGTTTTATACTTCCTCATGGTACAATTGCGCTTTTGTTACTTTTTAGGTTTTTTGGTTCCATATTTCGACCTGCCTTGCAGACGTCCCTCCACTCCGGAGGTATCGAGTGTTCCGCGTACAAGGTGATAACGCACACCCGGCAGGTCTTTCACACGACCTCCGCGGATAAGTACCACCGAGTGCTCCTGGAGGTTGTGACCTTCACCAGGTATGTAGGCGTTGACCTCTTTACCGTTGGTCAGCCTTACCCTGGCAATCTTACGCATAGCCGAATTAGGCTTTTTGGGCGTGGTTGTATAAACCCTTGTACATACCCCGCGTTTTTGCGGGCATGAGTCCAGAGCAGGAGCTTTCTTCTTTTTCTCAACTTGCTTCCGCCCTTTCCTAATTAATTGCTGTATTGTTGGCATATGATCGGTTTAATTTAATCACTGTTTCCAAAATCGGTTCGCAAAGGTATTTTTTTTTT
>CAJXLE010000149.1 GCA_913055895.1 uncultured Bacteroidota bacterium | reverse complement strand
CCTGTATTCAATGCCAAAACAATGAGAAAAATCAGGTGGATATAATTCAGAAAATAGCTGAAATTATTGGAAAAGGCAATCACCACAAAACCTGCAAAGATAAGGATGGATATGGTCTTTATCGGACGGGTAATGCGGGCGGTGATGCGTGGAAATTTGCGGGCAAAAACCACCCCGGCTGCCATCGGGATGCCCAGGAGAATGACCACCGTGCGAAGCATATGCCATGGATCGATTTCAATGGGCATGATGAGTTGTGAAGCTTTCTCATACATGCCTCCCCAAAAAGCAAAGTTGGCAGGGGTAAGAAAGATGGACCCCAGCGTGGCAATACCGGTAAGGGAAACAGATAAAGCCGTGTTGCCTTTGGCCAGGTTGGAGATGAAATTGGAGATGTTGCCACCGGGGCAGGAAGCCACCAGCAACATCCCCAGCGCCACACTCGGGGTGGGCTTGATGGCAAGGACCAGCAAAAAAGTTATGCCCGGTAACACCAGGAACTGAGAAAAAAAACCCACCAAAAGTGATTTGGGCTTTTTCAATATGCGCTTGAAGTTGGTTGTATCTATCTCCAGGGCCACTCCAAACATGATAAAGGCAAGGGTGATGTTCAGAATCAAAAGACCGGAGGGGCTGAAATTCAACTGCACCTGGTCCAATACCTCCATAGCACGATCCATAGCAAAATATTTAAGCCCCAAAAATAAAAATTTTTAAACAAACCCAATTGACAAAAAGAAACCAGAAGAACAAGCTGGTTTTAAGCATGCACAAATCACCGGTCACACATCAAGGCTTGATACATCACGCACAATATAAATGTCATAATCGCCCAACCGCTGGAAGCCAAGTTCCCGGTACAATCCAATGGCTTTTTCATTGTCTTCGCGCACTTCAAGCTTGATCTGGTAACCCTTCTTTTTGGCGTATTCAAGTGACAGGCGGGTAAGCCACTTCCCATAGCCTTTGTTGCGATATTCAGGCAACACACCTATGTGATGCAAATGTATGCGCCGCCCGTCAAAGGTCATCCACGACGTCCCCACAATCCTCCTCTCCCTTCCATCTTCCAGAACAACCAGCTTTCCTCCCATCTCGATGCTTGCCTCTATGATATCCCGGTCGTCGCCCCGGCCCCTTCCTCCCAGGCCGGTCCGGTTCCACAGGTCCATGATCTGCTCATAATCAACGCCCTGATAATCCCGGGCAAGGATGTTGTCTTCTCTTCTCTGTATCATAAAAGAAATGTTTTGTGTTGTTTTTGCCTTTGCCAGGGCTGATAAAATTATTACATATGTGGAAAAGTCCATGACAAAACCATCATTCATACAACAAAAGGAAATGATACCTTGGCATGGTAAGAAGGCAAGACCAAAATTCTAAATAAAAAGAAACCCGGGAGATTTGTATCTATCGAAAAATCAATTTTTATTTAACATTGGCAAAAACATTCAATCAGCGGCACCGGCCATCGCCTGTTTCTGACCGTTCACAGAATCAGGAACCCTCTATGGGCTCATCTTTGACCACCACCAGTTGGCTGGTGCCGTACTCGATGATCCTTACTGCCTCTCCCTTTTCAATAAACCCAATCTCCGATCGGGCATCGTAAATCTCTCCCTCCACCACCACTTTGCCGCCGGGGCGAAGCACCGTATGGGCGGTTCCCGTTTTGCCCACCAGTTGTCTCTGTTGGCTGTCAACACCAATGTATCCTTCATCCTTCTGCTGGGTTGAATCGAGAACCAGCCGGGAGAAACGGCCCGACGAGGTGAGCAGTTTCTTGCTCAGGTATAGTGACAGCACCAGGGAAGCAAAAACCGAGACGGATACAATCAAAAACGAACGCACCACCGACTTGAAGGCTTCCTCCCACTGGAACTGGTAGTCAAAAACAATGTTGTCGACCATGCTCAGGACCAGTCCGGTGACAGTGAGCAATATACCGGCTATGCCGGCCACCCCGAATCCCGGGATGACAAAAAGCTCCACCCCGATAAGTATAACTCCCAGGACAAAAAGGCCCAGTTCCCAGTTTTCAGCTATCCCTTCCAGGTACAGGGGTGCAAAATAGAGGGTGGCCGCTATAATGGCAATCGCGAGGGGAAAACCAACCCCGGGCGACTGAAGCTCAAAATAGAGGCCGGCCACGATGATCATGATCAGGATGCTTTGCAGGGCGGGACTCATCAAAAGACCACTAAATGATTCAAGCCCCGTCATCTCATAGGTCTGTATCGTGTAGGGCTCGATGTTGGCTTGCTCAAGCACCTGCTGAATATTGGCGGCCCTTCCTTCACAGTAGCCATTGTCGATGGCTTCCTGGGTGGTGAAGGTGAGTATTTCGGTGCTGTCCACCACCCCTTCCACAACGATACGTGGGTCCACCATGGCTTCAGCTATCCGAGGGTCGCGGTGCCAGCGGGTCAGGGTGTCGCCATTGCTCACGATGGTGTCACGGCCATGGGCTTCTGCCGTGGCCCGCATCGTGCTGCGCATATACGACTGGTACTTCTCGGGCATGACCTGGCCCTGCTGGTTGACCACCGAAGCAGCACCCATCCTGGCACCCTCGCTCATGTAGATGCTGTCGGCAGCGATGGATATCAGGGCGCCTGCTGAAGCTGCATTGTTGCGGATGAACACCAGCACGGGTATAGGGCTGTTCAGGATGCGGGTGCGAATAGAGTCGGCTATGTTGACCAATCCCCCGTAGGTATTCAGGTTGACCAGCATGTAATCGGCCCTGGCCTGCCGGGCCTTGTCAAAAGCACGGCGCGTCAGCCTCCAGGCCGAAGGCTCGATGTTCTGGTCGATGGTGTATTGATACACCCGCACCGTATCCCCGGGTTTACCGATGGCAGGGGTGTCAACGGATTGACGCCCATCAAGGCTGTCGCCAGGTTCCCGGGCATCCGGGGAGCCGGGGGAGTCGCCGGATTTCAGTGTACCGGGAGTACCGCGAGCATCAGGAGCTTCACCAGGCTCAAGGAGAGCCGGGTTGTCAAAAGATCCCAGTATCCCTGGTATCTCTTCATTTTTTTCGCCTGAGACGGGAAAAGTCAACAGTAAAATAAAAATAGACAATGCCGGCAAAACCAGGCGGGATATCGGTAAAGATTTCATAGCTTTTATTTTGAATCAATGAAACGTCCATGACAAAATAACCATTTCCTTATAATCATTTTCTTTTGTGGTATTCATGATCATTTTGTCATAGTATCTTACATAAGGTCAATATATTAAATAACATTTAATCTTGTAAAACCTGCATCCAAGAACTTACACAATAAGGACATGGATATACATGCGGGTTCCATATTGATGGACCCCATAATGTCTGTTTTAAAACTTATATAATATTGATTTACAAGTTGTTAATTAAAGTATGTCCGTATAAAAAAAGGAACCCACTGATCTATTTATTGCTGCCAACTGCCAAGTTAAAGAATATTTTCGAAAAACACAGGAGCTATTATGCCTTCTATGCTAAACCATTTTTTTCTACTTTTGTGATGTACATCAAAAACAGCTGCTATCATGGATCTCAATACGCTAACTGCCATCAGCCCGGTCGACGGCCGGTACCGCAACAAGGTTCAGGAACTGGCTCCTTACTTTTCGGAGTGGGGACTCATAAGGTACAGGGTACAGGTGGAGGTCGAATATTTCATCGCCCTGGTGGAACTTCCCCTGCCCGAGCTCAAAGATATAAAAGCCACCAGGGCTGATGAGCTGAGAAACATTTACAGGAACTTCGGCCAGGGCGATGCAGAACGCATCAAGGAGATAGAAAAACAAACCAACCATGACGTCAAGGCTGTGGAATATTTTCTCAGGGAACGCTTCGATGAGATAGGACTGGGTGGTTTCAAAGAATTCATCCATTTCGGGCTTACCTCACAGGACATCAACAACACCGCCACACCCCTTTCCATGAAGGACGCCTTCTACGATCAATACCTGCCGTTGCTTGACGAGCTGACCAGACAGCTGGAAGGCCTGGCCGATCAATGGAGAGATGTGACCATGCTCGCACACACCCATGGCCAGCCTGCCTCGCCCACCCGCCTGGGCAAAGAGATACGTGTTTTCACCGAACGCCTGCACGAGCAGGTCCGCCAGATACGTGACCTTCCTGTCCCAGCCAAGTTCGGGGGCGCCACCGGCAATTTCAACGCCCACCATGCCGCCTACCCCGATGTAGACTGGGTGCAGTTCGCCAGCACATTTGTCAACCAGACGCTTGGCTTGCAACGCTCACGCATCACCACCCAAATAGAACATTACGACAACCTGGCGGCATTCTTCCACAACCTCTCAAGGATCAACACCATTCTGCTCGACCTGGCCAGGGACATGTGGAGCTACATCTCCATGAACTATTTCAAACAGAAAATACAAAAGGGAGAGGTGGGCTCCTCGGTGATGCCGCACAAGGTCAACCCCATCGACTTTGAAAATGCCGAGGGCAACATCGGCCTGGCCAATGCCGTGCTGGAGCACCTGGCATCCAAGCTGCCCGTGTCACGGCTGCAGCGCGACCTGAGCGACTCCACCGTGCTCAGGAACATCGGTGTGCCCTTTGCACACGGCATGATTGCCATCAAATCGCTGCAGAAAGGATTCAGCAAAATCACCCTCCACCAGCCGGCCCTCGACCACGACCTGGAAGAAAACTGGAGCGTCATAGCCGAAGCCCTGCAAACCGTCCTGCGCAAAGAGGGTTTTGAAAACCCCTACGAACTGCTTAAAGAGCTAACCCGTAAAAACCAGAAAATCAACCGGGAAGACTTTACCCGCTTCATCGACCAGCTCGATATTGACGAGAAGTTGAAAGAAAGACTCAGGAAAATAACACCCTGGAACTATACAGGGCTCAGCCTCGATTAACCCCGATACCGCTGCAAGATGTGGCATCCCGTAGGGGATGCTCAGGCCACCGGCCACCGGCCACCATCCACCATCAACCGGCCGGTCATGATAAAAACCTGGTATCTAAAATGAAGGTGGGCATCCATCATGCTTCCACTTGTTTATATCACGTGTTTTTGGTATATTTCGAATTTGAAAGAAGCCAAAAAATAGCTGCATGTTGAACCAACAGTCAAAACTCTCCGATAAGAGCTATTTACGTGAAGTCATTGAGCGGCAGAAAAAAGAACTTACCCGGAGCATCCGGTATGCACAAAACATCCAGAATGCCATTTTCCCCTCTCATGAAGAAATCGAGCGGCTCTTTCCCGAGAGTTTTATCCTTTTCCTTCCCCGCGACATAGTCAGTGGTGATTTTTACTGGATGCGCAAGATCAGCCATCACGTCATCCTTGCAGTCGGCGACTGTACCGGCCACGGAGTGCCGGGAGCTTTCATGAGCCTGTTGGGCATCACCTTCCTCAATGAGATCACCTCTTACGATCCCCTGCTCCCTCCCAACCGCATACTCAACATGCTCCGGGAAAGGGTCATGAAAACGCTTAACCAGACAGGAAAGGAAAGCGATCAGAAAGACGGCATGGACCTGACGATGATCACCTACGACAAAAAAGAGAACCACCTTCAGTTTGCCGGGGCCAACAACCCCATCTTCCATGTCCACCAGGGCGAACTCAACGAAATAAAGGGAGACAGGATGCCCATAGGTGTATATGGCGAATTTGAAAGCTCCTTCACCAACCACCACATTGACATCAGCCAGGGCGACAGGATTTACCTGTTTACAGATGGTTACGTGGACCAGTTTGGCGGGCCGGAATTCAAGAAATTCAAGTTCAACCGCTTTAGAAAACTCGTGACCGACATCCAGGATAAAGATTTTGAAAAACAAAAATCCATACTCCACGAAACCCTCAAAAAATGGAGGGGCAAATTCGAACAGATCGACGACATACTGATCATGGGTGTGGGTTTTTAAACCAAACAAAAAACGAAGGACCCAATGCGACTAAAAGCATTTAGAATAAAGAATTACCGTTCCATCATCGACACCGGATGGTGTTACACCCCCAACGACAACATCACTGTACTGATCGGCCAGAATGAATCGGGCAAAACAACTGTACTGGAAGCTTTACAAAGCTTTCACGATGGAAAGATCTCCGACGACATCCTTCGCAGCGATCTTTCCATGCCCAAAGTGTATTGCTCGTTTGAAATCAGCAACTCACGGCTTGAAGAGGTGATTGACCTGGAAAAACTGCCTGAAGAAGCCGTCAAGATCATAAATAAGCTGGACTCGATCAGCATTTCCCGAACCTGGGAAGACCTGGGCAAAAGTTCCATCACCATCGAAGAGGAAGCGCTCAAGAAATTCTATGAAGACCGGGCCAAACAGAGGACCCGGCTTTACGAGCAAACAAAAAAAACGCTCGATAAGATGGCCGGGGAATACGACCGGATCAAGGCCCAGGATGAAGACCTGGACCAGCAGCTCAACGAGGTGAGCCGCCAGATAAGCGAATTGAAAGCCGAAGCTGCCAGGCGAAAAAAAACCATCAACCGCTCGAGAAAGAAAAAAAACATTGAACAGGCGCGCGAACAGCTGAAAGACCTGGAGGAAAAACTGCAGCATGCCCAATATCAACACAAGGAGCTGACGGAAAAAAAAGAAGCCACCCGAAGACAGCTCCAAGCCAGCGATTCAACAACCTATTCTATAGCCAAAAAGGTGGAACAAAGCGACCAGGACTGCAAAAGACTCTCGGAGGAAGTGGATGAGAAATACCATGAATTGCGCGAATATCAAGCTGAGTACAACCTGCTGGTCAATGAAAAAGAAAAACGGGCAGGAAGCCAGAAAATAAGCTCCGTGGAGCAGGTATACAACCAGCTGCTTGACAGGTACAACCACAAGATACAGGAAAATCGTTTCTGGCTGAGAGTGGGTGCCCGCGTCCTGGAGGGGGAAGACAAAACACAGGCTGAACGGGAGGTTCAAAAACAAATTGAGCAGGAGAAAAACAATTACTCCCTCGATACCCTGGGTCAAACATTCTTTAAGAGCACACCTGTTTTCGAATTTTTCCACGATTTCAGCAGCCTGCTGCCCACACGCATCGACCTGGAAGACATCATATATGAAAAAAATACAGCCGAAGGATACAAGGCGGTAGAGAACTACCTCAAGCTGGCCAACCTCAAACCCGAATTTTTCAACCAGCAAAACAGCCGCATCCTCAAGCAAAAAATAGAAAACCTGAACAACGAAATCACCGTCGATTTTCACGAGTACTGGCGCCAACAGGTAGGTGTGAACAACAAGATCAACATCTCTTTCGACCTGGAGCACTACGACCAAAACACCCCGGAGAAAGTGGGGAAACCCTATATTGAGTTTTGGATCAAAGACAAAGACGAACGGCTCTATCCCAAACAACGAAGCCGCGGGGTGCGATGGTTCCTCTCGTTTTACCTGGAGCTGAAGGCTTTCGCCAAGAGCAACAACCGCGACCGCGTCCTGCTCATCGACGAGCCGGCCCTGAGTCTTCATGCACGAGCCCAGGAAGATGTGCTCAAAGTCTTTGAAGACATCAAGCACGATCTGCAGATCATGTACACCACCCACTCGCCCCACCTGATCAACGTACACAAGCTCTACAGGATACTTGCACTGCAAAGGGCCGACGACAGGGAGTACAGCGAAACGGTGGTCTTTGACCCGGCCTCCCTGAAGGTGGCCTCCTCCGACACCCTTTCACCCATATATGTTCTGATGGGGGCCCGACTGAACGACCAAAAATTCATACAAAAAAGCAACAACATCATCGTCGAAGACATCGCCTCCTACTACTTTTTTGATGCCATCTACAACATCCTGGAAATGAATGAGGAAATGCATTTCCTTCCCGCATCGGACATCTCCAACATCACCACCCTGGCCAACCTGCTGCTCGGTTGGAAACTGGGCTTTTCCATCATCCTGGGCGACCATGAGAAAGGGCACGAGATATACGACTATTTCCGCTACCACCTCTACCAGAACGACGATGATAAAACGCAGCAACACATACTGCGGCTGGACCACGGGGCCAGGAAAGTGGAAGACCTTTTCTCCACCCTCGACTTTAAAAAATTCATCCTCAACAAACGGGTGGGCATCACCGAATCCAACTCCGATTATATAGAACACAACAACCTTTCCAGGCCCATCCTGGCTTCCAATTTTCTCTCAAGGGTTCAATCGGAAAGGCTTACCCTGGACGATTTTGATGAGGAAACCCGTGAAAAGCTTACACGCCTTGGACGTCAGTTGAAAGCCATGGTGCAGAACCAGCCATCGGAAAGGACAGAAAAATCCCACGTCAACTGGTAGAAGCTCTTTGGTCAACCTATCCTAAAGTCCGGTTGTAAGGTTTAAAACAACCTTAAAAACGGTGCAGAAAGAAGTTAAATCC
>CAJXLE010000148.1 GCA_913055895.1 uncultured Bacteroidota bacterium | reverse complement strand
GTGGATGATACGCCCATTCCGCGGGAGCTTATGGTGGAGGTGGGCGGTGCCTACGAGGACCAGCAGGAGGGTTTTGCCGACCTGGCGCTGCTGCTCCTGCTCAGCCTGGTGCTGGTTTACATCGTGATGGCCTCCCAGTTCGAATCGTTCAAGATGCCTTTTATCATCATGTTTTCGATTCCCTTTGCCTTTACCGGCGTGATACTGGCGCTGCTGATCACCAACACCACCCTGAGCGTCATCGCCGGGCTGGGAGCAATCATGCTCATCGGCATCGTGGTCAAGAACGGCGTGGTGCTGGTGGATTACATCAACCTGATGCGCGACAGGGGCTATGCCCTGGACGAGGCCATCGTGCTTGCGGGAAAAGCCAGGCTCCGGCCTGTGCTGATGACGGCCTTCACCACCATCTTTGCCATGCTGCCCCTGGCCATCGGCATCGGCGAGGGCTCCGAGCTGTGGAGCCCCATGGGCATCTCGGTGATCGGGGGACTGATCTTCTCGACCATCCTCACGATGGTGATCGTACCGGTGGTCTACCGCATTTTCTCCAGCCGCGGCGAACGTGCCGCCAAAGAAAAACTGAGGAGGAAGTTTCATTTTATGGACGAATGATAATGTGTTTAGCCTCTCCCTGGCGCCCTTTCCCTGGCGCTTAGCGGTCCGCTAAGCGGTTCCTTAACCGCTAAGCGGGCCGCTAAGCGCCAGGGACACTCTAAGCGCTAAAATTTCGCTAAAAATTTCGCTAAAATTGAATGTATGAAACCTGCATCCAATAACCTACACAACAAGGACATGATTATTCCATGCAGGTTCATACGGCCAAATTATTAAATAAATGATAACCGTATGAAAGCAATCCTGATTGTATACAACCAGGCCCACAGCGAAAAGGTGGAGTTCATGCTCGACCGCCTGGAGATAAGGGGTTTTACACAATGGACGGAAGTTTACGGCAGGGGATCGGACAATGGCGATCCCCATATGGGCACCCACACATGGCCCGAGAGCAACGCCGCCACCCTGACGGTGGTGGAGGACGATATAGTGGATGTCGTGCTTGAAAAAGTGAAAAAACTGGATGCGGTGAATGAGGAGATCGGTGTGCGTGCCTTTGTATGGGACATTTTAAAATCTGTTTGAAACTTTAGTGATGGGGATGGTTTCCAGCTTTTTCTGATCGAAAAGCCTTCCAAAGAGATCCTGCCAGAGGAGCATCATCTTCAGGGCTTACGGGATCTGTATAATGGGTGATTAATGGCTGCCGGCCCGGGACCGTGGGTTCATCCTGACGGTTCCAGGGGCATTTATTCTGGTTCAAGTTTGGCCGAGGTGACGGCTGCCCAGTCTGGCGCCCGGCTTCCCTGGTGGATCAGGCGCAGGTACGGTGATACTCCGCTGAAAAACGGCGGGCGGTTGGCCTCTGTTCTTTGCTTGATGCTGCCATCCGTGGCCAGGATAAGGTAACGTGCAGGATGTGTCCAGTTCATCAACGGCTCCAGGTCAATGAAAGCCATCACGACAGGTTCATCAAAGCTTACTGCTACCGGCTCCCAGGGTAATACTTTTCCTGCAGGAAAAACCCTTTGTTCCAGGTATACAAGGGAATCTTCCCTCTCACCCGTGGAGAGGGAAGAAACCACTTTATTGGCTATCCATTCCCAGTCAGGCTTCGATGGCTCCACTTTCCTGGGTGATGGACTGGATGATTTTGTCGATCGTCTTCTGTGCTTCATCCGGTTTGGGTGGGGTCACTGCCCACTTGTCGTCCAGCTCGGTCAATGATGGCAGTATTTTGGTCTTCATCACCTGGCGGTACTTGATGGGATCGTCCAGGGTATCATACAAAATCCTGAGCTCTTCCAGGATAAACTCACGGTAGATGGTAATGTAATGCCATTTCTGATGCATGTGCTGATCGCCGGCATCCACGCCATAGGCAGAATAAACCGGGCTGTCATAGTAATGGTGGACATCATCCGCATAGCTGAAGGCTTCACGTGTGGATATCTTCCCACTGTTGTCGTAGTCGGGGTCGGAAACCAGGGCACCTCCATGTGGATCGACTCCTGCGACGGCCGAAATCCAGTCGTGGGCAAACGGGTCAAAGTCGGGTCCGCCTATCGAGTTGTTGCCCTCGGTGCAGGCGGCGGCAAATGTAGTGCGGTCGGCCGTGCTGGCTTCAATCACCGCATCGTTGAAACCACCCGAATGGCACTGCTCCATCATCATGACCAGGTCGGCAAACTTAGGCAGCTCACTGATTTTGGCGGCAAAATCGGATGCCGTATAGTCGGGACCAGAATAAGTGCAAAGGTAACTTTCTGTCCCGTTGTGCCCGCCATGGTTGTTGGTATGGATGATCAGCATGTCGTCGGGTTTAAGCTTGGTCTTCAGTGCGTCGATGGCATTTTCAAAAGCCTGCCTGGTACCCGCATCGTTGACGATCATGGTGTAAGCCGTCCCGTCGCCCGGCCATGTGCTCACGGGCTGGGGTGAACCAAAATAATTGACCGTACCGTCGTAGTTGAGTACCCGTATGTTCTCCGCGTCAAAATAGTACTGGTTCATCAGTTGACGGTAGAGAAACTCCAGGTCGTTGGTGTGTCGGTTGTTCGATGCACCGGAAAAGAGGATGGCATAACGGTTGCCTTTGCGGAACCGCAACGGGAACAGGATTTTCCTTCTCAGGCTCCAGATCTTTCGCATCGGGTTTTGATGCACCACCGGGGTGTGAAAAGCTTTGAAATGATCCGGAGGGTTGATCAGGTAAGGGGGAAAGCTGGCTTTCACTTCCTTGTAGAGCCTTCCGCTCTCCGAATCGTAAAGCAAATAACGACATTTATGGGCCCAGTTGGCCAGGGGGTCTTCATCCACAAAAACCACTGCCGTGGGTTTGGTGATGTTGATTTCCTGGTGCCTGGCGTGGATTTTATTTTCATGGGTCATTACCTCATCGATGACATAAAGGTTGGTGTTCAACCTTCGCTTCATGGAGAAACGCTCCAGGGCGTTGTCCTGTATATGACGTAATATCTCGGGATTGATTGGTGTTGCCATGGTGTTTTTGTTTGGATGTTAAATAATATTACTGATGCTGTTATTGGTTGCTGCTTCGGGAAAAGGAGATAAGCTTCTCGCAATGTAAGAGTTGCAGTTTTTTCCTGTGTGAAGCGATCTCTTTGTGCTGATTCAGATGATTTCTTTGCTTTAAAAAAGTGCTGCGCAAACAGGCATACTGCTGTTTACCATATTATACCGCCGGGCTTCTTATGCCCTTCCCACCTGTGTTGAGCAAACGACTGTAAGTCATATGAACCCCTGGCTGTTAAGGATTTAAAGCGTATTTTCTGAAAATGACCTTTCGGGGTGCTTCCCGGGAAATGAACTGCTTTGTTGAACCTGTGCCAAAGAAAGGAAAGAAGAAGGAGAGGCGTTCATTCCAAAGCAAGCCAGTAAGGTATGAAAACGGCAGGAATAAATATTGTAAAAAATGGACAAAAAGGTGGAAAAGTTGGATATGGATAAAAAGAACAGAAAGACAGATAATCTTTCTAAAAGCATCGTAAATTCTGTACCTTTGCTATCTTTACCTTGAAAAATTCCCGGCGGGGAGCCGGTTTCCACAGACCGACGCATTGATGGGGAAAAGAGCCTTACAGGAACAAGTCAATTTATACATTATACTGTCTGTCACTTTGCTGTCAGTTGCAGGTGTACCCTCTATCATACCGGTATTCCCGGAGATGAGCAAGGAGCTGGGCATCTCCAACAACCAGATAGGGTTGATGATTACGGTTTTTACCCTGCCCGGGGCTGTCCTGGCGCCCCTCCTGGGGATGGTCACCGATCGGTGGGGCAGGAAAAAGGTTTTGCTTCTGGCGCTGGTGGTCTTTGGTGTGTTTGGAACGGCCTGCTTTTTTGTCCTCGATTTTACCGCCATCCTGGTCTTTCGTTTTTTCCAGGGACTGGGAGCAGCTTCCATGGGCATCATCAACATCACCCTTATCGGGGATATATTCCACGGCGATGAAAGGGTGAAGGTCATGGGTTACAACAGTGGCATGCTCAGTGTGGCTACTGCTCTTTTCCCTGCCGCAGGGGGACTGCTGGCCACCATCGACTGGTACTATCCCTTTTTGATACCGGCCCTGGCCATTGCCGCCATCCCTTTTGTTCACCTTTACCTCGACAACCCGGAGCCTTCGCATCAGCCCGGTTTGATTCAATACTTCAGGAACATGATCCGGAATATCTTCACCAGGAAGGCCATTGTGATGATCCTGCTTACTTTTGTCACATTCTTTCTGCTTTTTGGAGTTGTCATGCCTTATCTCCCGATTTTGCTGGAAAACCAGTTTGACATGTCCAGCAAGGAAATAGGTTTTTTGGTATCGTTGCTGGCTGTGTCGATGGCCCTGGTGGCTTCGCAGCTGAGGAGGATCTCGCGGGTCTTTTCGATGAAATTCCTGATGGCAACAGGTTTTGTCACATACCTGGCTGCCTTCACGGCCATCCCATATATTGAAAACATATATGCCCTGGTGGCCGTGCTCTTGTTGGTGGGTATAGGGCTTGGGGTGAGCGTACCTGTTATCTACAACATGCTCACGGCCATTGCTCCCCTGGAGTACCGGGGTGCTTTCATGTCGGTGAACAGCATGGCCAATCGTGCCGGGCAAACGCTGGGTCCCTTGTTAACAGGTGTGCTGTTCAGCTTCTGGGGTCTCTCCTGGGTTTTTTGGTCCGGGGCCATACTGGCGGCCGTCTTCCTGGTTTTCATTCTATCCTATGTATGGCCGTCCGCCCGTTCCTGAACCGCAAAACCCTGCCACAGCTATAATCAAAAGACATTCCTTTCCGGGATTTTGGCCCCGCCATTCTTACCTTCTCCCTGCCTTTCTCCTTATCTACACCCTATCCTTCTCTTCTTCTTCTTATCCTTAGCCTCAGCCTTCTCCTTCTTCCCCTCAGCCTTAGCCTTCTTCTTCTCTTCTTCTTCTCAGCCTCAGCCTTAGCCTTAGCCTTAGCCTTCTTAGTCTTCTCTTCTTCTTAGCCTTAGCCTTCTTCCTCTTCTCTTCTCCTTCTTCCTCTTATCCTCAGCCTTCTTCTCCTCACCCTGCCGGGTTCACTTCAAACGCCTCGCCATCCAGTTTGGGGTACTGCCACAAGTCGAAGGCAAAGTTCCAGTATTTGTTGATTTCAGCAACGTCTTCAGGGTTATAATTGTAGGATACCTTTTTCCGGTAGGCATTGTTTTCGATGAACGGCATGAAATGATCGAGGGCCTTGTCAAATCCCGGAAGATGCAGCTTTTCATAAATATGCTGCAATGTTTCGCGGGGAGAGTCAATCAGGCGATCATAACCAATCTCCACTAACTGGTTGGGCTTTAGCAGTTGCCTCTGCTCGAGGTATTTCTGGTGGAGTTTGTTGTAGACGTAAAGGATGAGGTCTTTTTTTTCACGCTCGCTGATTGTCTGCAGGGAGACCGTCTTGATGACGTTGGTCCAGAGTTTCATGTTGGAATAAAAGACATCGTAGGGGTTGCGGTGTATAAATATAAACCTGGCATTGGGGTATATTTCCAGCAGGTGCTCTATACGGGCTGTATCACCGGGGTTTTTTAACAGCAGCCGCCCCTCCCTGTTCCTGAGATGTACCTTGTTGACCAGGCTTTTCATCGTAGCTTTCCACTCCAGCAGCTCCTTTTCGGAGATGTCTTCCTGGAAAAGGTATTTGTCGAAATAATGTTTGCTGGCCCTGGGGAAGAGGTGCGCCCAGTGGTAGGTGACCTCCGATATTTCGGCTATCAGGGCAGTATCTGATTCGGATGGTGTATCGAGGTCCATGGTTTTACCTGTTTTCACCTTCCACTGGTTCACGGGGTCGAATAAATTCATGATCCGGGTAAGGAATGGCTTGAAGAAGGGTTCTGTAGTTAAGAAGTTGTCGGAGAAAAAGTTTTGGTATTTGGTTTGGTAGATGAAACCCGGGTCTTTGCTCAGCAGGTTGTGGGCATAGGTGGTTCCGCTTCTCCAGTGGCCGATCAGGAACACGGGGGCTCTTCCGGGATCTGTGTTTCTCAGCTCCTGCCGGTATTTTTTTTGCTCCACCCATCTGAAAGGTTCCGAAAGAAGAAGCTTTAGATATATCAGGTAGATCAATTTCCTGTTGGGCGAATTCCTAAATGCTTTGTGCTCCTTAAGTTTGCGGGTAAATGTTACAATCGGACTTTCAGATTGGCTCATATATTGATTTTGCTGTGTTTGACCTCGGTTAATTATTTTTCTGTTCTTGAAAATTTGGTTAACTTTTGTATCAATGTCTCTCTTCCTTTATATTGTCAGAGCATCTCCCATGTTTTTTTATAAGCTCTAATATAGCAAAATGTTTGAAAACAGGTGTTTTTTCGGATATGAAAATTAAGCTGGCGCTTGACCATCAGGCACAAATGGATCTTGAAGGTGATTTTTGAAATCTAACCAGGCGTCATTTTGCAGAGCCTTTTGAATGAAACCTGCATCCAGTAACCTACACAACAAGGACATGATTATTCATGCAGGTTCCATACGGCCAAATTGATAAATAAATGACAATCGTATGAAACGTGATGATTTGGGACCATAGATTCATAGTAAATTAGAACTTATTTAGAATGCGCGGCTTCTTTTTTGAAGCAGAAAGCTTCCGGCTGTAATCTTTTGTCTTTAAACAGGTTGATTTAGAGGAAGATCCGGCTGCAGGAAAAATTAGTTTTATTTGTAACAAACTTAGAAAGTCGATGGATAGCTGTGTTGTCTGTTATACGCGATAAAGACGTATTGACTCACTTCCACAAACCCCTTATATTTGTCTGGAACCATCATCAATCCCTCAAACCGGTCGCCTGGAGTTTATACATCCGAACCGATCCTTTCAGGAGGCTGCTGTATGTTTTGTCACCATCGAAACAGGTTAGATAATAACATAAAACGTAACAACATGAAAACGATACACTTACATTCCATCCGGGTGGTCTTTTTTGCATTGTTTATCCTTGTTATCACGGGATGTGATCGGGATGATGGTGCCACCCCATCAGATACAGCTGTCAGGGAAGGGGAAGGTCTCAGCGAAAGCGATGTTGAACATGATCAGGGAACCATCGGCCTTAGCATCAGTTCGCGAAGCATTGCACGCAAGGGTTATGAACCGGTCACTGCAGATATTACCGTTGACGCCACCACGGGCGATTTCAGCCAGTCTGTTCCCGTTGATTCCCTCAGCAACCTAGCCTATTTAAAGTTCAACAACGAAGATCTGACTTCGGAGCAGCGCCAGGAGCTGAGCGACGGGGTGGATGTATCTGTTCGCATACTGGATGAAAAAGGGGAGCTGTTGGAGGAAGAAAACCTTTCCAAGGTGTCCTTCCGTTCGAGCCCGCCCAACAATGAGGTCCGGGCGGATGATTTGGATGATCTCTACACAGATGTTCACCTGAGGGAAGATGTCCGGTATTACATGCAAATAACGGAAAAGGGAAATACCGATGTCTATGGTGCCCCATCCTCCCAATATTATGAATATACGGGTGGTGTCACTTCCTATATCCATGTAAGGAAGACGGAGGAACTCGATTATAATTCTGATTTCCCCGATGACAACACCACTTTTTACTTTCAGAAGATCCAGGAATTGCCTGAAAATGATATATATGCCATTTATATCAAAAAGGGCAGCAAGCTGTTCTATTGGCATATCAAGCTGGAAGATAGAAGGGTGGGCATACAAAACAGGTTGAACCATCAAATCAACGGGGGCAATACCGACCCGACAGATATTACCAACTATCATTTTACCATCGAGAAAGTGGATGATGGTATATACACCATCCAATCCGTGCTTTACGACAAGCCCCTGGTGTTTGAAGATTCCGACCGCACCATTTTAAAGGTGCAGGAAGATCCGGATGGCGAAGAAACTGCCTATTTCAGGATGCTGCTTTTTGACATCGACTGGGACATTCAAACCATAGGTTATAAGCATTTGCAGCCGGTGTTGCCTCCCTCGCAAACCTCATTTGCATTCAACAGTACACTGATCAACTGCAGCAGTGGTGAACTGTCGCAGGTAGTTGGTGTTTCCGAATCGAGGGAATCCAAATCCATATCCAGCTGGGAAGAATCCATGGCGGTCAGCTCCTCGTCGGAAGCTTCTGTTTCTGTGACCATCGGGGCAGAGGTGGAAACCGGCTTTTTTGGCAACAAGGGCAAGGTGAGCAGTTCGGTCACCGGTTCGTATCCCACCACCACCTCGCGAACCAGTACACAAACCCGCTCTGCAGCACTGGAGAAGACAGAAACGGTGGTGGTCTCTGCTGAGCGGACAATCGCGGTGCCCCCGGGCAATGCCACGTTGGTCTCCGACATCTACCAGTCGTATGAAAACGTCAGGATTCCCTTCGTCCAGCGTTTTCGCATCAAAGGTACCTACAGGGAGGATGGCAGTCCGCTGACGGGCGAGGAGATCCTCACCCAGTTCTCTTTTAATGGTTTCACGGG
>CAJXLE010000147.1 GCA_913055895.1 uncultured Bacteroidota bacterium | reverse complement strand
GTCTTTTCGCAGTTTCTCAATGAAGTCCTGCCTGGATTTTTTTGATTTCAGCTGGTCGACAATACCCACGCTCCTGGAAGCATCCTTCACGTGCACCACCGGTGCCGAATAGGTCGGTGCTATCTTCACAGCCGTATGGGCTTTGGAGGTGGTGGCACCACCCACCAGCATGGGTATTTGGTGACCCGCACGCTCCATCTCCTCGGCCACGTGCACCATCTCTTCCAGGGATGGGGTGATCAGGCCGCTCAAACCCAATATGTCGGGTTGCTGTGCCCCCACCTCTTCCACAATCTGCTCGGTGGGAACCATTACCCCCAGGTCGACCACCTCATAATTGTTACAGGAAAGCACCAGGCTGACAATGTTCTTTCCAATATCATGCACGTCGCCTTTGACCGTTGCCAGCAGTATTTTACCTGCGGAAGTGCTTTCTCCCGACTCCTTGTTCTCCTCTTCTATATAGGGCATCAGGTAAGCAACGGCTTTTTTCATCACCCGGGCACTTTTGATTACCTGGGGAAGAAACATCTTGCCTTCTCCAAAAAGCTCGCCCACCCTGTTCATGCCGCTCATAAGGGGACCTTCGATCACTTCAAGGCCTTTGTTGTAGGATTGATGGGCCTCCTCCATATCCTGGTCCACATAATCGGTGATGCCCTTGATCAGTGCATAAGAGATGCGCTCAGGAAGGGGCTTCTTGCGCCAGTCGGCCTCCTTTTCCTCCTT
Organism: uncultured Bacteroidota bacterium; assembly: GCA_913055895.1. Classification (GTDB taxonomy): domain Bacteria; phylum Bacteroidota; class Bacteroidia; order Bacteroidales; family UBA12077; genus JAGXLC01. Next base: position 7,851 of record CAJXLE010000147.1, on the reverse strand, counting down.
TTTCCCCGACGATTTCACCTGGTCGGCATAGGCCAGCAGCCGCTCGGTGCCATCCTTCCTCCGGTTGAGCACCACATCTTCCACCAGCCGGAGCAGGTCGGAGGGTATGTCGTCATAGACCTGTATGAGTGAAGGATTGACGATGCCCATATCCATGCCCGCGTGGATGGCGTGATAAAGGAAGACAGAGTGCATGGCTTCGCGAACCACGTTGTTGCCGCGAAAGGAGAAGGAAAGGTTGCTGATGCCCCCGCTGACCTTTGCATGGGGCAGGTTGTTCTTGATCCAGCGGGTGGCTTCTATGAATTCCACCGCATAGTTGTTGTGCTCTTCCATGCCGGTGGCAATGGTCAGCACGTTGGCATCGAAGATGATGTCTTCAGGAGCAAAACCGGCTTTTTGCGTGAGAAGCTCATAAGAACGGCGGGCAATCTGTGTTTTGCGTACAAAATCGACGGCCTGTCCCTCTTCATCAAAAAGCATCACCACGGCCGCGGCTCCGTATTTTTTTATAAGACGGGCCTGTTCGAGAAATCGTTCCTCCCCGTCCTTCAGGTTGATGGAGTTGACGATCGATTTGCCCTGGACACTCTTCAGCCCCTCCTCTATGACATCCCAGCGGGATGAGTCGATCATCAACGGCACCCGGGCTACATCGGGCTCAGATGCAATAAGGTTCAGGAAGTGGCGCATCATGGAACGGGCATCGAGCATGGCATCGTCCATACACACATCAATCACCTGGGCCCCGCCTTCTACCTGCTGACGGGCAACAGAGAGGGCCTCTTCAAATTTCTCCTCCCTGACCAGCCGGGCAAACTTTTTAGAGCCGGCCACGTTGGTACGCTCCCCTATGTTCACAAAATTTCTCTCGGGATTGATGGTCAGTGGCTCCATACCCGAAAGGCGGGTGGCACGCTCTATATGTGGTATCTCCCGGGGCTCATAACGTTCAGCTTCTTCTGCAATGGCAGCGATGTGTTGGGGTGTGGTTCCACAACAGCCGCCAATGATGTTGACCAGTCCCTCTTCCATATATGTCCGCACATGGGCCTGCATCTCGCGGGCCGACTCGTTGTAGTTGCCGAACTCATCGGGCAACCCGGCATTGGGGTGGGCACTGACATAGAACTGCGAAATTTTGGAGAGCTGCTCTATGGGTTCCCGCAGCTGTTCGGCGCCAAAGGAACAGTTCAGACCGATGCTCAGCAAGTCAACATGCGACATCGAATTGTAAAAAGCCTCCAGCATCTGGCCTGAGAAGGTTCTGCCACTGGCATCGGTGATGGTGCCGGAGACCATCACGGGTATGTTGGCGCCGCTCTCCGCGTTGTAATGTTGTATGGCAAAAAGGGCCGCCTTGGCGTTCAGGGTATCGAAGATGGTCTCTATCAAAAAGACATCCACCCCTCCTTCTGCCAGTCCCCTGGCCTGCTCATAATAAGCATCACGCAGATCATCGAAGGTCACAGCCCGGTAGGCAGGCCGGTTCACATCGGGCGAAAGGGAAGCGGTCTTGTTGGTGGGTCCAAGTGTGCCGGTGACAAAACGCGGCTTATCGGGAGTACGACGGGTATACTCTTCGGTTGCCTCCCTGGCCAGGCGGGCCGAGGCGACGTTCATCTCATATACAAGTTCCTCCATCCCGTAATCGGCCATGGAGATTTTATTGGCATTGAAAGAGTTGGTGGTCACAAAATCGCTTCCTGCTTCCAGGAAGGCATGATGGATCTCACGTATCACATCAGGCCGGGTGATGGACAACAGGTCGTGGTTGCCTTTTACCGCCCGTTCAATACCGGCAAAGCGCTCCCCGCGGTATTGATCCTCGGTGAGGTTGTAGCTCTGGATCATCGTCCCCATAGCCCCGTCAAGCACCATAACACGCTTTTTCAAAATATCCTGAATCATAATTCCCCCGTTGTTTGAATGAAAAATATTTCGTACAGAACAAAAATACGACGCTCGGGGTAAATAAAAAAATTTTGACTCCAGAACATACTCCGGGAAGGATCCACCAATTTATCAATCAAAGGGATGGAACAAAACCATCCCCTTAATTATGCCATCATATCAAATCATTATCATCATCTCAAATGAGAATGGTTGTTTGATCCTGAAAGTTCTGTTTAACCAATAAATCAATTAGTATATAACCAGAAAAATACAATCCTCTAAAAGGGAAAGAATAATAAATACCGGAAAAAATGAAAGGTTGCCGACTTTCGTTATTATGATTGACAAGACTTTGTGGTAAAAGCAAACCTTCACAAACCCATACTGCCATGGAAACCTATTTCAAAGACCCGGGTGGTCCCATCGAAGAATTTTCCTGGGGCCGGTTTGTCATCAAGGGCGAAACCCATGAAAAAAATGATGGGAGCAAAAAAGGCAAGGGAAAAGACATCTTTTTAACAGGTACCAAAGTCAAAAAATGGAAGGAAAGGGAGGGCCATACCCTGGAGCCATCCATGGTAAGCAGAGCTTTCGGCAAAGACATCGACACCCTGATCATTGGAACAGGGGTGTATGGAAGCATCGAAGTACCACCGGAAGTCAAAAAGCAAATCCGGAAAAACGGAATAAAAGAACTGATGCTGCTAAAAACACCGGAGGCCTGCGAGAAATACAATGAACTCTACCACCTGGACAAACAGGTTGCTTTGCTGGCGCATGGAACATGTTAACCTGCCCCCATCGCTTTCAAACAGTCTCTTATTAAGACCTTTAAACAGTCATATATTTTACAGCATATCCCCTGCCATTTCACATCAGGCGCCTGCGAGCAATGAAATATTTTTGCTAAATTGGTGGATCAAATGCAACATCCAAAACCCGATCCATTATGCTCAAAAAAATCAGTTTCTTTGCGCTCCTGACCTTTCTCAGCATTCAGATGATGGGCGTTCCCTTTAGTGTGATCCAGAACGCCGGCGATGCTGAGGATTATCCAAATTCCGATTACCTGGTGGTGTTCGACAGCACCAGGGTTGATGTTCAGGAAAGTGGACTAAGCTACAGGAATTACCACACACTCTACAAGGTGCTCACCCCTGAAGGCGCCAAAAAGCTCAACCATCTAAAATACAGGTACGATCCACTTTCGGCTTACACTGAGATCAGAAATGTCAAGATATACCGCAAGGAGGGGACCGTCGAAAAGATCGACATGGAGAAGGTCCGCGACTATCCGGCTCCTGCACGTATGATATACTGGGGAGCACGCCACAAGATGATCAATATAGGCGACCTGGAGCCAGGCGATGCCGTTGAGGTCGAACGTTTCATGAAAGGCTTCACCTACGCCCTGCTTCAGCAAGACGACCCTCCGGCCGACAGCAAATATGTCCCTCCCATGGAAGGTCATTTCTACGACATCGTCGAATTCTGGAACGACGAGCCGGTCAGGAAAAAAGTATACCAACTCCTCCTGCCCAAATCCAAAGACCTCTATTACGAGACCTATAACGGAAAAATCTACAACTGGAAATTCAACCGGGGGGATAAGGTTCAGTACAATTTTGTCAAAAACAACCTCAAGCCGGTTGACAGGGAGCCCCATATGGTAGCTGTCTCCGATGTGGCCCCCAAACTGATCATGACCACCACTGAAAAATGGGAGCAGAAGTCCCTTTGGTTCTACAATGTCAACAAAGACTATGGCAGCTTTGAATACAACCAGGCCATCAAAGATAAAGTGGACGAGTTGCTGAAGGACGCCAAAACAGAGATGGACAGCATCTCGCGCCTTACCCACTGGGTAGCAGACAACATAAGGTATTCCGGATTGTCAATGGGTGAAGGCGAAGGCTATACCCTGCACAAGGGCACCACCGTGTTCAGAGACCGTTGCGGTGTGTGTAAAGACAAAGCCAGCATGCTGGTAACCATGCTCCGCGCTGCAGGCTTTGAATCATACGCGGCAATGACCATGGCCCGCTCCAACATAGAAGACATACCGGCCGACCAGTTCAACCACAGCGTCACCATGGTGAAACGCTCCAATGGCGAATACAAGCTGCTCGACCCTACATGGGTCCCCTTCACCAGGGAGTTGTGGTCCAGCCTGGAACAACAGCAGGACTACCTTCCCGGTGTACCCGAAGGAGCCGATTTAAAGGAAACACCCATCTCACCGCCGGAAAACCACTATTTCAGAATGAAAGGAACCTCCACCCTTAAGGAGGATGGCACCCTGGAGGGCGAGTTTACCATCGAAGCCGAAGGACAATCCGACGGCGCCATCCGCGGTATGTTCACCAGCAATTTCAAATCCGACTGGGACCGTACCATGGAAAAACAGATACGCGAGATAGCCCCCGACATAGAAATACTCGAGATGAGCTACAGCGAACCATACGCCTACCGGGAGGAAAACATGAAGATCAACGTGCGATACCGTATACCCAACAGCGCCATGGTGACCGAAGATGAAATCATCTTCACCCCGGTGGTGGCCCGCGAGATCTTTAAAAATGCCAACTACCACCTGAATTTCAATCCCGACCGGGAAGACCGACAGTATGGGTTCAGAGACCGGTGCAGCCGGCTGGTGGAACTGCAGGAGACCATCCAGCTTCCCGAATATACGGAAGCTGCCTACGTGCCGGAAGCCGACAATATCGACGGGTCGGCTGCATCTTTCCAGGGTGGCTATGAACTGCAGGACAACAAGCTCATCCTGAAGGAGACCGCCACTTTCAAGAAACGCATGTACCAGGCCGGCGAATGGGAAAACTACCGCAACGTGGTCAAACAACAGAAAAAGCTGGCAAGGGAAAACATCATCCTGAAAAAATAACCCGCGGTCAGCAAATTATACAGCATGAAAAACACCAATCACCCAACCACCGACAACATGGTGCCAACCAGCGAGCCTGGCACCACAAGGGTATTGCTCATCTCTAAAACAAACCACTATATGAAACGCATCATTCCTTATATTCTCATCTTATCTGTAGCTGTTTTTGTGAGCAGCTGCGACAAGCCAACAGAAGAGCAAAAAGACGCAGACGCGCTTTTTCAGAAAATCACCAGGGTCTATACCCTGAACCCCGATGGTTCCATGGACTATCAATACCAGCACGAGCTGGACCTACACACCCACTACTCTTTCAACCGCCTCTACGGTGAGACCTTCATCGTCTACAATCCCAAACATCAGAAGCTGGAGGTCAACCGCTCGGAGACGCAAACCGCCGAAGGCAAGATGGTGGCCTCTCCGGACAATGCCTTCAACGAAGTGCTGCCCCGGTTTGCCGCAGGAGCTCCCCCTTATCATCACCTTCGCGAGATGGTGGTCACCCACACCGGGCTGGAAAAAAACTCCACCATCTTTGTCGATTACACCCTCCACTCCGATGCGGGTTACAAGCCCTTGCTGATGGAAAACACCGTACTCCGGGAATCTTCCCCGGTACGTGAGCTGGTGATCAAGGTGCGCTTCCCCAAGGACAAAGAACTGAACTACCAGCTGCTCAATGCGGAGGAAAACCTGAACATCTCCAACAAGGGCGACATGAAAGAATACAAATGGGTGTTCCAAGACCTGGAAGCTACTTCCAAAGAGGACCATCAGCCTGAATACCGCGAACACCTGCCCAGGCTTATCTTCAGCACTGCCAGCTTCGATGAAGCCACCTCCTGGTTTGCAGAACAGTTGTCTTATGATGTGCCCGCATCTGCAGACAACGGCCTGGACGATGTCTTGCAAAACAAGAAAAACCGCATGGACAGCATCCTGGCCATCCAGGACATGGTGGTCAACCACGTCAACCACTTCGATATTCCCATCGAATACAAAGGCTATTCCCTACATTCCAATGAACAGGTGCTGGAAAACAACGGAGGAACCACCTTCGAAAAGACTGTGCTGCTGGCCAGCCTGCTTAGAGAAGCGGGTTTTGAAGCCCAGCCCCTGGCCATCGAACCCGAGGCTTTTTATAGCAAGGAGGTGGGCGACCTGGATGCTTTCCAGGACTACTATGTGACAGTATCCCGGGGCAACGAGCCGGTCTACCTGTCTGCCATAGAAGAAAATTCTTACAACAACCTGTACAGCCATGGCGGCGATGTACACCTTCTTTTTGACAAACCGGAAGAAAACGTGGAGGTTGACACACCCGAACGATTCACAGGAAAGCAACACCTGAAGGGTACTTTCGTGATGAATGAGAACCGGACCATCGAAGGAGAGGTGACTGCCACCATGACCAACTGTGAAAATCCCTACCTGCAGCTGCAAAGATCGGAGGAAAGCGCCAAATCATCTCTCTCCCCAGGGTTCCCGGCTTCATCCATAAAAAAGTACACCACTGAGAACATCATGCCGGGTGAATCTGTCATATCCTACACGGTGGAACATAAGCTTTCCCCCGACCAGCAAAACGGGTACAGGTTTGTGAGCATCCCCCGGACACAATCGGGACTGGATCACTCACACCTGGATGTACTTACCGGTCAGCGCGAAACACCCTTTGAAATCAGCTGGCCTGTGGATGTGCGGTATCAGTATACCATAGAGATGCCTGAATCGGTTGAAATGATAACCGAAAACACCAGCATTGAGAAAAGCACCGATGTAGGAGAATTGCGCATTTCCATTGAGAAAAGCAATGGCAAAGCATCCATAGACAGGCACCTGACCATCGACCGGGAAATCATCCACCCGGAAAATTATGAGGCCTTCAAAGAGATGATCGGCCTTTGGAAAAAGGACCAGTACCGTACACTTACTTTTAAAGAGAAAAGTGGGGAATAAAAAAATAAATACCCTCTGCTTGAATGAAGCACTTTACAAAAATCCGGCTTTTACGCCGGATTTTTTTGGTCGTTTTGCCCATAGGTGGCTGGTAGCTCCAACCATATGGCTCCTGTTATCAGAGTGGGCTAAAAGCTGGCTGTGCGAGACAAGTTTCACCTTATTTCCATAAGGCAACCAAAATTATGCGTGAATTCATATTTTTGAAAACACAAATCTAATATCCAAAGCAAATGAGCTCTCATGCCGAACCGGATTTTCTGATCATCGGGGCCCAGAAAGCAGGGACCACCTCCCTGTATGAGTACATGGTGCAGCACCCGGCCATTGAGCCGGCATCCAAAAAGGAAATCCATTATTTCGACAAGAATTTTTACAAGGGCAGGTGGTGGTACCGCTCACATTTTCCCAAAAAAAACAGGATGCCCGATAAGATCACCGGCGAGGCTTCCCCCTCCTACTTGTTTTACCCCGGTACAGCCCGACGCATCCATAAAGTTCTTCCCCGCGCCAGGCTTTTGGTGTTGCTGAGAAATCCCGTGGACAGAGCCATTTCCTCCTATTTCCACCAACAACAAAAGGGCGTCGAGAAGCTTTCACTGGAAGATGCCCTGGACATGGAGGAAAAGCGGTTGGCCAGGTACCGCAGGAGAATGGGCCATGGGTGGCTTTCGGCCAGAAGCAGCAAAAATTTCAGGCGATTTGCCTATCTGACCAGGGGACTGTATGCCAAACAGCTGCGCGAATACCTCCGTTATTTTCCGTGGGAACAGTTATGGGTGGAACAAAGTGAAATCTTTTTTCTCCAGCCTGCCCGTGTAGTGAAAGAAGCCTTCCGTTTCCTGGGCATCGGCCAGTCGTATGTTCCCGGTGATCTAAAACCAAGGAATGTGCACCATTATGACCAGGTTTCCCTGGCTACCCGCAAGGAGCTGGAGGCATTTTACCGCCCGCACAACGAAGAGTTATTTGCCCTGCTTGGACGCCGGTTCAATTGGGACTCAACGGACAGCTAAACCCTTACCGTCCGTTTCAACGGGCGGTAAAAAGGCGGTAACCGGATAAATATTACGACTCACCATACGGCCCAT
>CAJXLE010000146.1 GCA_913055895.1 uncultured Bacteroidota bacterium | reverse complement strand
GATCCTCCACTGAGCCGGTAGGGAATTTGTGGCCGGTCTTCTGATTAAACAAGGCAACGGTAAACTGCACCGGGTCGCCCATCAAAGCCTGTTTGGTGTCGGGGTTGACGCGCAGCTCGATGACGCCATTCAGCTTACCCGGATCGTGGGCCCCATGGAAAAGGTGGAGCTTGGCATCGTCATATTTGGCTCCCATCTTGGCCGTGGTGGTCCTGGCTTCGGTCATGTGGCAGTCCTGGCACGTTACACCTTCATCCGAATAGGGACCGTTCTCCCATTCCAGCTGGGTCGATTTCACCCAGGCACCGTAGGGACTCTTCTCGTTGTGGCAGATGCCGCAGAACTTGGCTTTGCTGTGCAGCTCGGTGGTTTCGATCTGGTGCTCGGGGGAGCTGGTCTCTCCTTTGCGGGAGCTGTATTTGGTAAAGCCGGGTTCAACGATGTAGTTGTGATTGTAGGCGGTATCTCCGCGTATGCCCTTGATCAGGTGACAAACCTCGCAGGAGACGGCTTCGTTGGCCCGTGAGCCCTCTTCAGGGCGTGGGGGCGGGACATCCCCGGCCATGTAGGACAGGGGTGCATGGCAACCATTGCATCCCTCATGAGCCCCTTCCATCTTCGGATCTTTCTCAGAGTGGGGCACCGCCAGCTTGAAATACTCTATCTCGTCCCAATGGTGTGTATAAGCTTTGGACATCATCGACTGGGTCCATTGCTGGTAAAACTGGTTGTGGCAGGAGCCACAGTATTCTGGTTTGGAGAAATCGCTGTACTTGAAATCCCCCATTTTGCCTCCTTCTTCGGGTGGAAGGGAGAAGCTGAAGGCCATTACCATAACCAGGGGAAGGATGGATAAAAGGGCGACGTTCTTATTCATGGTTGCTCATTTTGGGTGTCGAGAATTCTAATTTATGAATTTCTGAACAGGGAATCAATTTTCATTCACCATCAAGCAAACCGGCCTGGAGCAGCAAACTCCAGTTAAAATAAGGGAAACGCGCAAGGTCTGACTGGCATAAAATACTCACAAACAATCAATTAGCTAGGGACATCCTTTTTGTCAAAATTCCTGCCAGGGGGACAAAAAAAAAACCTGGTCAACAAGAAGGCTCAATTGCTCATGAGCCAATTGTTATAACCTAAAAATCAACACGATCATCAAAAATCCAATGGATCAAAATTGCATCAGCAAGCAAATGAAAGCATCTGCCTAAATGCCTTATAAACAGTAAAAAAAGGTAAGATTTCATCCTTTTGAACCTTTCACCCCGGAGGATGCAATATTTATACACAATTTAAATAACAAAAGGGGGAGGCAAAGGAAATTTCTTGCGACGGGCAAAGGTTTGGAAAGCCTTTTTTCTCAACCAGGCATAAAAAAGCGGGTACGAACCTTTTTGGCTGGTACCCGCATGATGGTGTAAACAAACTGTTCAGAAGCAACGGAAGAAGTTCTTCACTCTTCCTCGTACTTGATCACTTCTGCAGGACATTCTTCGGCTGCTTCCTTGATGCAGTCTTCATTGGCGCTGAAGTCGGCATCAGGTTTTACGTATGCCATGTCGTCGTCGTCCATGGCAAAAACATCGGGACAAATCTCTTCGCATATCCCGTCGGAAATGCAGCCTTCTTCAATCCATACTTTTTTAATAGCCATAATATACTCCTTTCTTAATTTGAGGTATTAAAGGTAAAAATTCCATGTGGGCATATGCCCTCCTTTACAAGGAATTTAAAAACGAATCTAATAAAAAATCCCCAACAATAAAAAAACAAAAAATCCTTTTACAGCATCCGTTTGGAAGAACAAAGTGCCACACCCACCGACAGATGATCCAGCAGGTGGGTGGATGTTGCTGAACAACCGTTGGCAGGCCTGTTTATTTTGACCCGGTAAAAATATGGATGTTCGCTTTTATTATGATTACTTTTGCATTTAATTTACTGGATGTATTCGACTTAACACGCTGACAAGGGAACCGGAATGGCTGAGGAAAAGAAGGAAAGGATGCACAGTAAAGGAAAGGATGGAAAAGAAGGACCTGAATCAGGGACAGCAGAAAAGGTGTGTTCTCCGGAATCCGTAAAAACAAAAAATGCCCATCATGGACATATCATTTAAAGATGCCCACCGCAAATACGCCGCCACCCGTTACAACATCATGGCCAAACCTGTTGGTCCGGCATGCAACCTGAACTGCACCTATTGCTACTATTTGGAGAAAAAAAACCTTTACGGGGGCACCAAAAGTTTCCGCATGTCCGACGAGGTGCTGGAGTCCTTTATCCGGCAGTACATAGAAAGCCAGGATGTACCCACCGTCAGTTTTGTCTGGCAGGGTGGCGAACCGACGCTGCTGGGGCTCGACTTTTTCAAAAAGGTGGTTCGGCTGCAGGAGAAATACAAGGGCAAAAAAGGCATTGAAAATTCCTTCCAGACCAATGCCACGCTTCTGGACGACGAATGGTGCCGTTTCCTGGCCCAGAACCATTTCCTGGTGGGTGTTTCCATCGACGGCCCGCAATGGTTGCACGACAAGTACCGGGTAGACAAAAGGGGCAACGGCAGTTTCAGCCAGGTGATGGAAGCCATTGAGAAGCTCCGCAAACACCGGGTGGAATTCAACACCCTGACAGTGGTGAACGATCACAACAGCCACTATCCCAAAGATGTTTACCGCTTCCTGAAATCCATCGGGAGCCGTTTCATGCAGTTCATACCCATCGTTGAGCAGGCGGCCCTGACGGGGGAAGACACACCGGTGGGCCTGGTGCCGCCTGATTTCGAGGGCAAGGCCAGGGTCACCGAATGGTCGGTGAATCCCCTGCAATACGGCAGGTTCCTCAACCGCATATTCGATGAATGGGTCACCCGCGATGTGGGCAAATACTTTGTACAGATCTTCGATGCCACCCTCGCCAACTGGGTCAACCAGAGCCCGGGACTGTGTGTTTTTGAGCGTACCTGTGGAGAAGCAGCGGTCATCGAGCACAACGGCGATCTTTATTCCTGCGACCATTTCGTCTACCATGAAAATTACCTGGGCAACATCCTGGAGACACCGCTGGCGGAGATGATGAAATCTGAAAAGCAGCTGAATTTCGGCATCCGTAAAGAAGCCAACTTACCGGAAAAATGCAACAAATGCAAGTTCAGGAGAATATGCCGTGGCGGCTGTCCCAAGAACAGGGTCAACCCGGGCGACATGCCCGAAAAACGCCTGAATTACCTGTGTGATGGCTACCAGGACTTTTTCAGCCACGTGGCTCCCTACATGAATTATATGGCTGCCGAGCTCCAGCACAAACGTCCGCCGGCCAATGTGATGAAATATGCACAAAGACACCTGGTAAGGTAAAACCTGCCAGGGGCGGGCCAGCCTGATAGCTGACAACCATTTCCAACAGGGCAGGGGAAGGTCTACTCACCCTGTCTGGCCATGAATTGCTCAACTTTTTGGACGATCTGGTCGGGGGTGAAGCCAAATTTCTCATCCAGCACATGGGCCGGGGCGGAGTAGCCAAAATGGTTCATGCCGTAGACTTCCCCGCGGGGACCCACCAGGCTTTGAAGGGTTACGGGAAGACCGGCCGTGACACCAAAAACAGGGATGTCATCGGGGATGACTCTTTTCTGGTACTCCTCAGGCTGACTCCTGAAAAGGCCTTCTGATATGGCCGAGACCAGGCGGGCATGGATTTTTTTCCTGTTATCAAGTATTTGAGCCACCTCGTAGAGCATGTACACTTCCGAGCCATTGCCAACCAACACCAGGTCGACCTTCTCTGTTGGCTCATAAAGAATGTAAGCACCCTGCACCGATTTGCCGGCTTCCTGCAGGCGGGTCTGGTTGAAGGCAGGCGGCAGGTCCTTGATCCGCTGACGGGTAAAAATCAGGGCGGTGGGTGTCTGCCTGTTCTGCAGGGCCATCCGCCAGGCGGTGATCGTCTCGGCACCGTCGGCAGGACGCAGTGCCAGCAGGCTGTTCTGACCGCTGTGGTTCTTAACCTGCTCCAGCAACCTGATCTGGGCCTCCTGTTCGATGGGCTGATGGGTGGGTCCGTCCTCACCCACACGGAAGGAGTCGTGCGACCATACGTAGATGATGGGCAGCTCCATCAGGGCGGCCAGCCTGACGGCCGGCTTCATATAGTCGGAAAAGACAAAGAAAGTGCCGCACACAGGGATGATGCCCCCATGAAGGGCCATGCCGTTCATCACGGCGGCCATGGAAAGTTCGGATACACCTGCATTCAAAAAAGCCCCTGAGAAGTTGCCTTTTACAAAGGGTGTGGTGCCTTTCAGGAAGCCCGCTGTCTGGTCGCTGTCACTCAGATCGGCCGAGGCCACCACCATGTTCTCTATCTTGTTGACCAGCCGGGAGAGGATGTATCCCGATGCCCCGCGGGTGGAATCGTTCTGGTTGGGCCGGAGGGATTCGAAATCAAACTCGGGCAGCCGAAGTTTCAAAAAGCGCTTGAGCTTTCCGGCCAGCTCGGAGTTGTCCTTCTTCCATTGTTCGTGCACCTGCCTAAAGGCGGCGGCTTCTTCGCGCTTTCGGTGGTTGATCCGGTCGTAATGCTCTTTCACCTGGGGAAGGATCATAAAAGGATCGCCGGGATACCCCCCCAGGTTTTTGACGGTTTGCTCGAAAGAAGCACCAGCCTTGCTCAGGGGTTTGCCGTGCAGTTCCACCCGGCGCTCGTAGCTGTGTCCTTGCTCATCCACTGCTCCCTTGCCCATGATGGTGTTGGCAATGATCAGCACCGGTTTGTCCTCCTCCTTGTTGGCTTCTTTCAGGGCGTGGCGTATCTGCTGATGGTCGTGCCCGTTGATGCGCATCACCCTCCAGTTCCACGATTCATAGCGCTTGGCCGTATCTTCGGAAGATACCGCATCGGTATAGGTGGAAAGCTGCACTTCGTTGGAGTCGTAGAACATGATCAGGTTGTTGAGTCCCAGGAAACCGGCTATCCGCGCCGCACCATGGGAGATCTCCTCCTGGATGCCGCCGTCGGAGATCAGGGTATAGATCTTGTGGCTCATCCAGTCGCCAAATCGTTCGACCATGAACTTTTCCGCTATAGCTGCTCCCACGGCAAAGGCATGACCCATTCCCAGGGGACCCGATGTGTTTTCAACGCCCCTTTCCAGGTCCACCTCGGGGTGGCCGGGGGTAGGGCTTTTCCACTGCCTGAACTGCCTGAGCTCGTCCATGCTGTACTTGCCTTGCATGGACAGGGTGGAATAGAGCAGGGCAGAGAGATGGCCCGGGTCCAGGAAAAAACGGTCGCGAAAGGGCCAGGTCATGTCGTCGGGATCATACCGGAGAAAGTCGGCATAGAGAATGTGCATGAAATCGGCCGCACTCATAGGTCCGCCGGGGTGTCCCGACTGTGCCTTCTCCACCATCGCCGCAGAAAGTATCCTGAGGTTGTCGGCAGCTTTTTGATCGATGTTCGAATGCATAGGGAAGGGTCTGCTTGATGATTATTAGTGTTTTATAAAGCCCACAAGGGTTTGCCTTGGCGGTTTGAAAATAATGGATTTTGTTGTAATAACAAACCGGAACCACCGGACAATTGCCCTTGTTTTTCCACAAAAAGGAAGACTTGTCAACAGACAGGATTGTTGCACAATTTATTTTTCAACCACGCACCCCAAAGATACAGTTGGTGCTTTGCCAGCATTTTAGGCCGCAGGCAACTGGTCAGGCCCTGAGCTTTCCGGCATCAGATGAAAGCACCGGACAATGGCAGCCGACCAGTAAACAAAGGGCCTACAAAGTAAGTTAAATGATTGAATAATCTTAACTAACCTTGCCAAAAGCGTGAAATTTTGCCAGCATCAAGCGGCCGAACAGATCATTATGTAAAATATATTAATAATAAAGCCTTAATTATTTAAATATTTTATTAATTCACCATTTTTTTGTACTTTTGATGTTTCAATAAAGCATCTTTTTTCTTCCTAGGGTCAAAGAGAGTCAACTATGACCAAAACCATCATTTGTCTTGAAGATGGATGACGACAGGATCCTGCAAGAATCATAAGATGCTAAAAACCGGGCAAAACAATCAGGAGGATCCTTTATGACAACCAGGTACAATACTGAAAGCAAAGTCGAAGCATACTTCCGGGAAAAGAATTATTTGAGCCAACACAATGAATCGCACTGGAAAATACCCACCATCATTGTCGACAACTATGTTGAGCTGGGACAGATAACAGCCCTCCGATTCCTCGAATGGGTGTTGCTCAACCCGGGAGGGGTGGTGGCATTGCCAACGGGCAAGACGCCGGAGTTTTTCATCAAATGGATGGAACATTACCTCAACAACTGGAAGCACGAAGCCGAGAAAGGACTTTTGGCCAGGTTGGGCTTTGATCCCAATAAAAAGCCCGACTTTAGTTCGTTGTATTTTTTCCAGCTGGATGAATTTTTCCCCATCTCCCCCGATCATGAACGGTCTTTTCACTATTTTGTGAAGAACTACTACATCGACGGCTTTGGGTTTGATCCGGCCAAAACACACATGATCGACACGTTCAATCTCGACCCGGAAACCCGCAAAATTCTGAACGATAAAAAGACCCTGCAGGAAATATTCAACAATGAACCGGTTGATCTGGATCTGCGCAGTGAAAAGCCCACCGATGAAAAAATTCTTTTAAGGAAAAAAGCCATTGAAGCATACGATGAGTTTTGCCGGGCCTATGAAGAAAAAATCAGGAGCCTGGGAGGCATTGGTTTCTTCCTGGGGGGCATCGGCCCTGACGGTCACATTGCCTTCAACATCAAGGGTTCGAGTCATTTCTCCCCCACCAGGCTGACGAACATCAACTATGAGACCCAGGCGGCGGCAGCTTCGGACCTGGGCGGCATTGAGCTGGTAAAAAAGAAGGCTGTGATCACCATGGGACTGGAGACCATCACTTACAACCCCGATACGGTGGCAATCATTATAGCTGCCGGCCAGGCCAAATCGGGCATCGTTGCCAATGCCATAGAGCAGGAACCTTCCCTGCAGTATCCCGGGACGAGTCTGCAACAACTCAGCAACAGCCGCTTTTTCATCACGGAGAGTGCCACGCAGGAATTGACCACCTCGCATGCGACCACAAAAAAGTTATATAAGAAGGGAATTACCAGCAGGCACCTGATCGACAACCTGGTGGTGCAGGGGGCCAACCATTCGGGGCTTTCACTGCCACATGCCATGAGCGGACAAAATGGTAAGGAACAGGCCGATTCATGGAAACTGGCGGAAGAGTTAACCGGCAGATCCAGCAGTGAGCTGCAGGAGAAGACTTACAACCAACTGATCGACAAGATTGAATCGGGACTCAAGACACCTGAAAACCAGTCCATCCTGCACACCGCCCCCCATCATGACGACATCGAGCTGGCCTACTTCCCCTTCCTCCATCACCTGGTGCGATCGACAGCCAACAGCAACCATTTTGTATATTGTACAAGCGGGTATACGGCAGTAACCAACTTCTATGTTGAGGAGTCCCTGAACGACCTTTCAAGGTTCCTGAAGGAAGGCAGGATTCAAAGCCTGTATGGATTTGATAAGCTGAAGGACATCAACCTTGGACAGCACGACATCACCGGTTACCTGAGGGGTATATCCAAGCAAAGCCCGGAAGAACAAAAACTTCATAAATCCGCCCGCCTGGTACGAAGGCTGATCAATGAAAAGGGCGTTCAGAGTTACCAGGATCTGGGCGAGGTACTGGAAGAGATCAGGATCATGCTTTCCAAACTGGAGCCCGGCAGGAAAGTCCCTGAAATCATCCAAAACGTCAAAAGCTGGCTGCGCGAGTTTGAAGCAGAGCTGGTATGGGCCCATTTCGGCATCAACAAGGACCAGGTCCACCACCTGAGGCTGGGCTTCTATTCAGATGACATCTTTCCGCAGTACCCCAACTACGAACTGGATGTCAAGCCGCTGCTCGACCTGTTTGAAGAG
This sequence comes from uncultured Bacteroidota bacterium, assembly GCA_913055895.1. Taxonomy (GTDB): domain Bacteria; phylum Bacteroidota; class Bacteroidia; order Bacteroidales; family UBA12077; genus JAGXLC01. The sequence goes on along the minus strand of CAJXLE010000146.1, from coordinate 663 downwards.
CGCCGACCATCGATCATCACCCTTGCCCTGGATCCCGAGGGCAGCGGACCCGACACCCATTATAAAACACTGATAGCGCTCTCGGAGGCCATTGATGAGTATGTGAAGAACCACCCCGACCTCAACCTGCGCATCTGGGGTTACCGCAATGTATGGTCGAGGTTTACGCCCATAGAGGCCGACCGGATCATTCCCGTCTCACTCAACTCATTTGCCACCCTGCACAACATGTTCAACAACTGCTTTGTCAGCCAGAAATCCGCTTCTTTCCCCAGCTATGAACTTAATGGCACCTTCAGTGAGCTGGCACAAAAAATATGGGTGGAGCAACACAACCAGATCACCCATCTGGTGGGACAGGATTATTTCTACAAAAACCCCAATCCCATGCTCCGCCGTGCTTTTGGCGCCATTTACCTGAAAGACATGTCCTACAACGAATTCAGTCAACACATCAAGGATGTGCGGCGCCTGCTGAAAGCCAAGGAAGAACTGGAAACGCGGGCAGAATAAATCATAAAAATTCATTCAGGGGCATATGTTTTTCGTGGGCATAGATATAGGCGGTTCGAGCATCAAAATGGGAATTTTTGATGAGGAAGGTCAATTGAAAAGGACATGTTCCAGGACCACGGTCAGGGAAGAGGGACCGATGGATGCCTT
>CAJXLE010000145.1 GCA_913055895.1 uncultured Bacteroidota bacterium | reverse complement strand
ATTTTATGGATGTTATGCTTTAACGGGACCCATCTATGAAAGAGAAGCAAAAGAGCAGGCCCCTGCATTTTGTGACCGGCAAATCCAAGGATGAACTCAAACGGGAGATAGCCACCTCGCTTACCCCGGAAGAGCGTCTGAGGAAACTGAACAGGATGATCCGGTTCAGCAAGAAATTCAGTCCGAATTACCGCAGGGCACTGGAGCAAAGAATCAATGAAGGAAATGTTTTTATTCTCAGATAAAATATATTCCATGGACCATGTAATCTGCAGGATGTTGAAGAACTGAAAAAGATCAGGGATGACCAGGATGCACCATAAGATAGGATCCGCGAAAATCTGCCGAACCATAGTGGCCGCCTTGTTGCTGGCATCTGGAGTATTACAACAGGTCTCTGCACAATCCCCATTCCCCTATCAATCACAATTCCAAACGAAAATTCAGCACCTATTTTTATCCCGGCCCCAAGTCCAATATCACCCCCCAGCTAAGCAGCATATCATATCCCCAAGCCAGCAGTCCTGGAAGGACCTGCCGCCGAAACAGTTCAACCGGATCCGGGAGACCAACACCAGGGCCGTGCTCATCGACACGCGCATGGAAGCCAAGTACGAGCGGGAGCGCATCCCCGGCGCCCGGCCGGCACCTTACAGCGAGGAGCTCCGGGCCCTGACCGATACCCTCGGCCCGCAAACGCCCCTTCTCATCTACTGCGGGGCCGACGAGCGCTCCACCACCGTCTGTGAGATGCTCACCGAAGAGATGGGCTTTAGAAATGTCTTCCGCCTCAAGGGCGGCCTGCGCCGGTGGAAAAAAGAAAACCTGCCCGTGGACACTTCGCCAAAGGCAGGTTCATAATGCTTTTCGTTGTGCTGCAGCCGGCTGTTCTTTTTTACCGTCTCTTATCCTTTTTGTGCGGTTGCTGGGATTCCTGCGCCTGATCCTTGCCCTGCTGAGCACCGGTCTGCTTGCGGTAGGCTTCCACCTGGCTTTGCAGCTTGTCTATCTCCTTGTTTTTGTTTTGTATCATGCGGGCCTGTTTGTTGATGGAGGGTATGGAGAAGATGACCCCGAGGATCACCCCGATGATGACCGTGATCAGGAGGATCAGCGAAAGGGAGCCTTCCACCGGCTTGCCAAAGAAGAAATCGATGGCCACCTGCTCATCATTCTGCAAGGCGAAAATGGTGAGTAACAGCGCTGCCAGCAACGCTATGACGATGGATCTTTGCATAGTCTAGGAGTTTTTATTTACGTAAAGATAATTATTTAATTTCTCAAATAAAATTTTTTGATCGATGGGTTTGCTGATATAATCGTCGCAACCCATGGCCATCGCCTTGGAAAAGTCGTTTTGCATGGCGTAGGCTGTTTGTGCGATGATGGGGATCTCCGGCTTAAAAGCTTTGATCGCCTTGGTGGTCTCGTAGCCGTTCATCCCCGGCAGCCGGATGTCCATCAGTATCAAATCGATCCACGGGTTCTGCCGCACCATCTCGATGGCTTTCTCTCCCGTCTTGGCATCCAGCAGCCGCACGTTTGATTTTTTGAGCACTTTCTCCAGGTATTTCTGGTTGATCAGGTCGTCTTCGACGATCAGCACCGTCTTGGTGGCCTCGTCGTTTTGCTTCTCCACACCCCGTCCTTTCTTAACTTCCGGCTCATCCTCCTCTTCCCGCACGTCGGGTATGATGAAATAGAAGCTGGTGCCCTTGTTCTTTTCCGACTCGAACCATATGCGCCCTTCCAGCAGGTGGACCAGGTTGCGCGATATGGACAGTCCCAGTCCCGTACCCGATGGTTTGTACTCATCGGCTTCCCTTATCTGGCCGAAACGTTCAAAGATCAGCTCCTGGTGTTTCTTGTCGATGCCTTTGCCTGTGTCGGTGACAAAAAATTTGATGAACTGCACGCGGTTGACCATGTAGTTGAGGCGGTAGCCGAAGGTGATGGTGCCCTTGTCGGTGTATTTGAAGGCGTTGACCAGCAGGTTGGTCAGCACCTGGTTGAGCCGGCCGGGATCCGAGTACAGGCGGATGCGCTGCTCGGAGTCTTTCATCAGCTTCAGGTCGATGCGCTTGAGTTTTTCAGGGTACTGGTTGCGGAAGGTATAGTAGATGTCGGAGAGGAACTTGTTGAGGTCGAAACGTTTCTTGTGCAGGGCCATCTCGCCGGCTTCTATCTTGGCGATGTCGATGATGTCGTTCATCAGGTTGAGCAGCTGCTTGCCGTTCTTCTCGATGATCGACAGGTACTCGTTGCGGTCATCTTCCGACAGGTCGGGCGATTTGAGCAGGTCGGTGAACCCCAGGATGCCGTTCATGGGGGTGCGTATCTCGTGGCTCATGTTGGCCAGGAAGGATGATTTGAGCCGGTCGGCCCGTTCGGCCTTGTCCTTGGCCATCATCAGCTCGCCGATCAGGTTCTTGTAGTGGGTGATGTCGCTGGCGATGCCGCTGCGGCGGTAGAGCTTGTCCTGCTCGTTGTAGATGGGGTGGGTGCGCACCCATATCCATTTGATGTGGCCTTCGGGGGTGATGATGCGGTGCTCGTACACATGTTCCCGGTCGGGTTCCTCCTGGTTCTTGAGGATCTCGTACTGGGTGCGGCTCTTGTCTTCGGGGTATATCCAGGTGAAGAAGATGTTGCTGTAGGGGGAGGAGGGGGGCAGCGTTCTTTCGGCAAGCTTTTCGCAGGCGGCGTTGGCGTAGAGCAGGTGACCGTTCAGGTCGCACAGCCAGATGGCGTCGTTGGCGTTCTCAGCCATCTGCCGCATCTTCTTTTCACTGTCCTGTAGTGAGTCGTTGTAACTTTTCAGCATGTCGGTCAAACAATTGGGTAACCAGAAAATTATGAAAAGTTACTAAGAAAAAGGAATAAAAGCAAAATAAATTTTTACCGCTAAGCGGCCCTTAGGCTCGCTAAGCGGTGAAAATTTATTTTGACACGCTTTGCGCTGTTAAAATTTTATTTTATCACCTTCATATTATTAAAATCCAAATCCTTATAAATAGAGTTCTTGCTCTTATATTCCGGAAGGATGTATTTCATCTGCTCGACGGTTTTGAAGTGGTTCAGGTTTTTGTTGACCTGCAGCAATTTGTCCACCTGTTCCCGCACCTGTTGGTGGTTTTTTTTCTCCACCCGGGCCACCATAATTTTTGGGTGGTAGGTATAGGCGATGTTTTCCTTTTGGGTCAGCAGCTCTTCATGAAGCTTTTCCCCGGGGCGCAAGCCGGTGTATTTAACTTCTATGTCTTCTCCCGGTTTCAAACCATAAAGCCTGGCCATATTCCTGGCCAGGTCGATGATTTTGACGGACTCGCCCATGTCGAAGATGAAGATCTCACCGCCCTGGCCCATGGATCCGGCTTCCAGCACCAGCTGGCACGCCTCTGTGATGGTCATAAAATAGCGGGTGATCTCCGGGTGGGTGATCGTTATAGGACCCCCTTTCTCTATCTGCTTCTTAAAGCGGGGCATCACCGACCCGCTCGACCCCAGCACGTTGCCAAAGCGTATGGTCACAAACTTACCCTTGTTCATCTGGTTGAGCGACTGGGTGTAGATCTCCGCTATGCGCTTGGAGGCGCCCATCACGTTGGTGGGGTTCACCGCCTTGTCCGTGGATATAAAGACAAATTTGTCCACCCGGTATTCGAACGACAGGTCGGCCACGTTTTTGGTCCCCTGCACGTTGGTCAAAACCGCCTCCGAGACGTTTTCCTCTATCAGGGGCACATGTTTGTAGGCTGCCGCGTGGTATATCATGTTGGGCTCTGTCTGCTGAAAAATGTATTCCATCCTCTCAAAGTTGGCCACATCGGCCAGCATCACTTCAATATCCATGAAAGGATAGTTTTCCCGCAGCTCCAGCTCCAAATCATACAAAGCAGATTCTGCCTGGTCGATCAGGACGAGCTTTTCCGGGTAGAACAGCGATACCTGCCTGGCTATCTCACTTCCGATGGATCCGGCGGCACCGGTGATCAGGATGACTTTGTTGACCAGGTCTTTCTGTATCTGTTTGGTGTCCAGCTTTATCTCCTGGCGTTCCAGTATCTCTTCTATGTTGAGGGTCCGGATCTGGTCGTAGCTTAGTTTGCCCTGTATCCATTTGTTGAAACTGGGTACCGTCAGTATCTGGATGTCCTTTTGCAAGCATTTCTGGATGATTTTTTGCCTGGTGCCCGGGTCCACATCGTTGCGGGATATGATCAGGTTTTGCACAGAATAACGGTCGATCAGTCTTTCCAGGTCGGCCAGTTCATGTATGGTGATGCCCTCGATTTTTTTCCCGATGAAATGTTTGTTGTCGTCGATGAATGCCACCACTTTTTGTTTCATCCCCAGCTCCCGGTCGATGGTACGTTTGGTAATGCTTCCGTACTGGTCGCCTCCGAAGATGATCACGTTCTTGCGCAATTTGGAAGGGTTGGTCAGTTCCTGGTAGATGTTTTTGATGGCCAGGCGGCTGTAGATCATCAGGAAGGTGGTGACAAAAAATTCGGTGAGAAGCACGGAGAAGGGTATAAAGAAGGAGCCATCGATGAAAAAGTATTCAATGGCATTGATGGTGCTTAGTACCGCACTTCCCGCCAGCACTGCAATAAGTATCCGTTCGGTATCCCGTGCACTGGTGTAACGGATCATTCCGGCATAGGAGCGAAAAACCAGGAAAGAGATGGTACGCACCGCCAGCAGGATAGGCAGAACCATTTCGGGACCGGCAAAACCGGGGGTCTCCAGCTGAAAGTTGAACCGGATGAGGTAGGCCAGGAAGAGGGAGACCGTGCAGATGGAAAGGTCTAGCAGCAATACCAGCCAGCGGGGCAGATGGGAGTGGTGAAAGAGGTTGGTTTTTGCCATGGCGGTGTCTTTGTCCTGGGCTGCGTTAAATCAACGGGTAAAGATAGGTATTTTGGGGGGTGGTTCAAAAGGTCACCGTCCCTTTTTGAATGAGCCGGTGGTTATGATTCCATGAAGGAGGTGATGCGATCCACCACAAAATTTTTGTCTTCCTTGGTGAGGTTGGATCCGGAGGGCAGGCACAGGCCTTTGTTGAATAATTCTTCCGAGGTGCCGTCGGTGTAGGCCGGAGCATCCCTGAACACGGGCTGAAGGTGCATGGGTTTCCACAGGGGACGGGTTTCAATGTTGTCTTTTTGCAGGAACAGCCGGAGCGCTTTGTTGCTTTTATCGGGCGAATCAACCAGGCAGGTGGTCAGCCAGTAGTTGGAGAAAAAACCGTTGTCGGGTTCGGTGAGAAAGGTGATCTCCTCATATTTCTGCAAGGAGGCCTGGTAGAAGGAAAAGTTTTCCCGACGGCGTTTGATCCGGTCACCCAGCACTTCCATCTGTCCCCTCCCGATGCCCGCTATGATGTTGCTCATGCGGTAGTTGTAGCCTATGTGCGAATGTTCGTAGTGGGGGGCCTCATCCCTGGCCTGTGTAGCCAGGAAAAGAGCGTGGTCACAATGCTCTTTCCTCCCGGATATCAGGGCACCGCCACCCGAGGTGGTGATGATCTTGTTGCCGTTGAAGGAGAGGACGCCCATCTCACCCAAAGTGCCGAGGTGCCTGCCTTTGTACCTGGAGCCGATGGCCTCGGCGGCATCTTCGATTAGGGGAATCTCATAGCGGCCGGCAATCTCGAGGAGTTCATCCATCTGGGCGGGCATGCCGTAGAGGTGGGTCAGGATGATGGCCCTGGGTTTTTTGCCTTTATGGATCCTCTCCCTGATGGCTTTTTCCATCAGCTCGGGATTCATGTTCCAGGTTTCCGTTTCCGAATCGATGAAGACCGGGATGGCTCCCTGGTATACGATGGGGTTGGCAGAGGCGGCATAGGTGAAAGAGGAACAAATCACCTCATCGCCGCGCGACACCCCCAGGTTGATCAGGGCCAGGTGCAGGGCTGCCGTCCCGGAAGAAAGGCAGGTGGCGGCTCTTGCTCCCGTGAATTGCCGTATATCTTTTTCCAGGCCGTCCACATTGTCGCCTTTGGGGAAGACCTGGTTTTTTTCGAAAGCCTCCTCCAGGTATTTCCATTCCCTGCCGCTCATATGGGGAGAAGACAGCAGGATCTTGTATGTCTTGTCGTTCATCCGCTCAATAGGTTTATCTGACCCGGTCGTCGTTGGGCTTTTTGCCCAAAAGGGTAAAAATAATGATTTTCAGGTCCAGGACCATGGATCGGTTTTCGATGTACTTTTTGTTGATCCTGACCTTATCCGGGTAGATCACCTCGTCGTTGTATTGTTGCGGATTGTCGCGGCCTGCCAGCAGTTCTTCTTCCCGGGCGTACTTCAGGGTAGCCGGACCGGTGATGCCCGGCTTAACGCTCAGCACCAGCCTGTCGTCCCCTTCCAGCCGGTCGGCATAGCCCGGCACGTCGGGACGCGGACCCACCAGCGACATGTCGCCCTTCAGCACGTTCCACAATTCGGGCAGCACGTCCAGCTTGTGTTTTCTAAGGAAAGCCCCCACCTTCGTGATGCGCTCATCACCCCTCACCGATATGCTGTTGCCGCCACTGCCCCGTTTCATGGTGCGAAACTTATACATGGTGAAAAGTTTCCCGTGCCGCCCCACCCTTTTTTGGCAAAAAATAACAGAACCCGGCGTCTCCAATGTAATCAGGATGGCAATCATTACAAACAGCGGACTAAGCAGGACAATTCCCAAAAGGGAAGCTATAAAATCCAGTATTCTTTTGATAAGCGCATAAGTTTTCCCTTCGCTTCACCGCTAAGCGGCCGGCAGGCACGCTAAGCGGTGAAGCGAAGCGCTAGTTACTCCTCTCTTTCTTCAACACAATATTACTAAACGCCAGTCGGAAGTATTTAATATCCGTTTGGGTGGGATTCTTTTCATACGCCTCCAGATACCTCCACTCCGAATCCTGTATCTCATCCAGGGTCTCCGGGAGGTCGGCATAGAAGGGTGGTATCAGCCCCGGCTTGGTCTGCGTGCGTTTGTCCTGCAGTTCTTTTTTGTAGAGGTTGAAGTAGTGTTTGCTCAGCGGGCGCACCCCGATCAGCTTGATCTCGCCTTTGATCACGTTGACGATCATGGGTATCTCGTCGATCCAGAACTTTCGGAAGATCTTGCCCAGGGTGGTCACCCGGAAGTCGTCCCTGAATTTGCCGCCGTTTTGCAGCTGGTTTTGGCGGTACACATAGTCCTGTATGTATTCCGAGAAGGGGTGCATGGTGCGCAGCTTGTATACATGGATGAGCTTGCCGTTTTTCCCGATCCGCCTGAGCTTCACAAAAGGACCGTAGGTGGGATTTTCGTCGTAGGCCGGTTGTTTGACTTTTTGCACCGCGAAATAGAAGTACCCGTCGATGTCTTTTTCATCCAGTATCTCAAATCCGCAGGCGTAAAGTCGGCCCAGCGTTTCCGCCTTGGAGATGACCCGGTTGTTGCCGCGTGTCAGGAAGAAATAGATCTGTTTGGTGATCTGGAACTTGGGGAAGATGCGTTTGAGGACAAAATCGAGTATGTAGTAGATCACGTTGAGCACCGGTGGAAATTTCCGGAAGAGCCGTTTTTTGCGTTGTTCCTTGGTCTCCACACAACCGATGAAAGTGCCCCCGGCCGGGAGTTTTTCATTGACCGCCTCAAAGAATTTGTTCACCCAGCGTATGTCGTTGATGCGTTTGAGGTTGACCAGGTTGGAGTAGTAGGCTTCGGGCAGGCGTTTGACGTTGAAATCATCGATGGTGGAGAAGATGATGTGGTTGCCGGCGGACAGCTCTACATGGCTGCAGATGAAATGGTAAACCTTTTTTCCGGCTTCGCGGATGAGCTCCTTGTCGATGGGCTGGCCTGATTTGACGGACCGTTCATCCAGTGTGACCGGTTCGGGCGTTTCCCTGTGGCGCCGGAAACTCACCAGGGGTTTTTGTTCCCGGTAGCTGGCCGGGGTGCTTTGGGTCTCCTTGGCGTGCTTGAGGTAAAAGTGGAAATAGGCCACCACCAGCTCTCCCAGGGTGGACAGGAAGATGGTGGTGAATACCACCAGGCGGGAGTATTCCAGCTCCCGCAGGCCATACATAAGCATGGTTGTCACTTCCAGGATGAACAGGTTGACGGTGATGATCCGCTTGTTCTTCTCCATAAACCCCAGACCAAACCGGTCAAAGCAATGCCAGCCGCATCAAAGCCCAGATCCACCGGATTTAGGGTTCTGCCCGGTATCCAGAGCTGATGGGCCTCTTCCACAGCCGCAAACATCCCCAGCAAAATAAAGCCCCACCATCGGGGTAGGTAAGATCGGGTATAGATAAATGTGATTACGCCGTAGGCAAGGAAATGTAGCAGGTAATCTAGCCGGAAGGAGGCGCTTTCGGTTTCTATTTTTGTGTTGACCGGTATGTCAGGAATGGAAGATACGATAAGCAACCCGGCAAGCGCCGCCCAGAAAATTATGCGGTATGGTTTGTAAGAAAAAAGTAAATCAGAACCCAATGTTAAACCCAAACTCAAACGTCTCCGTCTCCCCGTGGAAAAATTCCGGGGTGAATTTGGACAGGTAATGCTGTGCAGTTTTCCCGTCCGCCGCGTAACCCTTAATGTCCCTTATGGTATATCCCACGGTGATGTACGCATTGCTGGAGAATTCATAATCGGCCCGAAAAGAAATCTTTTCATTGCTCCAGGTTTTCTTGTTTAGGAAAGGAAGTTCATCAAGAGGGCTGTTCTCTTTGCTAAATTCATAATCATTTCCATGAGTGGCATAAAGATATGATGATGTAAATTTGAATGCTCTAAAAGGTTTTATCGT
>CAJXLE010000144.1 GCA_913055895.1 uncultured Bacteroidota bacterium | reverse complement strand
TCGCCATCGGCATCGGACTGGCCTTTGCCTGGTTCCACAACCAGTCCACCCCCCGGGTCTATGAAGTACACACCTCGCTGTTGATCAGGCAGGACCAGGGAGCGCTCGACCTGAAATCGGTCATCCCGGAAAGTGTCACCAGCACCTCTACCATGGAAGATCAGCGGATCCACAACGAAATAGGCATCCTGCGCTCTTTCAGGCTCACAAGAAAAACCATCGGTCAACTCGATTTCGAGGTTTCCTATTACCTGGAAAAGCCGTTGGTGGATCAACCCCTCTACCATCGCGCCCCTTTCCGGATCGGGTTTGACACCTCCCACCTTCAGCCCCTGAACACAAGGATTTTCGTCAGCAAGCTTGCCGACAACCAATTCCGCATACACATGGAGGCCGAAAAGCTGGTGCCCTATCGTTACATAAGCGGAGAAAAGCACCCTCCGGTGACAGGCGTCGATCTCACACGAACCATCGGGATGGGAGAATCCGTTGAGACGGATTTCTGCAGGTTCACACTTCTGCCCAATAAAACAGTCCCCTGGCCTGCCTCCAAGGATGGAAGCTACTGTTTTGCTTTCAACAGCTACCGGCAGCTGACCAAAAAATACCACCACTTTGATGTGGAGGTCAAAGAAAATTCCACCATTCTCAATGTCTCCCAAAAAACCAGGAACGTGGAAAAAACCCGCCGGTTCCTGGACAATCTGATAAAGCTTTACCTGGAGAGAAGTGTCAGCAAGAAGGACCATATTGCCCGGGAAACGCTGGGCTTCATCGACCGGCAGATCCGTGAGATCTCCGATTCGCTGGACAAATCGGAAGAAAACCTCCAACAATACAGGGCTTCTGAAAAAATCATGAACCTGGACATCCTCACCGAAAAGACCTACGAGAACCTCGACAGGCTCCAGTCGCAGAAAGCCGACATCATGATGAAACTCAAGTATTTCGATTACCTCAGGAATTACCTCGAGCAGGAAAAGGATGTCCAGCAGATGGTGGCCCCATCGTCGATGGGCATATCCGATCCCCTGCTGCAAAACCTCATCCAAAAGCTCTCCAGCCTGTATGTGGAAAAAACCAACATGGAGATCAACTCCAAAAAGGAAAACCCATACCTTGCAGGGGTAAAGGAAAAGATCAGCGACCTGCGCCGTTCTTTAAAAGAGAACATCAGCAACCTGGAAGACAAAAACAGGATCCGCCTGAAGGACCTTAAACAGAGGATGGACGGGCTCACCCGGCAGGTAAGGCAGCTGCCCGTGCAGCAACGCCAGCTTTTCACCTACAAAAGGCGTTTCGAGCTCTACAATGAGCTCTACACCTACCTGCTGAAAAAACGATCCGAGACAGAGGTGAGCAAAGCCGCCAACATACCGGTACATGAGATCATCGACAGGGCCCGGCTGGCTTCCAACGCCCCCCTTCAGCCCCGGCCGAAAAAAAACTACCTGATAGCCCTGCTTCTCGGGCTGGTCATTCCCGGGGGATTGATCCTGGTGAAAGACTATTTCAACGACAAGATCACCGACATAGACACCATCGAGAAAATCACCACCTTCCCGGTGGTGGGGCAAATAGCCCACAGCAAGGACAAAAACGACAACATACTGCAAAACGATCCCAGGTCAGCCATTGCCGAAGCCTTCCGGTCCATCCGCACCAACTTCCAGTTCATAGCCGGAGGCGCCCAGGTCACCACTACGCTGATCACCTCACCCGGGCAGGGGGAAGGCAAAAGCTTCATCTCCCTGAACCTGGCTACCAGCTTTGCCATGTATGGGAAAAAAACCATCCTGGTGAGTTTCGACCTGCGACGGCCCAACCTCTACAATTTCATGGACATGCCCAAAGATCCAGGTCTAAGCGAATACCTAAGCTACAACACGGCTCTTGATGACATCATCTGCGACTCAGACATAGACAACCTGGATGTGATCCCGGCAGGATCCGTCCCGCCCAACCCCTCCGAGCTGATCGCCTCACAAAGGACCGAAGAGCTGTTCCGCGAACTAAACAAAAGCTACAGCTACATCATCATCGACACCCCGCCGGTGGGACTGGTCACCGATGCCTTCCTGCTGCTCAAATATACCACTGCCAACCTTTTCGTTGTCCGCCACAACTATACCGGCAAACGTATGTTTGAAACCCTGGTCAAAAACATTTCCCAGAAGAACATACGGCATTTCAACGTGGTGGTCAACGACATCAACCTGAAAAGCAAGGGTTACGAATACCACTACGGCTACACCTACACCCATTACTATTACTGATAAACAAACAGCAATCCGCCGGCGCAAAGCAAAATTTGGAAAAGACACCCTTCACCCCTACAAATCACAGGTGTATTTCAAATGTCACATCCTGATAAACGGCAGGCCAGAAGAATCTGACCAATTATCAACCAAAGGCACTCAGAACTCCGCCTTATAGCTGATAAAGGGGATGGGGCTGGAGAAAAACTCATCCTCGATGGTGTTGGTGCTCAGGTTGTACTGCTGGCCCTGGTATTGCCGGCCCAGGATGTTTTTTAACTGCAGGGCGAAAATGGACGAGACCTTCTTGCCATTGATGCGGTAGGTAAGGGTCACATCGGTGATGGACTCCAAAGCCGAATGGCGGTTGATGAAAGGTTCGGAATCGTCGTACACCACTTCGCCGACCTGGTGGGTGGTTGGCACATCCACCGGGTGATGCCAGTAGGGCCCCATAAAGGTAAGCTTGAAATTGACGCCCAGCAGGTTTTTGTCGTGTACCTGCCATTCCTTGCCGCCCAGCAGGTTGACCACATAGCCTCCGTCGTAGCGTGTGCGACGGCTCACCCCGTCCCCACCGGTATATTGCGAGTCATACCACGAAGCCGTGGCAATATAGTAATACCCCTCGTGCAGGAAACGCTCCAGGGTGATGTCCAGTCCCCTGTTGATGCCGGTGCCCCCGTTGACCAGCACCTTGTCGAAAGTCCAGTCGCTCCGGAAATTGAGCATGGAATAAGCCGTGCCGTTGACCACCGGCACATCGTAGAGTTTCTGCAGGTAGGGCTCCACCTTGAGGCGCAGGTGGTCGGTAGGCGACCAGTCCCAGGCCACCACAAAATGATGGGCTCCCATCCGCTCCAAATTCTTGTTGGGTCGGCGGTCACCTCCAGGCTCCCTGTTTTCGGGCATCACATGATACACAAACAACGGCTCGGTCTGGCTGTGGTTGCCATAACCCAGCGAAAGGCGGTGTTTGGGGTGCACTTTCCAGGCTGCGGAGAGGCGCGGGGCCAGTAAAAAACCGTCGTTCATCCGGAACCAGGAAGCATTGAAGCCGGCAGTGAGCTCTACTTTGGGTGTAAGGGCATATTTGCCCTGCAGGTGACTTTTGATGAGCCAGCTGTTGCCCGAGCCTTCCATGAAACGCTCATAGTTTCCCGACTCATAATCGCGGGCCTCGCCGGTAAGCTCGTAAAAATGGTTGTTGGCATCCACTCCCCCCTTGAAGGTCAGGCGCGAACTGTGCTTATAGGTCAGCAGGGTGGAAAAAGCCACCTTGCCGGCAATGCGGTTGACATCCTGGTCGCGGTACAGCTCGGAGGGCTCCTCCTCGTCCAGGCGGATCTTCTCCCGGTAGATATGTTGTCCAGCGTTGAGCGCCAGGGTCGACCGCAGGAACACCTTGTCGGACAGGCTCTTCTTGTGGGTGATGCCGCCGGCGCCCATGTTGTAATGGAAGTTCATCTGCTCGCGGTTCTCCGGGTAGATCCATTTGCTCACCCTGTCGTAGCCTTCGAAAGAGCTTTCGCTCAGTCCACCGATGCCCCAGAGCGAAAAAGTGCCGGCCTTTCCTGCGGGCACGTTCACCTTGAAAGAGAGATCCTGGTATATGGGCAGCTCCTCGCTGCCGCTGGTCTCAGGAAGCAACGGGAAGATCAGGGCCATGGTCGAATAGCGGTAGTTGAAAAGGAAAGAGCCGTTGCCCTGCTTTTTCAGGGGGCCCTCGGCCGATGCTTCGATGCCCTGCACACCCACCTGGGCGGCATATTCATACCTGCGGTTGTTGCCGTTGCGCAGCTTCATGTCGAAGACCCCGGCCGAGGCATTGCCGAACTGTGCCGGCCAGGCCCCGGTGTAAAAGTCGGAGTTGGCCAGCATCTGGCTGCTGAACATGGTCAGCCCGCCGCCACCGGCCACGCTGGCCCCGGAAAAGTGACTGGGAACGGGAATGTCCACCCCTTCCAGACGCCACAGCAAGCCTTTGGGTGCATTGCCACGCACCACGATGGCGTTGACGTTGATGCCGGCGGTGGTGACCCCGGCAAAATTGCCGGCCATACGTCCCGGGTCGTCAAGCGATCCGGCATACCGGCGGCTCTCCTCCACCGAAAAAGTGCGGGCGCTCACCTTGGCCATGCTGTTGATGGGCCGGTCTTTCCGCATGGAAGCCTTCACCACCACCTCCTCCAGCTCGGCATAAGACTCTTCCATCTCTATCTCCAACACCACTTCTTTGCCCGAGCCCACCATCAGCTCGGGGATGGTCACCGGCTTGTAGCCCACATAACTCACCTTCAGGTCGTACCTGCCCACCGGCACTTCTTCCATCACAAAACGGCCTTCTTCATTGGTGGTGGTTCCAATGCTCTCATCCACCAGCATCACGGTGGCGTAGGGAAGCGCTTTACGGGTGGAAGCATCCACCACCTTCCCCCGGATCGTTTGGGTGGGACCCTGGGCAGTGGACCAAGAAGCTGCCAGCAACAAAAAAGCAAGGGGTAGAAACTTTTTCATGTGTGATAACGGTTTACATTAAAGAGTCGCATTTTTCAGCCGAAAAATTACAGTCCGTTGAATACGAAATGTAAATCACATTTTGATTGACGGGATTTCCATCAGGAATTTTGGGATCAACGACATGTTTTGTCATCTTCATCGTATATCTTCATCCAGGGATATATAGTCTATTTAACAGACATATATCGCTTGCTCAATACATACATATCGACTGCTTAAATTGTGTGGTTTCTTGGAACCAGGTTTTTTAAGTTTAGAAGCTACCTGCTTTTGCGAACCACGGACTGTCAAAGCCTTGAGATTTTTTTAGGCCTCCGGGCCAATGATCTGCCAGAATTTGCTAATTTCATCTTTTGTTACACGAAAAAACACCAAACAAACATATGCCGCTAAAAATACTTGCCACAGCCGACCTGCACCTGGGAAAGAAATCATCGGCAGTACCCACGGATGCAGAAGAAAGCTCCACCCGGCACACCTGGAAACGGATGGTGGAATGGGCCATCAACCATGATGTGGATGTGGTGGTGATGGCCGGCGACCTGATCGACCAGGACAACCGTTATTTCGAAGCCATCGGCCCCCTGCAGGACGGCTTCGACCGCCTCAGCAAAAAGGGAACAGCCGTCTACCTGGTCGCCGGCAACCACGACTTCAGCGTGCTCGCTGAGATCATCCGCAACAAGGAGTACGAAAACATCCACCTGCTGGGAGCCAATGGCAGCTGGGAAAAGAAGACACACCGGGGCGAGAGGGGTACGGTTCAGTTTGCGGGATGGTCGTTCCCCAATAAATATGTACGCGAAGATCCACTTGCCACCTTTGACCGGTTGGAGCTGGACCCCAACATGCCCACCATAGGCATCCTGCACAGCGAAGCAGACAACCCCGAAAGCAAATACGGTCCGGTAGACCGTGGCAACCTGCGCTCTGCCGGTCCCGATGCCTGGATCCTCGGCCACATCCACAAACCTACTCCCCTGGATAAAGAAGCTCCTGTCGAAACGCCTTTCATTGCCTATCCGGGAACACCACATGCACTGAACTCCGGCGAACCGGGTGTACACGGTCCCCTGCTGCTGGAGATCGACGGGAAAGAAAAAATCCGTGTCAACCGCGTCCCCCTGTCCCCGGTCAGGTACGAAAGCGTCAAAGCAACCGTCCAACCATCCGATGACGAGACGACCCTGCGCGACTCGCTCACCACGGTGCTCAGAGAGAAGGCCCACGAACTTCTGACAGAGCTGGAAGGAGTTTCCTTCCTGGTGTTCGACATAGAACTGACAGGCAACAACCCTGACGCCAGCAAGATGGACCATTGGGCCGAGCAGGCAGTAGAAAAATACTCCCAGGAGCTGGAGACCGGCACCACCGTCCTCATCCGCAAGGTGGTCAACCATGTGGAGCCAGCAGTGGAAGACATGGAAGCGCTGGCCAGGAACACCTCTCCCACCGGCAAGCTGGCCAAGACCATCCTGGCCATCGAGCAGGGCCAGACCACACCTTTCTTGGAGAGGCTGATGGAAAAATGGGAGATGCAACGCCAGCGCATCAACAGGTCGGGGACCTATACCCCGCTGGATGACAAAAACCGCCTGGCTGAACCTGGCGAAGAGCAGGCCAGGGAATATATCCTGCAGGAATGCCACCGGATGCTCAACCACCTGATCAACCAACAGCAACAAGAACAGTAAAAGCAGAGCCAAGGCCATGGAAAAAATACCTTTCATCATAAAAGAGCTGTCCATACGTAAGATGCCCGGTCTGGAACAAGGGCTTTCCCTCCGGAAGATACCAGGACCCGATAATAGGGTTAAACAGGATAAAGGCTTCTCCCCCAACATCAACATCATCGCTGGACCCAATGCCTCCGGTAAAAGCTCCACGGCCCGCATGATCCGCCAGATCATCAGCAGGGATGACACCAGCCGTATCCAGGCCGACAGCACGATCCACATCAACCAGGAGCCCTGGTACATCAACATCGACTCCCGCCAGGTCACCGTCCAACGCAATGGCATCGACGACCAGCTGACGGGACTGCCGCCGGCCGAAGTGCAGGACCGCTACATGCTGGCCTTCCACGAGCTGGTCAACCAGGAGGAGAAGGACCTGGCACGGGCCATCGTCCGCGAATCCATCGGCGGGTACGACCTGGACCGGGCCCGGAGGGAACTGAACTACAGCGAGGGCATCGCCAGCAGGAAGGTGGGGGCATACCAGGAATATGACGATGCCCATAAAGACTACAAAAAGATTCACGACAGGCAGCATGAACTTAAAGAAGAGGAAGAGCGGCTGGAGAAGCTTCGTCGGCAGGAGCAGGAGGCACGCGAGGCATCACAGCTTAAGGAGTTCTACCAGCTGGTCAGGGACTGGCTTGCCCAGAAAAAACAATACGAAGAGATCAAAGCCCGGTACGAGGCCTACCCCGCGGTGATAGGCAGGCTGAATGGTGAAGAGCACAACAACATACAGCAACTGGAAAACGAGATCTCCGGCCTCCGCCAATCCATCCAGTCGGCCACTGACGCCATCGGTGACCGCCAGCAGGAGCTGGACAAGCTAAAACTTCCGGGCGAAGGCATCAGCGATGAGGTGCTCGATGATCTGGATGCCAAGATCAGGCAGCTCGAAGAAACCGAGCGGACAATCCACGAAAGGCAGGAAGAAATAAGAAGCGCCCGGGCCAAAGAGCAGGAGGCACTCCAGGCCATCGGCAAATCATTGGACCCGGAAGCCTGGGAAGGCATCAACCTGGATGACACGGCCGGACTGCAGAAGTTCCTGGAGCAGGCTTCAAGCACCTACGCCGAGAAACAGTTCATGGAAACAGAGATCCGCAAGTTGCAGGAAAACCCCGAAATGGAAGAGCAAGGCGAGGCCAGGAACATGGAGGAAGGGATCAAAAACCTCACCCTGTGGCTCCGAGAACAAACAGGATCGGGGATAGCCGCCAAATGGCTGTGGTGGATGGCGGCGGCCGGCATCATAACAGCCGCGGCCACCTGGCTGTTGGGACCCTACGGAATTACGGGCATTGCTGCCATCGTGGTCCTGGCGGTCCTGGCCCTAAAAAAGCCATCGGCTGAACAATCACACACGCGCGTGGAGGATTACCGCAGGACGGGCCTGGCTGAACCGGAAAGCTGGGAGCCCGGGCCTGTTGCCGATAAAATGGACCAACTGGCCGAAAAACTAAGCGCTGTAAGGTACCGGGACAAGATCAACCAAAAGATCGAACAGCTGCAGGAACAGCTAAAGGACCTGCAGCCCGAAATCGACGGCATCAAAAAAAGACACGCCGGGTGGCTGGAACAGCTGAAAGGCGTGCCCAACCTCCCCGAAGAAAATGTGAGAAATTACAAGGGCCTATACTGGTTCCTGGTCCACGTACAAAAATGGCAGGTAGAACATGCCGAGGCAAAAGGACTGAGCGAACAGGCCAAAGAGCTGAAGGAAAGACATGCACGCATCCTGGAAAAAATCAACCAGCACCTGCGAAACCACGAGGCCGCGGATGCCACCGACGCTGCATCGGCCCGGGCTACATGGAAGAGGCTGAAGGACGAAGAAGCGATCCGCAGAAAAAACACCGATGACATCAACAGGCAGAAAAAATCCATTGAAGATTACAACGGGCAGCTCGAAGCAAAAGATAAGACCCTGAAGCAAATATACAACAAACTGGGACTGGAACAGGGGATGAAGCAGCGAGTGAAGGAGCTGACCGACCGGCTGGAGGAATACAGGACAGTGGAGGAACAATACAACGAACAGCTCAACCGGCTGAACGTGAAAAAGGAAAGCATGGAGGAACACCCCCTGTTTTCTGACCACCGTGATGAAGTGGAGACCCTCACACCCGAAAGGGTGGAGGATATGATCGGTCAATACGATCAACAGGCATCCCGCCTGGAGAAGACCCGCGATGAAATCGCCAGGATAAACGAGCGCATCGAGAGCACCAGCAAAGGTGATGATCTGGAGCAGGCCCTCTCCAGGAAAGACCAGGCCCTCGACAAGCTCGAGGACCTGTACCGGCATAACCTCTCCTCCCTGACAGGCCACATCCTGGTGGAGGAGCTGAAA
>CAJXLE010000143.1 GCA_913055895.1 uncultured Bacteroidota bacterium | reverse complement strand
GGCTGAAGTAGATGATAAGAAAATAACATTTATTGATACTCCTGGACACGAAGCATTTACAGCCATGAGAGCACGGGGGGCTAAGTTAACAGACATTGCGATTTTAGTTGTAGCTGCAGATGATGGAATTATGCCTCAGACAGAAGAGGCAATTAATCATGCCAAAGCTGCGGGAATTCCAATTATTGTTGCAATCAATAAAATTGATAAAGCAAATGCTCAACCCGAAAGAGTAAAACAGGAGTTAACTGAATATGGCTTAGTACCTGAAGATTGGGGTGGAAATACAATCTGTGTAAATGTTTCTGCACTGCAGGAACAAAATATAGATGAGCTTTTAGAAATGATTATTTTAGTTTCCGAAATGGAAGAATTAAAAGCTAATCCTAATAAGCCCGCTAAAGGAACGGTTATTGAATCGTGGCTTGACCGCGGCCGAGGATATATTTCCAATGTGCTCGTTCAGGCAGGAACATTAAAAATTAGTGATGTTATTCTTGCAGGCAGCCACATGGGCCGCGTAAAGGCTATGTTTAACGAGCGTGGCAAAGATATAGAAAATGTAGGGCCCTCACGCCCGGCTCAGATATTGGGGCTGAACGGAGCCCCCCAGGCGGGTGATAAGTTCAATGTAATGAGTAGCGAGAAGGAAGCTAAAGAAATTGCCAATAAACGGGCTCAACTTGAGCGTGAGCAAGCCATGCGCACCCAGAAACATATTACACTGGATGAAATTGGCCGGAGAATAGCCATTGGCAACTTCCAGGAAGTCAACCTGGTGGTCAAAGGCGATGTGGACGGTTCCATCGAAGCCCTCTCCGACGCCTTCTCCAAGCTCAGCACCGAAGAGCTGCAGGTGAACATCATACACAAAGGCATCGGCCAGATCACCGAATCCGACATCCTGCTGGCCGCAGCATCCAACGCCATCATCATTGGCTTCCAGGTACGGCCATCATCAACAGCCCGTAAGCTGGCACAAAAAGAGCAGATCGACATCAGGCTCTATTCGGTCATCTACGATGCCATCAACGACATGAGAGACGCCCTTGAAGGCATGCTTACACCCGAAGTTAAAGAAGAGATCACCGGCTCGGTTGAGGTGAAGGAAACCTTTAAGATCAAGAAAGTGGGTACCGTGGCTGGTTGTATCGTGCGCGACGGCAAGCTGGAACGCAACAACAAGGTACGTGTCATCCGCGATGGCATCGTGATTTATACAGGAGAGCTGGAGTCGCTCAAACGATACAAGGATGATGTCAAGGAAGTGCGTGAAGGATATGAATGTGGCCTGAACGTCAAGAATTACAACGACATCAAGGTGGGCGACAACATCGAAGGTTTCAAAGAAGTGGAGGTCAAGAAAACCCTCGACAAATAATTGCTTTGCTGAAAACCCGCGTGCCGCTGAGCCTGCAAGGATAAGAAAGACAGAGAAGCGGACTCGGCTAGAAAAATAAACCACTAAGTACAGAGACAATAGGGAAAAACAGCATTTAAGAAATAAAAAAGCGCTTCCCCGCGGGAAAGCGCTTTTTTATTTCTTAGATGCCCGGTGGCTTTAGCTGCAAGACAAGCCATTGTTGCCTATCGGGCCGGTCTTTTCTTTATTATTCTGTCAGCTCTTTGTACTTGGAAGCCTCCAACAGATCGTCAAGCTCCGATTTGTCGGATATCTTCACCTTGATCAGCCAACCCTCGCCATAGGGATCCTTGTTGACAATCTCGGGGGAATCTTCCAGTTTGGAATTCACCTCCATCACCTCACCGGAGATGGGCATGAAAATGTCGGAGACGGTTTTAACTGCCTCCACGGTACCAAATACTTCTTCCTTGTCCAGGCTTTCCCCTTCGGTTTCAATCTCCACAAATACCACATCGCCCAACTCATTCTGAGCGTAATCGGTAATACCTACATAAGCTTCGTCTCCATCTACTTTTATCCATTCGTGATCTTTGGTATACTTCAAATTTTCAGGGATGTTCATGGCTTTTAATTTTAATTTGTTTGACCACCTCAAAAGTACAAATTTTTTTCCATATGAAATCATTCGGCCAGGGTAAATCGCAAACTGAACCCAAAGTTGGTGTTGGAGGTCGGGTAGGACCGGGAGATTTTGGGTTCATTCACATTGCGGTCGAAGAAGAGCCTGACGTTGAAACGGTTGCTCAGGGCATAGTCGGCTGAAAATCCAATGACCACATTGCGCTGCCCGGCCGTGGGCATGTTGTCCACTTCTTCATCAAGCTTTCGGAGTATGGTGAGGTTGTTGCGGATTTTTACATTACCTTTTACATTCAGATCGTTGGGCAGCGACTCCTCCCTGTCGCCAAAATCCAGTATGAGGTGGAAATCCTCAAAACGGTAGCCCACGCTAAAGGAATACTGCTGGCTGAGGGTCTCGGTTACCTGGTTGTTGGCAAAACTAAGGGCCACCCTTCTCGAACGTGAGATCTGGAAACGGGAGGTGAGGTTGTTCTTCCAGGTGACATCAAAATTGATCAGGGGGTTGAACTGTTCGTTGATGGCCACGCTGTTGATCTCGTGCCGGGGAAGGAAATTGTTTTTCATGTCGCGCACATAGCTGAGCTGATCTTCCAGCTCGCGGTAGTCGTTGTTCAGCATGAATGAGCCCACTGTGTAAGTGCTGCGGTATGAATGGCTGATGTTGACGTTCTTGGCCACAGCTTTGATAAAGCCTATACGGGTTAGCTTGTTGAAGGTGATGCGCCAGTTGGGGAAGGGTATGGTGGGGAAATTTTTCAGGGGCACGCTTTCTGCGCTGTACTGTCCGTAAGCCGAGAGAAACGAAGGGATGAGCACCTGCTGGCTGGAGGGTCCGTATCCTTCCCAGTAACCATCCGTCCCGCTTGTTGCGGGGTCGTAGCCGTGGGTCGACTTGCTGCTGCGTTGCTCCATCAGGCGCCGGCTGATTTTTTGTCGGTTGCTGCGGAACCTTTCAAAAGCATCGGAATGGTAGTTGTTTTCCTGGTTGATTTTATCAAAAGCCGTATTGATGGAGAGAAAGCTCATGGAGAAATTGCCTTGTTCCTGGAGCCCGTAATTTCTTATAAGTCCGGTGCTGTCGGCCACATAGTATTCGCGGGTGTTGCGGGCAAAGGTTCGGGAGCCGGTCAGGTCGATGCGTAGCCAGTCGAAAGGCTCGACGGTGGCCCGCAGGTTGAAGTTCTCGTTGTGGGTGAGGGTGAAGGGACTGCTGAGGTTGGGGTCGTTGGTGATCCATCCGTTGTTGACGGCCATCTGTGCGAAGTTCTCGTTTTGCCATCCAAGGATGAAGGGCAGGGTTGGAGCCAGCTCTCCATCCACGCGGTTCAGTCCCATGATCTGCGAGGAAGGCATGAATCCCGGCATCTCGCTGCCCTCTGTCTGGGAGAAGGACAGAGAGATGTTTTTTACACCCATCAGCAGGCGGGCTGTGTTCTCGGCCAGCAACTCGAACAACCCGTCTTTCTTTTCTATCTGACCCTCCACCCTGATCGTGGCGTTCTCGTGATCCTGGCCGGTGCGGAACCTGACCGACCGTTGGCCGACCACTTCGGTGGAACCCTGTATCTTCTGGCCCTTTTGGTCGACAGCTTCCACCTGTACCTTCTCGGTCATCAGGTTGTGCCGGATCAGTTTGGGCTGGTTGGCCTGCAGGGTGACATTGTTCTCCCGGTAGCTCACCGTCTCATATTCTTTTTTCTCCTGCCCCAGCGACTTTTGGTTGATCCTCTTAAGGAAACCCACCTTGTTGTATAGGTTGTTCAGGTTGAACTGACTGTTCAGCTGCATCGTGCTGGAGTTGCGGATGGTGTTGCCCAGGTCGATGGAGCTGGTGTCGGCGAGCATGGGACCGGCCTGCCAGTTGTAGGTGCCGTTGTAGCGGGCCGAGACATTGACCCAGTCGAGCAGGGGCAGTTTGTTGATCGGCAGCCGGTAATTGGCATCCCATTTGTGTCGATAGTCCACGTTGCGGCCAAACGAGCGGATGTTGGTCATGACCGAATCCCTCCACTTTTCGTAGCCGTCGGCGTCGCGGTCCTTGTCCACCATACCCCGCGGCTCATCAATACGTGCCTTGTTGGTGGCGGTGAAATTGAGCTTCAGCGACCGTGTCAGATCCCATTTGAGATCATAATGCCTGTTCCACAGGAAGTTCTTGTCGAAGGTGGGGCGGTACTGCAGGTTGGGATTGGCGATGCTTCGGTGCTTCACAGCATTGTAATGCCTTCGCACTTCCGTGCGGAAGGTGAAAGAGGAAGGATAATAGTAAAAGTTGAAGTCACGTATGATGCGGAAGATGTCGGAGTTGAAGATGCCGCCAAGGCCGCGGAACGGTGTAACAGCTTTCGGCCGGGTGTTGAAATTGTACAGCAGGCTGCCCTGGAACTCCTTGGAGATGTTGTATTTGGTGTTGATGTCGCGGGCGTAGAACTCGTTGTAGGAATAGTTCAGGGAAAAGTTGGACAGGTCGTAGAAGTTTCTTTTTTGTTGGTTTTTTGGGGCCACCCTCACGTTGTTCAGGTTGATGCTTTTGCGCCGCACATAATCCTGGGTCATGTTCCTGATGGAGTCGCGTGCCTGGTCACTGCCGGCAGCATCCAGGGCATCTTCGAGCTTGATGTCGGGGTTCAGCGGGTTGTACTCGGGGGTGATGAAACGCTCAGAATACCCAACATACAAGGGAATTTTCACCCCAGCCTTGTCGGGGAAAAATTTGCCCAGGTCCAGGTTGGTGGATACATCATACTGGGCTTTTTCCTCTTTGCTTCTCTCGTTGACCTTTTTGTCGATGCTGCCAAAGCCGGGGGTGCTCATGTTGCCAGCCAGGTTGATCATACCCAGGTCGGCCAGTTGCGTGGAGATGCGGCCCCTGGCGGCCCATCCGCCTTTCTCCTTAAAGTCGGTCAGCCTCAACTCATTCAGCCATATCTCCCCCGATTTGGGCATGCCATCGTCGTTCGACAAGGCATTGCTTTGTTGGTCGGGATTGCGTATGCCCAGCATAATGGTGCGCAAGTCGCTCAGGTTGGGATTGCCCCGCACGCTGATCCTGGCATTGTTTTTTATTTCACTGTAGATGGTGTTCATCTGGATGTTGGACCTCCGGCGCCTCATGGCCTGGTTGCGCCTGAGCTTGACATCGGGAAGTTCGCTCAGGTCGATCACCATCTCGTTCTTCCATACCTGTTTGCGGTCGCTGCCGCTGCTGTTGTTGTAATTTCCCGGAGAAGTTACTTCGAGGGGTATTTCGTATTCGTAGTAATTGTTGCGGTAGTCGGTGCCCAGGCGAATGAAAGCCCGCAGGTCGCCGTCGCGGAGTATGCCATCCTCAAAAGCTTCGGTATGCAGGAACATTTTCAGCTTTTTGTACTGCCGCATGTCCATGTTCACATTCTTAAAGGCAGCCCGGGCATCGCCGTCTTCCAGGTTGTTGATTCTGAGTACGATGGCCTGTTCGTTGAGCTGGCGCAGCTGGGGGTTGGTGGGATCGATGACGCGGTCGATGCCAGGGGGCAGAACATAGTTGACAGGTGTTTTGTTGGCGTTTTCCTCTATGTTGACCGCCGAGATCCGCATGTTGCCCATGGAATATTCGGGAGCAGCCAGGTTCTCACCCGATTCGCTGAGCGACTTGCTGTAACGGCGCCATTCACCCCTTACCAGGTTCAGCTTGGCGAAACGCAGGATCACTGAATCCTGAAATCCCCTGAGGAACATACGCATGAAACGGATCGACTTGAAATCACGTATGGCACCTACTGTTTTGTCGGGCGACTTGACGGGTATCCTGAACTGGTACCAGGTGATGTCGGACTTTTTTCCATTGGCCAGCTCCACGGTTCTCTCCACCTTGTCGGTGATGTAGTTCTGCCCTACGTTCATGCGGTTGGGGTCCAGTTCAACCTTGTACTGGTAGTAATTTTCATTTTCGGCCAGGGTGTTGTCCTGGTTGATGTCCTCCACGTCGGGCAGGGTTTTGCCGGAGGTGGGGTAGGGCTCGGGCGACTGGGCCGAGGTGGGTGAGTTGCCTTCCATGCCGTTGTACCGCTTATAACGCTGGATGATGCCCAGTCTTTGCCGATCGTAATCGCTTCCCCGGTAATAGTGGTAATTGTCTTTGGAGGGATCGTCCGAGATCCTTTCATAAGCCTCGGGTGTCAGGTATCCCTGGAGGTTGTCGAGGTACTCATCAAAGAAGCTGCGCTCATCCTCGTCGTCGAGTCCGTCCAGACCTACGTCCTGGTGTCTCCGGGCGGTGGGGTCGTTGTCAAAGGCGTTCACCAGCGACTGGGTCAGGGGAACGCGGCCCCAGGAGGTGGTATCGACCATGTCCACCTGCTGCGTTGATGGCAGCCCGTTCTCAAAGCTTTTTCGCGAGTCTTTGAGGATGTCTTCCGAGATGTTGCCCAGGTTGAAATACAGGTTGCCCTCGTTGGTGCTGGTGGTATCGTATACGAAGGGATCCATCAGCCAGAACTCAATATATTCCACGTTGGACTCCTCGAAGTCGGTGGTGGATATCTCGCGCATGATGCCGGCCCACCTGGATTCGGGTTCACGCAGTTTGCCTTCGGGGGTGATGCCGTTTGAGATGCCGGGGGCTCCTGTGGGCTCATGTTCGTAGTTGTATGGGCCCCTTTCATCGGGGAAATAAGCCAGGTTGAGTACCTGTATGCTGGCAGGTATGTCGTTGGGGTTGTCGCGGTTGGGGAAAAGTTCCCTCTCATAAACCTCCCGCACAAAGTGGCTGGAGCGCTGCTTGGGGTTGCTTTTAAGGTGTTGTGGCATGTTGGGGCTGTTTTCTCTCAGGAACAGCGGATCGATATGGTACCATGCCAGTTTGGCCCGGTTGTAGTTGTAAGCCAGGGTATCGATCAGTTCACCCCCGGGAAATAAATTGGGCTGGCCCTGGGGGGTGCTCGACAAGACCCATGCAGCAGGGTTCTTCATGTCGATGGATGTTTCGCTGCCCTCGAAATCATCTATGTAAGAAACCCCCTGTCTTTGGATGGCCTGCGAATGGCCGGGTATCAGGTGGGCAAACTCGCCGTCGATGCGTATGCTTGACTTTTCCTTGGTGTCGAGAAAAGGAATGCGGTCCACCATCTTGGTGAGGAAAGGCGATTCCGTGCGGTAGGAGCCGTTCAGTCCCCAAATGGTGTTGGAGATGGGCTCGTTGCCGATGCTCACCTTACGGGTCAGCGGTCTTTCGGTAAGGTTCATGACCGTGGCACCCAGGTTGAAATCTTCCGAGACCGAATAGTTGAAATGAGAGCCCACCAGTGTTTTCTTCTGCATGCTATAGGTCGACTGGCTTTCCAGGGATATCTGGATGGGGGTGCCCGACTCGAGCAATCCTTCATTCAGGATCTTGACCCGCCCGATGTTGTAGTCGACCGTATAATCTACATTCTCAGTGAGCTTGCGTCCGCCGGCTGTCACCACCACCGAACCCTCGGGGATGTTCATGGCGTTGAGGGGTATCTCCGAGCTGGACGATGACTGGTATTCGCCGCTGAGTTTGAACTTGTTTTTTTCTGCTGTCTGACGCGCTATGGTCAGTGTTGAATCGTAGAGCTCCTCGAAAACATATTCTTCGGCAACCGCGTCATTGCCGAACTGTTTTTTCAGGTAATCACCAAAAGGCTGCAAAACGGGAAAGATGATCTTACCATTGGACGGGTCGATGGTGATGCCGGGTATGAAGTCGAACCTACCATCGGGATTGGCATCCTTCTGGGAGTTGACATTGTCGAGGTTCAGAACCCTCAACAACATCTCATCCTGGATCTTGCCTGCCGGGATGTAGTTAAGCTCGTTGCCCGTTTGATCGTCCTGGTAAAGGACGTTGAGGCGGAAGCCTTCCTGGTTGACCTGGTAGGCGTTGATGGAGTAGATGTTTTTCATCATAAGCTTCCAGGCAGGAAACTGGGGTGTGAAAGCCGTTCCTTTCAATAGCTTGATCATCAGGGCACTGGGTGATGTGATGCCCTGGTTGGAGAATTCACCCACCTGGTATTGCTTGCCTCCCATGGTATATTCGAATGACACGGCCAGGACCTCATCGTTGCGCAGGGGTGATTTCAGGGATATATAGCCCAGCTTCTCGTGAAGGGTGTATTCATTGGAGTTGAGCTTGCGGGCGTTCTCGAGCTTGACAAAATCCTGGCCGGAGCGAAAACCATCGGGCATCATCTGCTGAAGGACCGTATTGGTCTGGCTGATGTCGCGAACCCCCGGGTTGGATGTAACCTGTTGGTAGAGGTCGTTGGATGTGTTGTCGGCAGGCTGGTTCCTTATGCCGGTGACGGCATTTCCGGCACCCAGGATGTGGTCGGTCGAACCGTTGATGCGCCCTTCGCCAAGGTCCATGAAAGCTACTATGTTGCGTGAATTTTCAAAATTGCTGGTTTTGTTGGTTACCCATACCTCCACCCTGGTGATGTCGATGTTCGACTGAACGACAGGCAGCCGGCTGAGGGCTTTGTTGTAACGTTCGCGAAAGAAGTGGGAGAGGAAAAAGTGGCGGTTCTGGTCATATTCATCGGCCTTGAGGTCGAACTGTTGGGTCTGCGCTCCGCCCCTGACCTGGATGACTTTGCTTTGTCCTTTTTGCTGCGAAAAAACACTGGTCACATCCAGGTTGCCGAAACGCAGCTTTGTCTTCAGGCCGAAAAGGCTTTGGCTGCCCGTGATCAGCGAGCCGGGAAGGGGCATAGAGACATTGCCGGCCTCTATATCCTGGATGATTTCGTCTTCTCCACCCGAATATTCCAGCTTGGTCTGGTTCTCAAAGTCAAAGGTGGCTTCCGTGTCATAGTTGATGCCCAGCTTGATCTTATCGCCGATCGTCCCGGTGACGTTCATCTGGATTTTTTCCTCGAAA
>CAJXLE010000142.1 GCA_913055895.1 uncultured Bacteroidota bacterium | reverse complement strand
TAGCCTTATTCTTATCTTATCTTAGCCTTAGCCTTAGCCTTATCCTTATCTTATCTTAGCCTTAGCCTTAGCCTTATCCATCACCTGCCCGGCAGTGAGCATGAAGACCGGCTGCAGGTCCAGTCCGGCCTTTTTCAAGGCCCTGGCGGTCCATACATTGCAGGTGCGTGTGCCCCAGTAAGTGATGCCGGAAAGATAAAAGCTGCTCATGCCCCCGGCGTTCTCGCGGAGAACAACCAAAGCCGAATCCTGTTCTCTTTCAAAGCTTTCTTTGATGAAGGCCGTCATCGAGTCAAAGCCTTGCCGGCTCAGCTCAACGGCAACAACATCAGGGCTTTCGGTATACCACGGCGGGAGGCGGTCCAGCCCGTCGACGTGCATCACCGACCTGGTAGGCAGCAGGGCAGCACGAAGTGCAAGAAAAACAGTACCTTCGGGTGCCATGAAAAATTTTTTATCCCCCCAGCTGAAGTTGAGATGCGAGGCATCGGGAAAATCTTCTACAACAGCCGGCATAGATGCTTTGATGTTTGTCTTTGGGACCAGCAGGCCGGTATGCCAGCCTCTTTTGGTGACATAAATTTTCACCTCCCCGGCTGGTTTTTTCGTCGGATCAGGAAGGGAATGGGAAGCTGAACAGGCTATCATTAAGAAAAATACCAACATGGTTGCGGCCAGCATTCGGGAACGCCTTTTCACAAAACGACAACAGGGGGTTGTATCAAACATACCAATCATTTATAATAACAGGGTAAATGCGTCCTTTGACCGGCGGCTATGACTTTTCTGGCCATTTGGGTCATTAAGAAATCAACGTAAAATATCAACAAACAAGTATGGATTAGATGTCAGTCGAACATTCCGGGATGATCTTCAGCGAAGGCGGGATAGAGCTCATCTTTCACCCATTCGAACCGGGGTTCCCGGTTGAGTATTTTGCGGTAGATTTGAGAGGCCTGCCCGGGTTTGCCGGCCTTGTCATACGACTGGGCAAGCCAGGCCAGGGCATTCAGGTACCGCCAGTTGCATTGCAGGTCGTAACCACCGGATTCAAACAGGCCGATGGCTTTCCTGAAATACTCTGCTGCCTTGTGGTAACTGCCTCCAAAAATTCTGGGCATGTGGTACTCGGCATTGCCTTTCTCCATCCAGGCAATGGGATTGCCGGGATCCAACTCCACCGCCCGGTTGATGTGTTTCATGCTCTTGGGTCCCAGCCACACTGCCTTGCTTCGGTTCATACCAATCTCATAGGCCAGGAAAGCCCCCTGCAGCGATTCGGCATAGGAGCGGTACGCCGAAAAATTGTCCAGTTCATCGAGCTGATCTTCGGCCTGTTCGAGGTAATTCTTTGCCTGGTCATGGCGCTCCTGTCCGATGAGATAGGCCACATATCCATAGTAAGCTATGAGCACGTCATAAAGCACCCGGGGATTTCCCCGGCGGCGGTATTTCTGCTCCAGCTCTTCGATCCATCCTGGCCAGGGTCCCATATCACCACCAATATAGGCCTGGTAAAAGCGGCAATCGTAGGTAGGCTCGTTGTCTGCGGGAAGGGTGGCTTCTTCACCACCTTCCGGAAAACTGGTATAATCAGGAGTTGTAGAATAAGCCGTTGTTGTTTGGGCCCTTGATGTATGGAGGCTTGATGCTGGGGCCTTTGATGTTGGGAACGCCGGTCTTTCGGCGCCAACATTGGCAAGACCAGTAAAAAACAGCATGAAGGCGCTGAACAATACAATTAAGTAGCGCTGCATTTTTATCCCGTTGTTCTTCCTTTCCATTGGTACCTTCCCTTTCTTTTTACGTGGATGCCCCTGACCACGATTAATATAAACGCTGTCATCTGGGGAATATGATATGCAATATTATTTTTCACGGGTTGGCGGCTTTTCTTCGAGATAACAACCTTCATGACAAGGACCATCCCAAGATAAGCGGCCAGGGCCATCCAGCCCATTGCAAGGGCTACCACAACGACTCCACCAATCACCAGCAGGGTGAAAATGCTGGAAAGAACGATGCTTCCGCCAAAAAATTCCGTCACATTCTTGGCAAAACCATGGATCCCTTCACGACGAGACCCATACATGCGGCACATCACATCATGGTTGCCCAGCAGGGTGGTGGTCGGATGGCCTTTTTCCTTCATGATGCGGTTGATCTCTATGTCCTCCACCAGGTTGTTTTTCACCTGCAGGTGCCATTGATTCTGGTGATAGGCATCGGCGTCGAACATCATAAACTGTCCGTTGGCCGCAGCAAAAGAGGGCCGTGAACTTTTCCGGACAAGCACCATCGGGAGCAGGCTTAGCAGGATCCAGTTCATCAGGGGAACTGTCATCCATTCTCCCGGGCTTTTCATGATCTGATGGGGGAAGATGGACAGCAGGGAAAGCTTATCCCGGGTAAAACGGGCCACTGCCTTTTCAAGCAAATCATTGGAGACGGACACATCGGCATCCAGGAAAAGCAGCAACCTGCCCGCAGCTTCTTGTGCCAGGCGGTGGCAGGCATGGTTCTTCCCGGCCCACCCTTCGGGCAGCTCCCCGCCGGCAACCCAGCGCATGCGCTGGTCCCGGCGGCTGAAATCTTCGAGGATGCGGGGGGTGGCATCGGAGGAATGGTCATCGTACACCACCAGCTCAAAATGGCTATAAGATTGTTGCAACAGGGCTTCCAGCAAACCCGGGAGGTTCCTTTCCTCATTGCGGGCAGGAATCAAGACTGAAAGGAAAGGTCTGGCGGATGAGCCGGAAGGATGCTCTCCCATCCCCGCTTCTTCAAGGTAGAGGGGGGAGAAATAATTCACCAGGCTCACAACCAGGCGCAAACCCAGAAACACCAGGATAATCCATGCCAGAAGGTTCATCATCCTGTCTGTTCTTTTTGTTGGGCTATCAAATCCTTCAAATGGCGGTTAAAAGCCTGCTCCATATCCTGAATCTGAATACCACTGCCGGGGTCGTATTCTCTGAGCGCCAGAGTCACCGTAGGCCTGGTATGAGAGAAATAATCAATCAGGGCAATCACAAAAAACACCTGGACATGCTGTTCCAATCCGCTGATCATCTTCACCGGTCCTTTCTCAAACCGTACGGGGTAATTAAACATCGAATTGATGGCACCCTGGGGATACATCGTAACCAGGTTGGCCTGATCACTAAGCAGCTGACGGGTATAGCGGATGGTCTCGACCACCGAGGGCGAATGCTTCCTTATGGAAAAAGCCCCGCTTTTATTCAGGAACATCCGTTTTTGCAATTGCTCCTCCAGCATCATCACGTGAAATTTTCTGGAAAAGACCTGGTCATTCAGGTAGTTGGCAAAAAAACCGTCCCACCAGCTGAAATGGTTGCCGATCAATAGTATGGGCAGGCCTTTGTCTTCAATATCAGCGTCCATATTCACCTTGCGGAAATGCCACCTGAGCATGAAGCGGGTGTAGTAACGAAAAAAATTCACATACAACCAATGGTGCCGGGCTTTGATCATTTTGTCTGCTTGGTCTTATAGAGTTTCCACCAGGGTGTTGTGGGTGAGTCATGGTGCTCATAATGGTACCCGAAGAAATAGCAGGAGAGCATGGCCCACAGATGGTTTTTCTTTTGGGTACGTGAGTTGTAGGGGTTCATCGATTTGGTATGCGGCTTTTTGTGGGGCGCAAAAACACCAAAATAAAACATCTGGAAAGTACCCAAAAAAGCCGGGATGATCCAGAACAGGAGAAGCGATGCTTCGCTGAACCAGATTAAAAGAACGTTGAAGGCCACCGCCATAAACACCAGCTGTGGAATGGTCACATAACGGTACATGAAAACCAGCCACCACTTCCAGAAGTTTTGCGACTTAACGTAAAAGTCGGGGTCTTCCTCCTGCCCCGGGAAACGATGATGTTGCCAGTGGTTGCGCGTCAGTCTTTTGTACGACAACCCGGCAAAAAGAAAAGACGCCAGCCAGCCAAAAAGATCATTCACCCAGTCTTTCCTCGAGATGGAGCGGTGGATGGCATCATGGCCGGTAATAAACAGGCCGGTGAAGAGATAACCCTGCAAAAGGGTGTGAACGTAAGTCATTGGTGAGGCCAGGTTGGGGTCTACGTATAACAGCGAATAAACCAGGTGAAACAACCAGGCCCCGATGATCAATATGGCCAGTAGCAATCCCATTTCAGCTTGTTTTTATAGTTACAAGATAACAAATCATAAGGAAAAATTCAGCAGTCCAAAGAAAAGGACCATGTATAAAAGCAGGTAACCAGCCACCGGGTTGCT
This sequence comes from uncultured Bacteroidota bacterium, assembly GCA_913055895.1. Taxonomy (GTDB): domain Bacteria; phylum Bacteroidota; class Bacteroidia; order Bacteroidales; family UBA12077; genus JAGXLC01. Next base: position 4,706 of record CAJXLE010000142.1, on the reverse strand, counting down.
GACCCTGATGCGGCTCAGTTGGATCAGGCTGGCAAAAACAACAGAAATGCCAAACCAGGCTCCGTAGTTTTCAAGGGGTATCCCCTCTCCTTTCCATTTCCACATGTCCAGCTCCACGGCCACAGGCTCCATGATCACATCAAAGAGGACCATCATTACTGCGGCAAGCAGTATTCTCAAAACCGGTCTGACAGTAAGCGTGCCCGCCACCGACCAGGTGGCATATATCAGGACAAACCAGTTAACGCCAATGATCAGGGGTACGCCTGCCAACTGCCATCCAAGGGTATCGCCATAATTGTAATGCCCGAAAATGTTGCCCGTCTGCACACCGATTACTTCTATCAACCATCCTGCCAGGGCAATAAAAAGAAAAACAGCTGCGGCTTTCCAGTTCCAGGTTTCGTGAAAGGCCAGGACCAACAAGGCACTGATCAACAGGCTAACAGGGGTTATGTCAACATAAACCGGCCGGAGTGATGGAACGCTGATGCCAATCACCCCAACCAGGTATATCACAAATAGAAAGACCCTTGCAAAGAGGACGATGTTTTTTTCCTTAATGTTCATTTTTACTGATCTTTTCTGCTACAATGCCCGCACCCGCCAGGCAAAGGGGGATGCCTCCGCCCGGATGGACACTGCCGCCTGTGAAGTACAAATTTTTATATTTCCTGCTGAAATTCGAATGGCGGTTGAAAGCGGCAAACATGCCATTCGAGCTGTTGCCATACAGGGAACCGTGATAGGACCAGGTGTGTTGTTCTATTGCCGGTGGATCGTAAACCTGCTCCACCTCGATCTTTTTTTGGATGTCGGTTTCCAACACACGGTTGATCTTGTCAACAATATTCCTGCGGGCTTCCCTTCGCATTTCCTCCCAGTCCTGGCCGGTGTTTTCCGGGGCATTGACCATGACATACCAGTTCTCTTTTCCCCGTGGAGCATCACCCTCCACGGCACGTGAGCTGATGTAAATATATACCGTAGGATCGGGATGAATCTTTTTGTGCCTGAACAAAGACTCAAACTCCCCCTGGTAATCATTGGAAAACAAGATGTTGTGCAATTTCAGGCCCGGGTTGGTGCCATCCATGCCCCAGCAGAAGATCAGGGCAGATGAAGATTTTTCCGGTTTGCGCAATTTTTTGAGCTTCCAGTGGTCCGGCAACAGATGCTCATAAAAGAGGTTGACATCCATGTTGGAGACCACGTAATCAAAAGATGCCTCACCCGAGCCGGTGACCACGCCCCTGATGTTTTTGCCCTCCGTGATGAGGCCGCGGACAGGATGATTCAGGTAAATTGTAACACCCAGGTCCTGCATAAGGCGGTACATAGCATTGGCAATGGCATAGATGCCGCCATCCGGATAATACACTCCCATGTTGTGCTCAAGATGGGAAATGATGTTGAAGGTAGCGGGTATGCGGTAAGGATCCGAACCGTTGTAGGTGGCATACCGGTCGAAAAGCTGCACCAGCTTGTCGCTTTGAAAATATTTTCTATTGGCCTGGTGCATGGTTTTGAAGGCATCAATCCTGCCAAAATGAAGCAGGGCTTTCAGGTTATTTTTGGTTAAAAGGGCCTGTGGATCGTGGATGGAGTTGAACATAAACAGGTCAGCCGTGACGTCGTATATAGACTGGCTTTTATCCAAAAAGGTCCTGATGTTTTCAGGTGGCTCATCCGTTTTCTCTTCCACCTCCCGGGTGAACTTTTCCTCATCGGAATAGGCATCGATGCAGGTACCGTCTTCATAGAAATACCGGCAGCTTTGATCCAGTTTACTGTAATGGTAGTAATCAGATGGGTTGACCCCGGCCCTGATAAACAGCCGATCAACCAGCTCCGGCATGGTAAAAACCGAGGGGCCTGTATCAAAACGGTAAGGACCATAAAAAATCTGGCCCATCTTGCCACCCGGCTGATCGTTTTTTTCAAAAACCGAAACATCATACCCGTTGACAGTGAGCTGAATAGCTGTTGCCATGCCCCCGATGCCTGCGCCTATGACGGCAACCTTCTCTTTCATTCAACAAAATAATTTAGTATATTATAGTAAAATCCAATACTATTGTTTAAAAAATAATAGGGCTTTTTTAAACAAAAAGATTTCTCCGTTTGTTTACATACCCATACGAAAATACGCAAATAATAAGAAATGAAAAAAAAGGTATTGATAATAGGCTCGGGACTCGGAGGTTTGACCACTGCCTTACGTCTGGCCAGCGACGGATATGAAGTGGAGATCGTGGAAAAATACCACCAGGCAGGTGGGCGGCTCAACCAGCTACAAAAAGACGGTTTTAAGTGGGATATGGCCCCCACTTTCTTCAGTATGAGTTTTGAATTCAAAGAATTTGCTGATTATGTGGGCATCGACATGCCATTTGAGTTCATTGAACTGGATCCCCTCTACCAGGTCAATTTTGCCGGATCTGACAAATTCTATACGGTGTATAAAGATTTGAAGAAACTTGCCGAGGAGTTCAAAGACCTGGAGCCCGACTTTGAACGGCGCATGCAACAGTATCTCAAGAGTGCCGCCACCATTTACCACGACACCGAATACCGCATTGTCAAGAAAAATTTCACCAGTCTTACCGACTATCTCTTGCAGCTCACCAGGGTTCCCATCCGCAATGCTCCTAAAATGCTCCGGACCATCTGGAAAGAGATGGAAAAATATTTCACCTCCTACGAAGTGAAGGTCATCTTTTCCCTGGTGGCTTTCTTTCTTGGCGCCACTCCCTTTGACACGCCTGCCGTCTTCAGCATGTTGACCTACACCGAGCTGGTGCACGACGGTTACTACAACGTAAGAGGCGGCATGTACAAAATTGTGGAGGGGCTGCTCGACGAAATGAAAAAGCAAAACATCAGGATACACTATGACACCGAGATTGTTGATTACCTGGAGGGCAAAGACGGCTTAAGGGGTTTCATCGATCAAAAGGGAGAAATCTGGAAGGCCGATCTTTTTGTTGTCAATTCAGATGCAGCCTGGTTCAGGGGCCAGATCTTCAACAGGAAAGGATACACCGAGAACAAACTGGACCGTAAGAAATGGACCCTGGGACCCTTTACCATGTACCTTGGAATAAAAGGAAAACTCGACCATATACACCACCACAACTACTTCCTGGGCAACAATTTCCAGGAGTATGCCAGCAAAATCTTTAAGAACAGCATCGGGCTGGAAAAACCCTATTATTACCTGAATATGCCATCGCGGCACAACCCCGACACAGCGCCGGAAGGCCATGAGGCCCTTTTCATACTGTGCCCTGTTCCTGATCTGAGGTACAAGCCCGACTGGTCGGACCGCGAAGAACTGGCCAACAACATCATCTCCGATCTTTCACAACGCATCGGCTATGATATTCAAAGCAACCTGGTCTCCAAAACCATATACGACCCGGTCAACTGGAAGAATATGTTCAACCTGTACAAAGGCAGCGGCCTGGGTTTGGCACACGACCTGAACCAGGTCGGCGGGTTCCGTCCCAACAACAGGGACGAGAAATTTGGGAATGTATACTATGTAGGCTCCTCCACGGTGCCCGGCACCGGTTTGCCAATGGCAGTGATCAGTTCCAAACTTGTAACACAAAGAATCAACCATGAGCAAAAATCTGTATACAAAAAACAATCTGCAAATCAGTAAGCTGACGACCAAAAACTACAGCACTTCCTTTTCGCTGGGCGTCAGGATGCTGAGCCGAAAAATACAGGACCCCGTATATGCCATCTATGGCTTTGTGAGATATGCAGATGAAATCGTGGATACTTTCCATGAATACCCCCAGCAGGAATTGCTGGATGAATTCATCAGGCAAACCTATGAGGCCATTGACAGGGGCATCAGCATGAATCCGATACTGGACAGCTTCCAGTGTATCGTGAACAAGTACGGCATCGAGCGCGAACACATAGACGCTTTTCTGAACAGCATGATGATGGACCTGAACCACTCAGAATATGACGAGCAGCTGATAAAAGACTACATTTACGGTTCGGCTGAGGTGGTGGGACTGATGTGTTTGCGGATCTTCTACCATGATGATGATGAGCAGTATCAAGCGCTCAAGCCCTACGCCCGTAAGCTGGGCGAGGCCTTTCAGAAAGTCAACTTCTTGCGCGACATCAACAGCGACTACCGGGAAAGAGGCCGTACCTATTTTGCCAAGATGGCCCACAACGGGTTTACCCCTGAAGTCAAAGCCGATATTGAGCGGGATATTGAAAGCGACTTCCGGGAAGCCTACCAGGGCATCCGCATGCTAAACAAGGAAGCCCGCTTTGGGGTTTACCTGGCCTATATCTATTACCTGAGGCTTTTCAGAAAGATCCGGCAATCGGAGCCCAATGCCGTGATGAACGGCCGGCTCAGGATACCCAACTCCCATAAGGTTTATCTTTTGTTTAAGGCCTATTTCAGAAATTCAATGAACATGCTCTAAGCCGGTCTTCGAATGCTTCTATCAGAGTAGTTGGCCCCAACCGCCCCAAATATCGGCCCAAATGTACACATAAGCATCCCGGTCTGTCCCGGAATGCACTATGGAAGGCACCCTGAAGCTTTCGGGATACTTAAAGGCCACAAAGCCCAATCCACCAATGCCTACAAAACACATCCACACCGAAAGATCCTGGTTATCCAAAAACATGCTGAATATTTGAACCTATAGTCTTTACAATGG
>CAJXLE010000141.1 GCA_913055895.1 uncultured Bacteroidota bacterium | reverse complement strand
TAACAGCGGGGACACCGTACCGCCCTGGGGAGTTCCCTTATCTGGAACACCTTCACCAACAATTCGTGCTTTGAGTAATCTACCTAAAATTGACAAAAAGTTTTTATCTCGAATCCCAAGTGTCCACATCTGCTTTTTAAGTTTCCCCTGGTCAACATTATCAACCGTGATGCCCGCCTTTATGTGAAGAAGACAGACCAAAAGTACGACGCAGCCCTGATCAACCTGCCGGAGCCCTCTACGGTTCAGCTGAACCGCTATTACACCAGCAGCTTTTACAAGGAGCTGAAGGATCGGCTTAGGCCGGGAGCTGTGATGGGATTCAGCATATCAGGCTCTTCCAATTATATGAGCGAGGAAGAGCTGCGGCTTAACTCTTCCCTCTACCGTACCCTGAAGACCGCCTTTGATCATGTGATCATCATCCCGGGAAGGAAGCACCATTTTGTGGCCTCCGACAAGCCCCTGACCTATGGTGTTGCCAAAATGGCCAGTGAAAGGGGGTTGGACAATGTATATGTGAACCCCTATTACATACAGGATGACCTGCTGAAACAGCGGGGTGAAAGGATTATGAATGAACTGCTTGAGGGAGTTGAGGTGAACCGGGATTTCAAGCCCATCACCTATTATCAGAAAGTACGTCAATGGCTGAGCTATTTCGACTTTAACTACTGGCTCCCCCTGGTGATGGTGGTGGCGGTGGTCCTGTACTTTTTTATTCGCCTGCACCCGGTCAACCTGGGCATGTTTGCAGCCGGGTTTGCCGGCGCCTCAGTGGAGGTCATCCTGCTGGTGGCCTTCCAGATCCTTTACGGTTATGTCTACAGCATGGTGGGGGTCATTGTCACCGTTTTTATGGGTGGCCTGGCATTTGGTACTTTCTACCGGGAGAAAATCCTTCCCGGTGTACATGTATCATCTTTCTATCGCCTGATGTGGATTGTGGGGGGTTATATCCTGCTTCTGCCTTTCATCCTCAGGGGAATGCAAAACATTACCGAAACATCCTGGCTCATACATGTTTTGTTTGTTGTCCTCATGTTTCTTACCGCCATGCTGGTGGGCATGGTTTTCTCCCTGGCTTCACAGCTGCGGCTGAAAAGATGGATCACCATTGTCTCGGAGATATACAGTGTCGATCTGCTGGGGGCCGGGTTGGGTACTTTTGTGGTGTCGGTATACCTGATTCCTCTGCTTGGCTTGATGAATGTGCTGCTGATAACCGCCGGCACCGCCCTGCTGAGTGGTCTCATCGCACGGCTCAGGCTGGGCCGGTAAAAAGTTTGAACTACCATTGGTTAGAGAGATTTTAAACAATGAAAACGCTCCTGCCCCGTAAGGATACAGTCCATAAGTACAGGGTGTTGGGTAAGAAGCAATTTTGTGAAACCTGCATCCAAGAACTTACACAACAAGGACATGATTATTTCATGCAGGTTCCACTACGGCCAAATTATTAAATAAAAGATAACCGTATGAAAACCTTTAGATTTCAAGGAAAACCTGCCTTTTCTTTTTGTAAATTTGTCGGAGGACCTGTCTGCTCTTTTCAATTGAATGATATTTCCCTTTTGCTAACAAAATCCTCTTTTTATGGCTAATAAACTTACCAAAAGAGAGTTCATACGATACAGCCTGCTGGGTGGGGGTGCCCTGCTGGGTCTTTCAGGCATGCGTGCCTTTGGTTCTTCTTTTGCATCTCTTTCACCTGGGAGCGTTCAAGGCGGCGTGTGGAAGTGGAGCAAGGAAGCCATGTATTATGTGCCCACTCCGCGGGGCATGCGGTGCCAGCTGTGTCCCAACGAATGCGACATCAGCGAGGGAGAGACGGGCGACTGCAGGACCCGTGTTACCGAAGACGGTAAGATGTATTCCATTGTCTACGGCAACCCATGCTCCATACACATCGACCCGATAGAGAAGAAACCCCTTTTTCATTTCCTGCCCCAAAGCAGGGCTTTTTCAGTGGCCACGGCCGGATGCAACCTGGCATGTTTGAACTGCCAGAACTGGCAGATATCGCAGAAGAGCCCTAAGGAAACGCGCAACTACGACCTGATGCCCGATAAGCTGGTGCAGAAAGCGGCCCGCAACGGCTGTGATTCGATAGCCTACACCTACTCCGAGCCCATCGTTTTTTATGAGTACACCTATGATTCGGCTAAGCTGGCCCATGAGCGGGGGCTGAAAAACGTGATGATCTCTGCCGGGTATATCAAGGAGCGACCACTGCGCAACCTATGCAAGGTCATCGATGCAGCCAACATCGACTTGAAAAGCTTCAGCAACGACACCTACATGCGGCTCAATGCCGGCGACCTGGATACGGTGTTGCGGACCCTGAAGATCATGAAGGAGGAAGGCGTGTGGCTGGAGATCACCAACCTGGTGGTGCCCGAGTGGACCGACGACATATCTATGATACGGGAGATGAGCAGGTGGCTGCACAAGGAGGGTTTTGACGATACCCCGCTGCATTTCAGCCGCTTTCAACCGATGTACAAACTTACCCATCTGCCCGCCACTCCCGTCTCCAAATTGAACGATGCCAGGCAGGCGGCCCTCGATGCCGGGCTTAAATATGTGTATATAGGCAATGTTCCCGGGTCGGATGCAGAAAACACTTTCTGCCCCTCCTGCGGGAAAAAGATCATCACCCGCAGGGGCTACCACATACTGGAAAACCGCATTAAAAACGGGAAGTGCGAATATTGTGACAACCCCATCCCGGGTGTGTGGCACTAGGGTTTTAGCAGCCCGGCGGGATGATCCCTGATGGGGATGCACCCGACTAAAGGATAGGGGGCCGGCTGCCGGCAGGTCATGGATCACCGTTTTATCTCCCACTCGTAGCCGTCTTTGGTGTCCTTGACGATGACCCCCAGGTCCTTCAACCGGTCGCGGATCTTGTCTGCCGTCTCAAAGTCTTTGTTTTTCTTGGCTTCCAGCCTGATCTGGAGGATCATCTCAATCAGCTCGCCGGGGAGCTCACCCGAGTCATCCTTTGATTCGCGTTCCAGCCCAAGGATGTCGTGAACAAACACCTGGTAGAGCCTGCGCAGCCTGGGGATGTCGTTGCCGGTGATCTGTGCCTCACCCTGGTGCACCGAATTGATGTAACGCACCATCTCAAAGATGCGGGAGAAGAGCACAGGGGTGTTCATGTCATCGTTCATGGCCTGGTAGAACCCTTTTTCCATCTCCTCCAGGTCTTCATCGGTCTGTGAACCTTCGGGCAAGCTCCCGATCAGCTCACCAGCTTTCAGCAGTTTGTCCAGACCCTTTTCGGCCGCCTCCAGGGCTTCACTGGAGAAATCGAGCGGGCTGCGGTAATGGGCCTGGAGGGTGAAAAAACGGATGGTCATAGGGCTGAAGGCTTTGCTCAGCAGCTGGTGGTCGCCTGAGAAAAACTGGTTGAGGGTGATGAAATTGTGGAGCGATTTGCCCATCTTCTGGCCGTTGATGGTGACCATGTTGTTGTGCATCCAGTAATGTACCGATTCATCGCCTTTGGCAGCGGTGGACTGTGCAATCTCGCAGTCGTGATGGGGAAAAACCAGGTCCATGCCACCGCCATGGATGTCAAAGGGATGCCCCAGGTACTTGGTGCTCATGGCTGAGCATTCAAGGTGCCACCCGGGAAAGCCGCTGCTCCAGTCGGAAGGCCACTGCATGATGTGCTCAGGAGCCGCCTTTTTCCAAAGGGCAAAATCAAAGGGATTCTTTTTCTCCTGCTGGCCCTCCAGCTCACGGGTGTTGGCCCTGAGCTCCTCTATGTTGCGCCCCGACAGTTTGCCGTAGTTGTGCCCGCGGTTGTATTTCTCCACATCGAAATAGACCGAGCCGTTGCTCTCATAGGCATAACCGTTCTGCAGGATCTTTTTAACCATCTGCTGTTGCTCGATGATGTGTCCCGAAGCACGGGGCTCTATATTGGGCCGCAGGACGTTCATCTGGTCCATGTTGTGGTGATAGCTGCGGGCGTAATGTTCGGCTATCTCCATTGGCTCGAGTTTCTCGAGCCTTGCTTTTTTGGCGATCTTATCCTCCCCCTCATCGGCATCGCTTTCCAGGTGACCTACATCGGTGATGTTGCGGACGTACCTCACCTTATAGCCCAGGTGCCGCAGGTACCTGAAGAGCAAATCGAAAGTTACGGCAGGGCGGGCATGTCCCAGGTGGGCTTCCCCGTAGACGGTGGGTCCGCAAACATACAAGCCCACATACGGCGGGTTGATGGGCTCAAACTTCTCTTTTTTCCTGTTCAGGGAGTTGTGAATATATAAATCCTGGTTCATAACATCTGCTGTTTTTGTTCACGTCAAAGGTATAAAGAATTAGGATGCTTTGATGGCAAATTTGGTGAGCCGCTGTTTTTTAAGCACCTCTTTGGCCTTTTCATAACCCAGCTCGAAGAGTTCCTTGCCGGCCGAGGCATTGAGCAGTCCATACCGGTTGACCTTTTCTGGCTGAATGAAGATGTCGCAGTTCTCGGCCATCTCATGTATCCTTGAATTGACGGAGATGTGGAATGCCCGCTCGGCAATTTTGATCAGCCCGCGGATGTTTTCCTCCTTTCCCGTCGGGTTGACATGCACCCCGATGATGTTGTCGGCCAGTCCTTGTATGGGTTGTACGGGAAAATTGTCGAGCACACCGCCGTCCACATAGGTGACGTTGTTCAGGTATACCGGTTTGAAGAGAACGGGTATGCTGGCGGAAGCCACGATGCGCGGTACCAGTTCGCCTTTGTGGAAGTACTCGCTCGTCCCTTCGTTCAGGTTGGTGGCATTGCAGTAAAAAGGGATCTTCAGCTCCTCGAAAGTGTTGGCATGCAGGGTTTCCTTCAGTACCTTGCCCAGGTTGTCGATGCCCAGCAACCCGTCGCGCGGAATGGTGATGCTGGCAAAGCGCATAAGACTCTTGTCTTTGAAAATCCGGAAAATGTCATCGGCCTGGTATCCGTCGCAATAGAGCACACCAGCCAGTGCCCCGGCGCTTACTCCGGAAACCACATCGGGGTAGATGCCCTCTTCATTGAGGGCCTTCAAAACACCTATGTGGGCAAACCCGCGTGCAGCTCCTCCGCTCATTACCAGTCCCGTGCGATAGACCTTTTTTGGTTTTCTGCTGAGAACGGAAAAAAATTTCATTTGATTGTTTTTTTCTTTTTTGGTCGAATGATACATGCCCCCGCCAGGACGGGGTGGTTTCATGCTAAATATGATTTATCAATGATTGGCCATTATTTTTTGAATGTGTTGTCCATGGTTGGCCATTCTTTCTGCAAAGTAAAAACAAAATTTCCATCTCAACTATCCATGTTAAATTTATTTATCTTTCTCCAAAATCCCTTAACTTTGACGGTCGGATAAAGAACGGAGGGAAAAGTTATGGCCTCAACCAAACAACAGAAAGTGGCACGCCTGCTCCAAAAAGAGCTGGGAGATATTTTCCAGAAAAAGAGCAAACTGTTTGAGAACAAGATGATCACCGTAACGGTGGTGCGTATTTCACCCGATTTGCTGATAGCCAAGGTATACCTGAGCATATATCCCAGTAAGAACAACGAGAACACCCTTGCCTTGATCAGGGAACACGCCAGCGAGATACGTTATGAGCTGGGCAACCGGATCAGGCACCAGGTGCGCAAAATACCGGAACTGAACTTTTTCATCGACGATTCACTGGATTATATAGAGAACATCGATCGTCTGCTGAACGAAGACCAGCACAAGGATGACGATCAGAACCAAGACAACGGTCAGGATACCAAAAACGACGAGTGACGTGAATTTTCCACTTTTTATAGCCAGGCGCTATTTTCTTACCCGTAAGTTGAGGAACGTGATCAACATCATTTCGCTGATCTCTGTGGTGGGTGTTGCGGTGGGAACCATGGCCCTGGTGGTGGTGCTGTCGGTTTTTAATGGTTTCGAAGGCCTCATCAAATCGACCTACAATGCTTTTGATCCCGACATCAAGATCACCCCGTCCACCGGGAAGGTTTTTGTGCCATCCGGCGATGAACGTTTTCAGAAAGTCGAACAGCTGGCAGGAGTGGATGTTTTCAGCAGGGTGCTGGAAGAAAACGCCCTGATACGATACGATGACAAGCAGCACATAGGCCGCATCAAGGGAGTGGAGGATAATTTCAAGACTTTGTCGGGTGTCGACAGCATGATCACACAGGGGCGCTATGTGCTGGAAGAAAACAACCGGGATTTTGCCGTCGTGGGCCGGGGCGTGCATTATTTCCTGTCGATCAGCCTCAACTTCATGGAACCCCTCAACATCTACGTGCCCGAGAGAAAACAGGCAGCCACCTACAACCCCTCCGAAGCTTTCAGCAGGAAGTACATCTTTCCCATGGGGGTCTTCAGCACCCAGCCCGAATACGACAAGCAATATGTGATCGTGCCCATTGAGTTTGCACGCCAGCTGCTTGATTACGACAAGGAGGTGACCGCCATTGAAGTGAAGGTGAAGGATGGCTACCAGTCGGCAGAAGTGGAAGAGCGCATCCAGGAAATACTGGGGGAGGAATTTGAAGTAAAGAACCGCTACGAGCAGCATGAAGTCTTCTACAAGGTAATGCAATCGGAGAAATGGTACATTTTCCTGATTCTTACTTTCATTGTTATCGTAGCCTCCTTCAACATCATTGGTTCCCTCACCATGCTGATCATCGACAAGAAAAGCGACATCCTTATACTGAGAAGCCTGGGAGCCAGCCTGAAAACCATACGCAGGATCTTTTTCCTGGAGGGCTGGATGATCTCCTTTATTGGTGCCATGGCAGGTCTCGTGATGGGCTTTTTCATATGCTGGTTGCAGGAAACCTTCGGGTTGATACCCCTGGGCCAGGCAGGTTCATTCATGGTGGACCACTACCCGGTAGATGTTCAGTGGCCCGATATACTGGGGGTGCTGGCTACCGTCCTGTTTATAGGTTTCGTGGCAGCTTATTACCCCGTTCGATACATCACCCGGAAATACATAATGGCTGATTTGCGGGAAAATGTGTAAACCTACCTTTCATTCGTCTCTCAGAGCCTGCCTTTTGTCATAATTTTCACAGCTTCAATAAAAAAGTTGTTAACAGATTTTATCCTTTGCGATAAAATATATAAATCGGTATGTTGATAAAAAATGACCGGCTTACCCCTTAGTACCTGAATTTTTGCAACAAAAAGCAATGAAAGTCGTACAAATTTATTAACATTGTATTGTGAGTACTCTAAACATCAAAATTCATCGAGCATGTCCGGACTTCTAAAACCCGCAAAGGTTTTTCTTTTTTTATTTTTTTCCATCCTCTTATATTCACAAAACGGCACTTCTCAGGAATTATACTGGGTCAACGGAAGCGGATCCTGGAATGATCCCGCCCACTGGTCGGAAACCAGCGGCGGTCCCGGTGGCGCCGGTATACCCGGTCCTTCCGTCGACGTATATTTCGATGAAAATTCTTTCTCACGCGACGGACAAACCGTGGAGATAAAGGATGAGGCTGTTTGTGATGATTTTATCTGGGAGAACGTATCCCACCAGGCTTCGCTGAAGAGCCGTTCTTTTATTTTCAATTCCTGGACCGGAGCTGAGATACACGTGCATGGTTCCCTGGTCATCGATGGCAACATAGAAAATGATTTTCACGGAGCCATACGGATGAAAGATGGTTCGGGTAAAAGAACCATCCGGGTGAAGTCCGGCCTGCGTTCCGACATGCATGTCGATGCCGGCGATGGCTCTGTTGAGCTGCAAAGCGATTTGCAAACCGAAGGCGATATACATGTTCGATCCGGATCTTTTGATGCCAACAAAAATGATATTTCGTGCGATGCCTTTATAGGAGCCGGCAGCAAGCCACGGACACTCGACCTGGAAGAGTCACAGGTGGAAGTAGAGGAGTGGGACCTCTCGCAGACCAAAAACCTGCAGTTCCCGTCGTCCAGCTTTTCCCTGGTCATGAAGTCGGGCATGGACAACAACCATTTCAGAAGTTCCGACGGCATCCATTATGAAAATGTATCCTCAGTGTCCTCAGCGGGACTGAAATCGAGCATTTCTTTTTCCAGCACCATAAATGATGCCACGTGTTACACCACGTCCGACGGCAGCATTGAAGTAAGTGTAACGGGGGGGACCCTGCCTTTTACTTATGAGCTCTACGAAGGTTCCACCACCGATAACGAACTTGGGTCAGTGGAAAAAGATTCCCGCAACCACACCTATTCCAATTTGAGTGGCGGCACTTATCTGGTCAGGGTCGTTAATGAAGAAAACGATGCAGAGGCAAGAACCGAAACCGTGGGTCCGGAGCAACTGACCATCGATACGTTGAATATTCTGAAGGCACCTACCTGTTATGACAGCCGCGATGCCTGGTTCAACGTGGAAGCTTCGGGAGGCAACCGCCCCTATGATTATCAATGGGAATGGAAGCGGGAGTTTGGAGACACATGGACCGAGCTAGGAACAGATTCAATAGAAAAAAATATCGGGAGAGGATTCATTCGGGTATTTGTTGATGACGCCAATGATTGTGGCCCTGCATCACAGGATATTTGGTTCGAAGTGGGACAAAGCTTTTCCGACAGCATACCTCCCGAGATCAGTGTCGATAACGTGACATCCGGCGACGCATGTGAGTTTGCCGACGACGGCACCGTGAGCATATCGGCCAGCGGTGGAACAGGCGACCTGGATTATTACCTGGTCGCCCAAAGTACCCTGGACACCATACCCGCCTCCGGTTTTGATGAGGACGGCGATTTCGGTGGCCTGGAAGCCGACACATACCAGACCTGGGTGATCGACGAAAATGGTTGTAACGTGCGTGGAGATGATGCCACAGTGGGCTCCATACCCGCCACCTCCATTACCAGCCAGCCTTCGGATGAAACGGTTTGTGAGGGGGAAACAGCCACTTTTACCGTAAGTGCCGAGGGAGGCAGCAACCTTTCTTACCAGTGGCAGAGCGATGCCAGTGGCAGCTGGCAGGACCTGACCAACGGCGGGGGCATCAGTGGTGCCAATTCCGAT
>CAJXLE010000140.1 GCA_913055895.1 uncultured Bacteroidota bacterium | reverse complement strand
TCGGCATACCCTTCACAGCCGACCTGGATATGGTGGCCCAGTCGGGCAGCGAAACCAAAAACCTCAACGAAGGCAACAACAACGGATTGCTTCACTTCAGCCGTCCGCGAGATCCTGAAAGCATGCTCCACGACACCCTGGTCATTGACAACAACAATTCCGACATATCACAGTTCATATCCCTGCCCCCCGAAAAAATCCTTTTCGACGGAACAGGCTACATCAACTACAACAAATCTTCCTCCACATACAATTACCTGACCTCAGAACCCAATGTGCATGTGGGTATGGAAATAGCCCTGCCCATGGAACTGCAGACATCAGGGTTGACCTACCGCGACAGTTTTGCCTTTGACATGGACGTGGATTTTGAGGAGGCGGTCAGGCTTTTCGGCAAGTTCTCCAATGAGATGCCCTTCAGCATCGACCTGCAGGTAGTATGCAGGGATTCGACCACCAACCAGGATCTGCTGAACCTGGAAGCAGTCGATGCCAACGGCAGCCCGGTGCAACTGCTGGAAGCTCCCCCGCTCGATGAGGAAGGCATAGTGGCCTCCCCCAGCGAAAACCTGGTTTACTTTAACATCGAAGGAAATGACATAGACCTGCTTAACCAGACCAACCAGCTGGCTGTGGTGGCAACCATTGCCACATCAGGCAACCAGGGAGTGAAATTCTATACCGACTATACCCTGGACTTTAGAATTGGCATAGATGAAACAGGAACAACCGTCGACTTGTAAAAATTCAAGACAACATGAGCGCAAAAACATATAAACATTTACTGATCACTTTCTTTCTGCTGAGCATTCCCTTCTGGTCATCCGCCCAGCAGACCAACACCATGTATTATATGCCCAGGCTGCCTCAAATGTCCTTCATGAACCCGGCGTTTCAGCCTGAGTGCACTTTCTACCTGGGCCTTCCCGGCGTTTCAGAGGTCAACCTCAACCTGGGCAACAACACCCTTGCTTACAACGACATCATCATGGAGAGTCCTGTCAACGACTCCCTGATCACCTTTCTCCACCCCGATGCGGATGTAGACAAGTTTCTCGATAAGCTCAACCCATCCAATGCACTTTTCACCGAATTCTCCACCAACCTCTTTGGCTTTGGCTTCAGGGCAGGGAGCAACTATTTTTCTTTTCACGTACGCGAAAAGTCGGCCTTCACCTTCGGATATCCCAAAGATTTTATGTCCTTCTTGCTGAAAGGCAACACGGATATGAAGGGGCAAACCATGGATTTCAGCAATTTCAACCTTTTCACCAACCACCACCTCGAATACTCCATGGGTTATTCGGGCAAGGTTGGCGATAAGCTGGGTTTCGGCATCCGGGTGAAATACCTCAACGGCATTGCCAACCTGAAATCCGATGATTTCAACCTGGAACTTTACACCAGTCCCAGCGGCGATTCCCTCTCGCTTACCTCCGACATCGACATGCGGGGGTCAATGCCTGCTGAAGTGGAGCCCGACTCAATGGGACTGATTGACCAGGTGAACGAGATAGAGCCCACGGTCAACGACATATTTGCCAACCCCGGATTTGCACTGGATTTTGGTGTTTCCTATCAAGTTATGGATGAACTGGAGCTCTCGGCCAGCGTCAACGACCTGGGTTTCATCAACTACAACAACTATGTGCACAATTACACGGCCAACGGCAATTTTGCCTTCACCGGCGTGGATGTTGGATCGGAAATCAGTGGCGATGGCAGCTTTGATCCGGCACAACAAATGGCCGATTCGCTAAAGAACCAGATCTCACTGGCTTACGATGAAAACCAGTTTTTGCATTTCCTGGGTCCCCGCATCTATGTAGGTGCCAACTACAGTGTAGGCGAACGGGTTGATTTCGGACTGGTCAGCCGCACCCGCTTCTTTGCAGGCAAGATGCATCAAAGCTTTACCCTCTCAGCCAATACCCGGCCCATAAGGGGTGTTTCCTTCTCAGCAAGTTACTCGGTGATGAACAGGGCTTACAACAACCTGGGACTGGGTGTAGGACTGCGGCTGGGACCATTCCAGGTGTATGCTGTTAGTGATGTGGTATCAGCTGGGTTGTGGCCTGAAAAAACCCAGGCTTTCAACCTCAGGCTTGGATTGAACATGGTATTTGGCTGCAACCGGGAAAGGCGCATACTCAAGGACGAACCCATGATACGGTAAAGTGCCCCCACACCAAATGCCAAAATGGTGCCACGATCAGGGTGCTGTTCACTGACGGCTTAAGTTGATGGTCACACCTTTCAGCCACAACTCCGTACTCTCATTGAATTTTTCCAGCCCACTGCTTTGACCGCCACCCATGGACCGGCCACCCCGGCTGCCGCCATAGGGTACCATGCCTCCCCCGCCAAAGCTGGAACCACCGTCATCCGATTCATCCAGGCTGCCGGTGACAAAACCAATGGACAATGTCTCACTTTGCCCCGGTGACCCGTCAAAAAGCTTATCCAGGGACACACCCAGCTCATAACCCACACCGTTTTTGGATTCTGCTTCGACGCCAACCCTTATCTCCCGGGATTCATCCACATCCATCATCTGGCGTTTTTTCCCTTCAAAATTGAGCAACAACAAATGCTGGCGGTCCGTTGTACGGAGAAAACGATTGGAAAACTGCGGCTTGGCCCGCCGTGCCCTCAGGGGCAGATCCTTATCTGACTGCGCCTCGGGTGGCGGGAGGTTTTCTTTTTTGGGTACCGGATAACGTATCCCCAGGTCCTTTACCCGTTGGGCTGATGTGTCGATCCAGACAGTCAGGCCAAAAGCCATGATCTTGCGCTGAACCACAGGATCACGTGTTCGCAGGGCCAGGTAAAGGCTTTCCGTGTCGTGGCGTACGCCATAAAAGAGCTTGCTTTTGGGGTCAAAGGTAAGTCGGTCACCCCATTCCTCAAGAGAGGCATCCACTTTAACAGCCTGTTCCTGGTAGGCGCTGGTTACATTCCTGATGGTGTTGGTGCAATGAACCATTGCAAAAAGAATGAAAAGGGAGCCTGCCAAAAAAAGCATGTGCCTGCTGATGATGCTTCTATACATAATTCATGTTTTTGATGCGCTAACAAGTAACCAAGTTACCGATTTCTGATGACAATGTATAATAATTTGCCCGGCAAAAACAAAAAGACCGGCCATCTGTTCCTTCAATGGGCCGCCCTGTTTTATCAACAAAAAAGCAACATGAAACGTTCATAAAAACGACCAACACATATGAAACCTGCATCCAGTAACCTTCACAACAAGGACATGATTAAACATGCAGGTTCCATACGGCCAAATTATTAAATAAAAGATAACCGTATGAAATACGCAAAAAATGTAACCGAGCTAATTGGCAACACCCCCCTGGTACGTTTGAACAAGACGCCCCGTGAGGTGGGGGCCAACATCTTCGCCAAGCTGGAATATTACAATCCCGGAGGTTCGGTGAAAGACCGGCTGGGATACGCCATGATCGACGATGCTGAAAAAAAAGGCCAGCTCCAGGAAGGATCGGTGGTAATAGAACCCACCAGTGGCAACACGGGTATTGGCCTGGCCATAGCCTGCGCGGTAAAAGGTTACCGGCTGATTGTGACCATGCCCGAAAGCATGAGCCTGGAACGCCGCCGGCTGATTGAAGCCTTTGGTGCGGAGATCGTCCTCACTCCTGCTGAAGATGGCATGCGGGGCTCCATAGACAAGGCCTGGCAACTGGCCGAAAAATATGAGAAATCCTACATACCCATGCAATTCAAAAATCCCTCGAACGTAGAGATGCATAAACGCACCACTGCCCGTGAAGTATGGGATGACACCGACGGGCAGGTGGATATTTTCGTGGCCGGGGTAGGCACCGGCGGCACCATCTCGGGAGTGGGAGAAATATTGAAACAAAAGAAGCCTGGTGTTCAGGTGGTGGCCGTAGAGCCGGCCGGATCACCGGTGCTTTCGGGGGGTGAGCCCGGAAAGCATAAAATACAGGGTATCGGGGCAGGTTTTGTCCCCGAAATCCTGAACCGGGCCGTCATCGATGAAGTGTTTGCCGTGGAAAACGACGATGCCATGGAAACAGCCCGTAAGCTGGCCCGTGAAGAAGGCATCTTCAGCGGTGTCTCCTCGGGTGCCATCATTCATGCCGCCATGGAGGTAGGCAAAAGGGAACAAAACCGCAACAAAAATATTGTTGCCATCATCTGCGATACGGGCGAGCGCTACCTGAGCACACCCTTGTACAACCCGGAACAGGAATAGAATATGAAAGACAGGCAACGGCATCAAATCAGGAAAACGATACAAAACCTTTCCGATCCTGATCTCTACAGGATGGTTTACATGCCCGGACATGGCCAACCCCTGCCATCGGTCGAACAGATGGCGGGTATTATTGAGAACATACGGGCCATTCTTTTTCCCGGTTTCTTTGGTGAAAACCGACTCCAGACCCACACGCTCCAATACCACATGGGGCGGCGCATCGACGACCTGTATGAAAGTCTCTCAGAGCAGGTGCGCAGGGGCATCTGCTTCCGATGTCCCAACCCGGATGACGAGGAATGCCGAAAATGCAAGGACCAGTCTCCATCCTTGACGGCCGATTTTATTGAAAAATTGCCGGACCTGCGAGACATCCTGGAAGATGACATCCAGGCCACCTACAACGGCGATCCCGCAGCCCAAAGCACCGAAGAGATCATCTTCAGTTACCCCGGCATCCATGCCATCACCAACCACCGCATTGCCCACGAACTCACCAGGCTGGAGGTGCCGCTTCTGCCCAGGATCATCACGGAGATGGCCCATTCGGCCACTGGCATCGACATACACCCCCATGCCGTCATCGACAGGGGCTTTGTCATCGATCACGGCACAGGTGTAGTGATAGGGGCCACCAGCCGCATCGGTAAAAGCGTCAAGCTTTACCAGGGTGTCACCCTGGGGGCCAGGAGTTTCCCGCTGGATGAGCAGGGCAACCCCATCAAAGGCATCCAGCGGCACCCTGTGGTGGAGGACAACGTGATCATCTATGCTGAAACCACGGTCCTCGGGAGGGTGACCATTGGACAGGGCTCCGTAATAGGCGGCAACGTGTGGCTCACCCGCAGCGTGCCTCCCAAATCCAGGATACTCCAGCAAAAAGCCCAAACCATGAACTTCACCAGAGGTGAAGGCATCTGATGCAAAACCGGGGAGTATTGACATCTCATGCCTACTCCCCGGCTTCATGATATGGATCGGTAAGGATTTACCCTGTTTCTAGCTATCAATATCTTCCAGGAAAAGCAGGAAGGCGTATTCACGGGCTGTTTCCCGCAGGGCTTCGTACCTTCCGGAGGCCCCGCCATGGCCTGCCTTCATGTTGGTGTGAAGCAGCAACAGGTTGTCGCCTGTTTTGTGATCGCGCAGTTTGGCAACCCATTTGGCCGGCTCCCAGTACTGAACCTGGGAGTCGTGCAAGCCGGTAGTCACCAGCATATTGGGATATTTTTGCTCGGCTACATTGTCGTAGGGCGAATAGGAAAGCATATACTCGTAGTATTTCTTCTCCTTGGGATTGCCCCACTCATCGAACTCTCCGGTGGTAAGGGGAATGCTCTCATCGAGCATGGTGGTGACAACATCCACAAACGGGACGGCGGCCACCACACCGTTGTACAATTCGGGCTGCATGTTGACGATGGCACCCATCAGCAGGCCACCCGCACTGCCTCCCATGGCATAGAGGTGGTCGGGACTGGTATAGCCCTCTTTGATCAAATGCTCGGCGCAATCATTGAAATCGGTGAAGGTGTTGCGTTTGTTCATCAGCTTGCCCTCTTCATACCACTGTCTTCCCAGGTACTGGCTGCCCCTGACATGGGCTATGGCATAGATGAATCCGCGGTCAAGCAGGCTGAGACGGGTTGAACTGAAACCGGCCTCCCGGGTGTAGCCATAGGATCCGTACCCATACAGCAAGGTGGGCGTAGAGCCGTCCTTTTGTATACCCTTGCGATAGACCATCGAGATGGGTATTTGCTTTCCGTCGTCGGCCTCCGCCCACAACCTCTTGGCCTCATAGTTGCCGGGTTCAAAATCGCCCAGCACTTCCTGCCTTTTCTTCAGCTCGCGCCGGCGTGTCCTCATATTGTAATCATAGGTGGAGCCGGGGGTGGTCATCGAACTGTAAGTAAACCGCAAAAGCTCGCTGTCAAAATTGTGGTTGTTGGAGATGTAGGCAGCATACACCTCCTCATCAAACTCAATATAGTATTCATCTTTATCATCCCAGGGCATCACGCGCAGCCGGGTGAGGCCACCCTTGCGCTCATCCACCACCAGGTAATCGCTGAATATCTCTATACCGTCGAGCAACACATCCTGGCGGTGTGGTATGACCTCCTGCCAGCTGTTTTTCCGACCCCGGTCCACAGGTGTTTTCATTAGCCTGAAGTTGGTGGCATTCCAGTTGGTGACAATGTAAAAATGGTCGCCGAAATGCGAAACGGAATACTCCAGGCCCTTTTCGCGGGGCTGGATGATGCGAAAATTGCCCCCGGGGTTGCCGGCATCCAGGTAACGGTACTCATCCGACATGGTGCTGTTCGAGGCGATCATCAGGTATTCCTCCGACTTGGTCTTGTAAACCCCGGTGGTAAAAGTTTCATCCGACTCGTGATAGACCTCCCTGTCCTGGTCGGCCGACATACCAAGGGTGTGCCTGTAAATTTTGTGGGCCCTCAGGGTACCTTCCTGTTTTTGGGTATAGAAGAGGGTTTTGTTGTCACTGGCCCATACAGCCCGACCGGTGGTCATCGGCATCGCATCATCATATATCTGTCCCGTTGCCAGGTCCCTTATGTGAATGGTGTACTTACGCCTGCCCACCGTATCTACGCCATAGGCCAGCATTTCGTTGTCGGGACTGACGCTCAAACCGGTCACCCGGTAGAAGGAATGGCCTTGGGCCATTTTGTTGACATCCAGCATCACCTCTTCTTCTGCATCCAGCGATCCTTTCTTGCGGCAATAAATGGGATACTCCATGCCTTCCTCATAACGTGTATAGTAATAGTATCCGTTCTTCAGGTAGGGCACCGACTGGTCATCTTCCTTGATCCTGCCCTTCATCTCCCTGAAGAGGTCCTCCCGGAGATCCTCCGTGGGTTCCATCACCTGGCGGGTGTATTCATTTTCTGCCTCCAGGTAATCAATCACTTTTTGGTTCTCTCTCTGGTTCAGCCAGTAGTAGTTGTCGACCCGGGTATCCCCGTGTATGGTGAGCTCTTTGGTTTTTTTAGCAACATCTGGCGGTTGCAGGTCTTTCATAGCTGGTTCTTGTTTGCAGGAAAAAAACGTAAAAAACATGGCGGGTATCAGGACAGTTGCCACACCGAAAAAAATTCTTTTATCCATGATTAGGTAGAGTTTGGGTTATCAGGCATTGGGATTGGGATTGTTGATGTTTTAGCCCAAACAGATCATATTGTTGATCCGGGGACAGTTAAAAATAACATTTTTTTCTTGAAAACGAAACATTCACACCCCGGTGAGAGTGGATCCACCTGAACAAAAAACTGATTAAAAGTTAATCACATAAGAGAAAGGCAGGCATACGGGTCTAGCAAAGGGCAGCCCTGTTGTGTCGGGAGGTATCCCGTTCAGGTTAAATCCAGGTGCTTCCTGATTTTTTCCACAAGTACTTTTTCCGATATGGGTTTGGAGAGGTAGTCATCGCATCCGGCTTCCATGGCTTTCTGCTCATCGCCTGAAAGGGCGAAAGCCGTTTGTGCTATGACAGGAAGAGAGGGCCTCTCCTTCTTGATGAAACGGGTTGCATCCAGACCGTCGATACCAGGCAGCTTAAGGTCCATCAATACAAGATTACAGGGCTCATTCCGGACATACTCCAAAGCCTTCTCTCCGGTAAAAACATGATGGGGCACAAGTTTAACCTCCGGGATCTCGAGCATTTTGATCAGCTCCTTGATATACAGCACACTCACCCGGTCGTCTTCCACAATCAGTATATGCCGCTCTTTCTTGTTACCGGCGCCGGCTTTTCCGTGAGATTTGTGGCTGCCGGCAGACTGTTGTTTGGATGATCCGGGGCCTTTATCAAAAGCAAAATATCTGCGTTGATCCCACAAATTGCCGTCGAACAGTTCGCTGACCAATGCTAGCCTAAGGGTAAAAAGGCGAAGCAGATGTTCCCTTGTTGTCCGGGCCACTTGCGGTGACCTGCTCCTTGTAGAATAAATGTCTTGTCGCTTGTAGTAAGTGCCAAGGTACGAAAGCCTTATTTTATGATCCATTTGAAAATGATGGTTACAACCAAGTGGTTTCTGGTTTGACTCATTCCGGTTGCCTGGTTGGGGCAACCATCCTTTTACCCCTGTATAGTGGATTTTTTAAAAGAAGTTATACCCTTTTAGATGAAAATATGGGGAGCATTGACGAACCTTGGGGATAAAAAGACCAACAGGTATTGCATGTTGCCACAGAGCAAGGTGCATACCGCCGTTTACTGGATCATTCGATCAGAAAGCGAAAATTAAGGGCCCCGCCAACCAAACCTTTTCAGGCATTGGATGACGGGGAAAAAAGCAGAAGCCTGCACGTTTGTCCTGGTGGTATCAGGATGCGGCTTATGCGGTAAAAAACAAACTCAAAAAAAATCATTCCCTACCCGGAAATTCCTGCATGAACGTGCGGGTATGCTCCAGGTATTTGATCGTAAAACGCGATAAGTGCTCCAGGGCTTTCTCCCTGTCATTCGAATAAAGATCAAGGGCCTTTTCTTCTGCTTTCTCCTTTTCACGGAAGATCTGCTTTTGTGTCTCCTGCTTAAAAGAGCTGACCCGTTCATGGAGCTTCCCGTAGTGTTTATCAACATAATTGGCAAAGCGGGCATATTGGGTGAAAGCATGACCGGGTGCGGCTTGGTACATGTTGTCCGGTGCTTCAAAGTGCGTCTCGAGTGCCCTTTCAGGACCGGACTGCGCAAAATCGCCGGGTATCTGTTGCATGCCGAGGTACCAGGGCACATAAGGCTGGATGCAGGGGCGACGGGGGGCCAGCCACATCACAGTACCGACATCT
>CAJXLE010000139.1 GCA_913055895.1 uncultured Bacteroidota bacterium | reverse complement strand
TAACGGCACGGTTAATGGATTTCATATGGTAATCTTTTTTTTCTACAATGCATTTTATGAGATCTTTGTATAAATTTCAAATTATTTCGTTGTTGGTCATATCGATCCCTTATAATACCGCACCAGTTTTTTCCTGATGTTTTTCTTTGCTCTGAAAATCAGTGATTCTACCGAGCTGTGACTGGTTTTCATAATTTCGGCTATTTCATCGTGCGGCCGACCCTCATACTTGTGAAGGACCAAAGCAGTGCGTTGATTTGTTGGGAGCTCCCTGATGGCTTTACGAATGAGGCGCATGCCCTCATTGCTTTCCATTCTTTTATGGGGCTGGTAATAGGGTCCTGTTTCCTGGCGGTGCGTTCCGGCGTAATGATCGCTGAATGCTTCTTCCAGCTTAATCCAACACTTTTTGATGCGGTTTTTCCGGAGCGTATTCAAGGATTGATTGACGGCAATCCTGTAAATCCATGAGGACAGTTTGGAGTCTTTTCTGAACTGGTTGATGGACTGGTAGACTTTCACAAAAACTTCCTGTGCAATATCCTCAGCGTCTTCTTTATTTTGAACCAACCCGTAACAGGTGCTGATTACCATGTCCTGGTATTCAGCTATGAGCTTCCGGTAGGCCGCCTCATTCCCTCTTTTTATTTCTTCTACAAGCTTTTCAGACATTAAAAGCTGTTGGTACCCATTTAGACAAACAGATTGGAAAAAACTTGCGCAAGGATGCCGGATTTTTTTTGTTTTACATATGATGTACAACAGGGATTTTTTAAATCGCTGCCTGATCCGGCTTGTGAAATGTGTTGGCTGTTTGTGGTTTACACAGAACCAAAGCAAGATGTTCGGCAGTTCGGTCCCGGCTTTCAATGAGGGGTTTAAAGTCTAAAAGATGAAACCATAAAGGGCGGTTCGCGTATCTGATGTTACAGTTGTGTGAGCATTCATCATAACTGGCAGGGTTGATACGTTGAAAAGTATTGATTTTGCAGTGAACTGCTGTAATAGTGATAAAGTATGGATCCTGGAATTGTTATTTGATAAACGGTTCAACGTCAGACATAAATTTTTCATGCCATGGACGATTTGCTTTATTATATTACTGAAGCCCTTGATAACCAAACCAGCCTGGAGACTGCGGTTGACCAGACCCTGGCCGACTATAAGACCCGCGCTTATTCTTTTGCCGGCTCGGAGCTCAGCACGCTCAAACCCCGATCCAACATCGATCCCCTCCTGGAGTCATTGATGAGCAAGTGCGTGAAGGATGACCGTTACCTGCGGGTGTTCGATATCCTTGAAGAGCGCGAACCGGAAAACATCAACGTGCTGGAAAGCAAAGCCCTGATGTATTCATTTGTCGATGAAGGTAAAACCATCGACGCCCTGGCCGGGGCCATTGCTCTTTTGGAGGAGAAAGACCGCCAACATGAAGACCTGCCCGATTTTTATCTCTGGATAGGTCATATGTACGAAGAAAACGGCGATTTTAACCGTGCCCTGGCTGTTTATGCCCTGGGCATGAGTTACTGCCATCCCGATGGTCGCCAGTGGAATGTTCACTATCAGCTCTTAAAGACCCGTGCCTGTCTCTACCTGACGATGAACAAGGTTCGGGAGGCACAGCAGGACCTTCGCCTGATCAACCAGTTACACGACAAAAACACGAAGATCTCCGATTTGCTCCGGGATTTGGATAAAAAGAAGGAAGAGTTTTGATTCCGGGAATATTCTCATAATTTTGTTGTAACTTGTGGTGATATGTTATAACCTGGCTTTTTATAAACCAGGGCTCTCGAAAAACTGTATTACATATTAGGGTTGCGGGTAAAAGATGGTTACAGGAAAACTGCAGCAGCCATGAAGTCCTGGTGCCAGGAAAACTGCAGTAGCTGGAAAAAACTCTGGTTTTAGAAAAAACTGTAGTACCGGAAAAAATTGGTTCCAGGAAGAAATGCAGGAGCTGGAAAAATTTGGTTTCCAGAAGAAATGGAGTACCGGAAAACTTTGGTTGCAGGAAGACTGCCAATCCAGAAAAATGTTGATTTCAGAAGAACCTTGGCTCTCATATAAAACAAATCATTTATGGCCCAATACCTTGTAGCAGCGTCGGGAGATAACCCGGATGCCAAAATATCCGGACGTTTCGGGCACGCCAAATATTTCCTTTTGGTGGACCCCAAAACCCTGGATTACGAGTCTGTGCCCGGGGTCTCGCCGGAGCTGGAGAAACCCGATATGGCCCGGTTTGCCCAAAAAGGCGCAGAGAAAGTGCTGGTTGGCAACATCGGTCCTTCTGCCTTTGAAGAGTTGAGTTCGCTCGGCTTGCAGCCTTACCTGTGTCGCGGCATGACGGTGCGCGAAGCCGTCAGCCGGGTGGAAGCAGGAGAAATAGTCCCCATGGAGGGTCCCACCCTCAAACAGAGCCTGCACTCTCCCCGGAAAGCGGATGGTGATTATGAACATGATGCGGAGCAGCCCCGACATTCCTCTCAGAAAATAGAAAATAAGCATGCCCCCCGGAACAGGGAAAGACATGAACCACGAAAAGGTAGCCGCAGGGACAGTGACGCCCGTCGAGGCTCAGGATTGAGAAAGGACCGCGGAAAAGGCCGCGATACCGGATTCGGAAAAGGTCGCGGTACCGGTCGCGGCAAAGGCCGGAAGAAGTGATTCCGCCACAGTGTTGAACAAATTTCCCGTCCGGGTGTCTCCTCAAAAAAATGGTATCCATGGCAAATCAAACAAGGCTCTATCCCGAATCGAAGGTGGAGTTGACCCCCTTCACCTTAAAGCATTATGACACCCTGATCAACATGGCCTCCTTTGGTCTGTACAAACCCTTTATCCGGAAGGCCATCCGGGCTATGAACATCCAGCCGGACGACAGGATACTGGACTTTGGTTGCGGCACCGGTCGCAATGCCTGCCTGATGGCCAAATACCTTTCGCCGGGAGGCAAGGTTGCCGGCCTCGACATCTCGAAGACCATGGGGGAACATTTTGAGAAGAAATGCAGGAAATATCCCAACCTGGAATTCCGGCAGCAACGCGTCGACCAGTCGTTCGATCTTGGGGAAAAATATGACAAGGTTTTCATGAGCTTTGTCTTCCATGGTTTCCCCCAGGAAGTGCGGCACATCATCCTTCAGAATGCTTTGAGGCACCTGCAAAAAGGTGGAACCCTGAACATCCTGGATTATGCTGAGTTCGACGTTGGCTCGACGCCCCTGTGGTTTAGACTCCCCTTTAAGGTTCTGGAGGGTGGCTGCAAGTATGCCTGGGATTATCTTGAAAGGGACTGGAAGCAGGTCCTTTCGGAATACGGTTTTGGCCGGTTTGATGAACATTTTTTCATCCGGGGCCACTTGCGTCTTTTAAAAGCCGAAAAAATTGAATAAATTGTAATTTTTTGGGCCTCAGGAGCGACCTATTACTTACAATTTCATTCATCATGCATTCATTTACTCTATGGGGTGTATTAACACTCGTTTTATGGTCCGGGGTGTCCTATGCCCAGCAGGATACCATGACCCTGACCCTGGAGGATGCCCGTGACTATGCCTTGTCGCACAACAAGCAGCTTTTGAATGCCCGGGAAGACATCTCCATCATGGAAGCACAGTACAGGGAGACCCGCGCCCAGGGATTGCCCCAGGTGCAGGGTAATATGGATTACATGACCAATTTTGGTTACGAGGTGGAATTTTCTTTTGGAGGGGGCGACCCTGACCCGCCCGACATCAACTACGATGTGCTGGATCAGGGTGATGAGGAGATCCTACGGCTGCTCACCCAGCTGATGACCCCCGGCGGACCGTCGACCATCACTATGGAAGACCAGATGAACGCACAGTTCCAGGTGAGCCAGCTGATCTTTAGCGGTCAGTTCTGGGTGGGACTTGAAATAGCCAGGATTGCCCGGGGTATGACGGAAAAGCAGGTGGAGAAAACATCGCTGGATGTCAGGCAGCAGGTGTCCAACACCTATTACCTGATACTGGTCTCCGAGGCCTCCCTGGAGATCCTGAACCGCAACCTGGCCAACCTGGAGGAGACCCTTCGCCATACGGCCAACATGTATGAGACGGGGATGGTGGAGAAGGCCGATGTGGACCAGATACGAATGAACGTCTCCCAGCTTAAGAACACCCTGGAGTCGACCCGCCGCAGCGTGCAGCTCAGCTACAACATGCTGCGCATACAGCTGGGACTGGAACGGCAGAAGCCAATCGTTCTGGAGGATGATCTGGATTACCTGCTGGAGAAGACGCAGAACAACCTGGTGGAGGAGCCGATGAAGCCGGAGGTCAACCTGTCGTGGCAGCTGATGGATTACCAGGAGAAAATGCAGCGGGAGATGGTGGACCTGGAGAGATGGTCGTATGCCCCCACTTTAAGTGGTTTTTACAGCTATACCGAGAAAATCATGACCACCGACTTTGACTTGAGCCCGAAAAACGCCGCCGGCCTTACCCTTTCGGTCCCCATTTATTCGGGGGGGTACAGGAAGGCAAAGCTGGACCAGGCCAGGGTTGAGCTCGACAAGGCGCGCCGCGACAAGTCGCTGCTGGAGGATCAGCTGAACCTGCAGGAGAACCAGCTCAAATACGAGCTGCGCAGTGCCCTGGAAAACTACCTGACCCAGAAGGAAAATGTGGAGGTGGCCACAAGTGTTTACAACAGCTATTACAACAAATACAAGCAGGGTATGACCTCGAGCCTCGACCTCACGCAGGCCAACAACAACTACCTGCAGGCCGAGAACAATTACATCTCGTCGGTTTTGAAGCTGTTGCAGGCAAGGCTGGCATTGCAGAAACTGTACAACAGGCTTTAGGAGTTTTGACCGTTAAGGCATCACTTATGTGTCATGAAGTCTTCTGGATTGTATACCCGGCTGATGGTTAAAGGTTTTTTTGCCCGTGGAGCGCTGTTTTTGATGTATTGAGATGGTTATAAAGGTGGGTGTATTTTTAGTTGGCATACAGGTTCACTGATTTTTCTGTTGTCATGCAGGTTTGCTGTTTTTTCTGTTGGCCTTTAGGTTCGCTGATTTATCCGTTCGCTTAGAGGTTCGCTGATTTATCTTTTCGCATTTAAAAAATGAATGAAACATAACAATCCTTCAACACCCCATCGTCATGAAAAAATTTGGAATCCCCGGCATGTCCCTTATCGTCATGTCGCTCATCTATGGATGCGCCCAGCCGGAGGCCAGGGAATCATCCACTGTCGTAGACAGGGAGTACCCGGTAAAGGTGCAGTCGCTGAAGATGGAGACCATCACACGTACCCTCGATTATACGGCCAACCTGGATGCCTTCGAGGAGGTTTATTTTGCCCCGGCTTCCCCGGGAAGAATTGAAAAGATCCATGTCGATGTAGGCGACAGGGTCAGGAAAGGGCAGGCCCTGATCGAGATGGACCGCACGCAGCTGCAGCAGGCCCGCATCCAGCTTCAGAATGCCCGTTCCAACTTCTTTCGTCTGGACACCCTTTACCGGCTGGAGAGCATCTCCGAGCAGCAGTATGAGCAGGTGAAGACCCAATATGAAGTAGCCCGGTCAAACGTGGCTTTCCTGCAGGAGAACACCACCCTGCTGTCGCCCATCAGCGGCGTGGTGACCGGCCGTTACTACGAGTCGAAGGAGATGTATTCAGGTGCACCCAACACCGGCGAAGGCAAAGCGGCGGTGGTACGGCTGATGCAGATCAACCCGCTGAAGGCTTTCGTGAACATCTCCGAGCGTTATTTCCCGGAGATCAAAAAAGATATGAAGGCCCGGATCAAACTCGAGATGTATTCTGAAGAAACTTTCCAGGGCAGGGTTTACAGGGTGCATCCCACAGTGGATGAGGCCACCCGTACCTTCCAGACCGAGATATTGATAGACAACCCCGAGGAGAAACTTCGGCCGGGGATGTTCGCCCGCGTGATGCTGGAGCTTCGTTCCGACCGTGCCATCACCGTGCCGGCAGTGAGCGTGATGCAGCAGGAAGGGACCAACAACCGCTACATCTATGTAAGCAACGACGGCACCGCCCGCAAGATCATGGTTCGCATCGGCAAACGCTTCGACGACAGGCAGGAGATCATCTCGGATTCGCTTCGCGAGGGCATGCAGCTGGTAGTGGCCGGCCAGGCGAGCCTGGAGGAGGGGGCGAGGCTGAAGGTCATTGAACAATGAGAAAATGCGTAAATGCGTGAATGCGTAAATGGAAGAATATGACGGAGAAAGAGGTATTTATCGATAAGTTAAGAAAGAGGACCAAGCAATTTGCTGTCGATGTGATTCTTTTCTGTAATTCCCTTAGCAGGACTAAATCTTCATCTGTGGTGGAATATCAGCTTACTAAATGTGCTACTTCTGCGGGAGCAAATTACAGAGCCGCCTGCCGGGCCAGATCAAAACCAGAGTTTTTCAGTAAGATATGCATTGTGGTAGAAGAAGCTGACGAAGCCGAGTACTGGTTAAATATCATAGAAGAAGCCAAATTAACCCATGATCGAAAAGAATTAACAAGGCTTAAAAAAGAAGCCAATGAGATAGTAAGAATAATGACCAAAGCAAAAGACTCTAGCTATTCTAAAATTTAAGCATTTAAGCATTTACGCATTTACGCATTTTTAATAATACTACTAGCCACTCTTAACACAACCCATCTCATGAGCATATACGGCAACGCAGTCAGAAAACCCATCACCACCCTGATGATCTTCACCGCGGTGATTGTGCTGGGGTTGTATTCGTTGATCAATCTGCCGGTGGACCTGTATCCCGAGATTGAATACCCGGCCATCACGGTGCTTACGTCTTACACCGGGGCCAATGCGGCGGATATCGAGACGAACATCACCAAACCCATCGAAGATGTCCTGAACACAGTCGACAACCTTAAGGAGGTCACCTCGGTCTCGCGCGACAACAGCTCGGTGGTCTCCCTGGAGTTTGAGTACGGCACCGACCTGAGCGATGCGGCCAACGATATACGCGATGCGCTGGCCTTTATCGAGGACTACCTGCCGGAGGGGGCCACCCAGCCCACTGTCTTCAAGTTCAGCACCAGCATGATGCCGGTGATGATGTATGCCATCACCTCCGATGAGAGCTACGAGGGCATCGAGAAGATGTTGGAGGAGCGGCTGATCAACCCCCTGAACCGCATCGAGGGCATCGGGGCCATCTACCTCTCCGGCACCCCCCGCCGGGAGATCGAGGTGCAGGTGGATCCGCGCAAGCTGGAAGCCTACCATATGAGCATCGAGGAGATCGGCGGCATCCTGCAGGCCGAGAACCTCAACCTGCCCAGCGGCAACATCAAGATGGGCTATATGAATTATCCCGTGCGGGTGGAAGGCGAGTTCGATGACAGCTACCAGATAGAGAACCTGGTGATGGGCAACTACGATGGCCGGACGATCTACCTGAAGGACATTGCCACGGTGCGCGATACCATCGGGGAGATGACCATCGATGAGAAGGTCAACGGACAACGGGGGGTGAGCCTGATGGTGATGAAGCAGTCGGGAGCCAACACCGTGGAGGTGGCCAGCGATGTGGACAGGAACCTGCGGGAGTTGCAGCAGTACCTGCCGGCCGACATACAGATCATGTCGGTGTGGGACTCCAGTGAGTTTATCACCGACTCGATCATCAACCTCTCCGACACCCTGATGTGGGCCTTCTTCTTCGTGCTGCTGGTGGTGCTGTTTTTCCTGGGCCGCTGGCGGGCCACCTTCATCATCGTGCTGACCATCCCCATCGCCTTGATCGTTTCGTTCACCTACCTCTATGTCACCGGCAACAGCCTCAACATCATATCGCTGTCGTCCCTGGCCATCGTGATCGGGATGGTGGTGGACGATGCCATCGTGGTGCAGGAGAACATCTCCAAGCACATCGAACGCGGCAGCAGTCCCCGTGAGGCGGCCATCTACGCCACCAACGAGGTGTGGCTGGCGGTGATCGTCACCACCCTCACGGTGGTGGCCGTGTTTTTCCCGATGACCCTGCTCCGGGGTCTGACCGGTGTTATGTTCCGGCAGCTGGGATGGATCGTGACCATTACCGTGGTGACCTCCACCCTTACGGCCATCTCCCTTACACCGATGCTCAGCTCCAAGCTGATGAGCCTTCGCCGGAACAAAGCCCGTCTGCCGCTGGTCAGCTACGACCGCACCATCATGCCCCTGCTCAGCGGTCTGGACAACTGGTATGGACGGGTGGTGAACTGGAGCATCCACCATAAGATGATTGTCTCCATCCTGGCTTTTGCTGTCTTCTTTGGGTCACTGGGACTGGCAGGGAAGGTGGGCTCGGAGTTCTTTCCCGAATCCGACCAGTCGATGATGTCGGTGATGGTGGAGCTGATGCCCGGGGCCAAGCTGGAGGAGACCGCCCGCATAGCCCGCCAGGTAGAAGGCATCGTGGAGCAATCGTTCCCCGAGGTGGAGCTCATCTCTGCCACCGCCGGCACCGATGAGGATGCGGTGATGGAGACCATCTGGATGACCACCGGCTCGAACATCATCAACTTCAGCCTGAGCCTGGTGGATGCCGACAGGCGGGAACGCAGCATATGGGATATTGCAGAGGGATTGCGGGTTCGCCTGGCCGATATTCCTGAGATCAAGGCCTATAATGTGATCACCGATGAAGGAAGTAGTATGGCCGGCAACAACGTGGCGGTGGAGATATACGGATACGACATTGAGCAGACCACCCTGCTGGCGCATCAGCTGGCCGATAAGATAGGACGGCTGCAGGGTGCCCGCGATGTGGGCATCAGCCGGGAGGAGTCCAAGCCGGAGCTGAGGGTGGAGCTCGACCGGGAGAAGATTTCCGGTATGGGTCTCAACACAGCTATGGTGTCCAGTGCCCTGCGCAACCGCATCGACGGGATGACCGCCACACGTTTTCGCGAACATGGCGACGAATACGATATCACCGTACGGCTGAAGGAGGAGTACCGCAACTCCATCTCCGACATCGAGAACCTGACCATCACCAACGCCGTGGGCCAGGTGGTGCGGGTAGGTGAGATTGGCAGGGTGCGCGAATACTGGTCACCGCCCAACATAGAGCGAAAAAGCCGTCAGCGCGTGGTGACCGTAACCGCCGAGCCTTACCGGACCTCCTTGGGTGAGCTGGCTGTGGCCATACAGAGTGTGGTGGATGATACGCCCATTCCCCGGGAGCTTATGGTGGAGGTGG
>CAJXLE010000138.1 GCA_913055895.1 uncultured Bacteroidota bacterium | reverse complement strand
GAGCGGGGAGTATCTCTTCTTCATGGCCAGCACCGACTACGGCCTGAACACGGGCTGGCTCGACATGAGCTCCTACGAGCGCCCGGTCGAGCGCGGGCTCTACCTGGCGGTCCTCGACGACGAGCAGTCGTCTCCGCTCCTGCCTGAAAGCGACGAGGAACCGGTCGACGGGGACGAGGGCAATGGAAATAATGGAAACCAACAGGAGGGAGAGGTCGACGTGCAGATTGACCCTGAGGGCCTCGACCAGCGGATTCAGGCGCTCGACGTGCCGGTGGACGAGTACAGCGGCCTCTACGCGGCGACAGAGGGCACGATCTTCTTCGGGAAAACGGGGGGAGACGCGCCCGGCCTGTCGCTCCACCGCTACCAGCTCGACGAACGCGAGGGCCAGCCCTACCTCGACGGCGTCACGCAGTTTGCGGTGTCGCACGACGGCAAGAAGGCCCTCTATCAGGCCCGGGGCCAGTGGGGCATCGTCAAAACGGCCGGCAATCCATCCGTGGGCGACGGGGCCATCGACGTCTCCGGCCTGCGGATGAAGGTGGATCCGAAGGAGGAGTGGCGGCAGATTTTTGAGGAGGCCTGGCGCCTCTACCGCGACTACCTCTACGTGGACAACTACCACGGGCTCGACTGGGGCAACGTCCGCAGCCTCTATGAGCCGTGGCTCGACGACGTTCAGCACCGTGCCGACCTCAACTACCTGATCGCCAATATGATCGGCGAGCTGTCGCTCGGCCACACCTACGTGGGCGGCGGCGACCTGCCGGAGGTGGACGGGCCGGGCACCGGCCTGCTGGGCGTTGACTTCGAGGCGGCGAACGGGCGCTGGCGCTTTGCCCAAATCTATGACGGGGAGAGCTGGAACCCGGACCTGCGTGCCCCGCTTCGCGGCCCGGGCCTGAACGTGGAAGAAGGCGACTACCTGATTGCCGTGGACGGCGAGAACTTGACGGCCGACACGAACCCGTACCGCCTCTTCGAGGGCACGGTGGACCGGCAGACCACGCTTCTCATCAACGACGCGCCGACGCGGGAAGGCGCCCGTGAGGTAACGGTCGTGCCCGTCGACAGCGAGACGGAGCTGCGCACCCGCGCCTGGGTTGAATCCAATCGCCGCCGCGTCGCAGAAGCCACCGACGGGCAGATCGGCTACGTGTGGGTGCCCAACACCGCGCAGGCCGGCTACACCTACTTCAACCGC
The DNA here is from genome assembly GCA_913055895.1 of uncultured Bacteroidota bacterium. Taxonomy (GTDB): domain Bacteria; phylum Bacteroidota; class Bacteroidia; order Bacteroidales; family UBA12077; genus JAGXLC01. Next base: position 8,043 of record CAJXLE010000138.1, on the reverse strand, counting down.
TACTACTTCGCGCAGCAGGACCGCGCGGGCATCGTCATTGACGAGCGGTTCAACGGCGGCGGCTCGGCGGCCGACTACATGATCGACATCATGGACCGCGAGCTCTTCGGCTTCTTCAACAACCCGATCGGCGACGAGGACCCCTTCACCACACCCGGCGCCGGCATCTGGGGGCCGAAGGTGATGGTGACCAACGAGGCGGCGGGGTCCGGCGGCGACCTGCTGCCGTACATGTTCAAGGAGGCCGACCCCGAAGATGTTTTTTGGGTAGCAGTCTTTCGGCTGTTGGAACCCTTGCCGGTGGCTTTGCCGGAGGTCTTTGATCCGGAAGACTTGCCCGACGTTGATGATTTCCCGGAGGTTCCTTTCTTGGACGAACCCGATTTGGCAGTGGTTTTGGAGCCCGATTTCGAGCCGGATTTGGATGAAGATTTGGTCTTGCTGCTGGATTTGGACGTTGAAGACCTGGCGGATGATTTGGCTCCGGTTTTTTTCGAGCCAGTCTTTGAGCCGGATTTTTTGGACCCCTTCTTGCTGTCGCGCTCTTTCTTCTCGCGGATGATCTGGTAGCACTCCTCCAGGGTCAGCTTTTCGGCTTCCCGGCCTTTGGGTATGCGGTAATTGCCGTCGGAATAGCTGATGTAAGGTCCGAAGCGGCCTTTCAACACCACCAGGTCGGGGTCTTTGGCGAAGGAGCTGATGGTCCGTTTGCGGTCGCGCTCCCGTTTCTCATCAATCAGCTCTATGGCCCTGTCCAGGTCGACCTTAAAGGGATCGTCCTGGCTTTTCAGCGACACATATTTGGAACGGTGTTTGACGTAGGGACCGTAACGGCCGGAGGAGACAATCACTTCCTCCCCTTCGTATTCACCAAGGGAGCGGGGCAAGTCAAAAAGCCGGAGCGCCTCTTCCAGGGTGATGGTTTCAATGTGCTGCCCTTTCTGAAGGCTGGCAAATTTGGGTTTTTCCTCTTCTTCTCTTGTTCCCAGCTGCACCATGGGGCCGTAAGGGCCGATCTTGACGGCCACCTGGCGATCCGTCTTCGGATCGGTGCCCAGTATACGCTCACCGGTGTTTTTACCCGATTTCTCAAGGGTCTCCTCCACCTTTTCATGGAAAGGCCCATAAAACCGTTCGATCATGTTCGACCATTCCTTATGGCCCTGGGCAATCTCATCAAACTCTTTCTCCACCTCGGCGGTAAAATTGTAGTTGATCACCTCGGTGAAATGTTTCCGCAGAAAATCGTTCACCACCATGCCGATGTCGTTGGGGAAGAGCTTATTTTTCTCCGACCCGGCCATTTCGGTTTGTTTCTGCTCCGTGATGGTATGGTCTTCGAGTATCACCTCGCGGTATTCACGGGGTGTACCCTGGCGGTCTTCCTTGACCACATAGCCGCGGTCCTGGACAGTGGAGATGATGGGCGCATAGGTGGAGGGCCGGCCGATGCCCAGCTCCTCGAGTTTTTTGACAAGGCTGGCCTCCGTATAACGGGGCGGATGGTTCGTGAAACGCTCAACAGCCCTGATGGTCCGATAGTCCAACTGCTGCCCCTTACTAAGGGCCGGGAGCAGGCCTTTGCCTTCTTCTTCCTGCTCCTCGTCGGTCGACTCCAGGTACACTTTCAGGAAGCCGTCAAACTTAAGGACTTCTCCCTTTGCAATGAACTGGTGGGGATCGTTGGATATGTCTATTTTCACAGTGGTCTTCTCAAAGTCGGCGGGACTCATCTGTGAGGCCACCGTCCGCTTCCATATCAAGTCGTAGAGCTTTTTTTCAGCAGCATTGCCGGTGACTTCATAATTCTGCATGAAGGTCGGGCGGATGGCCTCGTGGGCTTCCTGTGCCCCCTTGGCCTTGGTGGTAAACTGGCGGGTCTTGACATATTTGTCGCCGTACTCCTTTTTGATCACCTCGCTGGCCGAGGCCAGGGCTGCTTTGGAAAGGTTGACCGAGTCGGTACGCATGTAGGTGATCTTACCGGCTTCGTAGAGTCGCTGGGCCAGCGACATGGTACGCGAAACACTGAAGCCCAGCTTACGGCTGGCTTCCTGCTGAAGGGTGGATGTGGTGAAGGGCGGAGCAGGATTCTTCTTAGAGGGTTTCTTCTGAACATCCGACACCGTGAAATCCGACCCGCGTGCGTTCTCCAGAACCTTGAGGGCATCATCCTTCTCGTCGGGTCTGCTTGACAATTCCGCCCTAAAAGAATTCGTGCCGTCGGTAAAATCAGCCAGCACACGGAAAGAAGAGGAGGGCTGGAAATTCATGATTTCCCGCTCCCGCTCCACAATCAGGCGGACAGCAGCCGACTGTACGCGGCCGGCCGAAAGGGATGGTTTGACCTTGCGCCACAATACGGGCGACAGCTCAAAGCCAACCAGCCGGTCCAACACCCGCCTGGCCTGCTGTGCATTGACCAGGTGGCTGTCGATGTCTCGGGGGTTGTTGATGGCCTCCTGGATGGCCTCTTTGGTAATCTCATGGAAAACGATGCGGCGGGTCTTCTCGGGTGTGAGCTCCAGCACCTGGTAGAGGTGCCAGGCAATAGCTTCCCCCTCACGGTCCTCATCAGTGGCCAGCCATACCATCTCTGCCTTGGAAGCCAGGTCCTTCAGCTCTTTGACCACATCTTTCTTGTCATCTGAAATAACATATTGAGGTTGAAACCCGTTTTCTATATCTATGCCGTAGTTCTTTTTCTCAAGATCCCTGATATGACCATAACTGGATTTGACCAGATAGTTTTTACCTAAAAATTTTTTTATAGTTTTGGCCTTTGCAGGTGACTCAACGATAACTAAGTTATCCTCCATATAATGAATGTTCTGGGTTAGCAGAATGCAATAAAATTGAGCAAAGTTAACACTTTTATATATCTATAATGAAATTTTGAATAATTTATTATTTCCTGAAAAAATCATCTTGTAATGAATTTGAAACCCCGATACAGCAAAAAATTTTACATCCGCTCGTTCTGGACCATTTTTGCCCTCCCTTTTGTAGCCCTTTTCATCGTCCTTTTGCTGGTATCCCAGGAAGCCTTTGGCCCGATGCCCACCTTTGAAGACCTGGAAAATCCCGACAACAACCTGGCTTCACAGGTATATTCCGAGGACGGCAAACTGCTGGGCAAGTATTATTACCAGAACCGCTCTTATGTAGATTTCAAGGAAGTATCCTCCAATATTGTCAACGCCCTGATCGCCACCGAAGACATCCGTTTTTACGACCACTCGGGTATTGATGCCAGGGGACTGGCACGGGTGGCCGTAAAAACGCTTTTGATGGGAAGAAGTTCAGGCGGGGGCAGCACCATCACCCAGCAGCTGGCCAAAAACCTTTTTCCACGTGACACCACCGTCTACGATTCCAGGATCGCCTACGCCACCAACCTGGTGCTGGCCAAGTTCAAGGAATGGATCACTGCGGTGAAGCTTGAGCGCAACTACACCAAGAAGGAGATCCTCGTGATGTACCTCAACACCGTGCCTTTCGGTGGACAGAGCTACGGCATCCAGTCGGCCGCAAAAACCTATTTCAACACCCACCCCGACTCCCTGCGGGTGCATGAGGCCGCCACACTGATCGGTCTTCTGAAGGCGCCAACACGCTACAGCCCGGTACTCCATCCTGAAAGAAGCAAGCAGCGGCGCAACATCGTGCTGAGCCAGATGAACAAATACAACTACCTTTCGGATGACCAATACGACTCGCTCAGCACCATGCCCCTGAACATTGAATACAATATACAGGACCACAACGTGGGTCCCGCCACCTACTTCCGCGATCACCTGCGTACCATGCTCACCGAGGAAAAACCCGGGAAAGACAACTACGCCTCGTATGAATCGTACCAGGAGGACTCCACACGATGGGCCAACGACCCCCTGTACGGGTGGTGCAACAAAAACAAAAAGCCTGATGGCTCCAACTATGACCTTTACCGCGACGGGCTGAAGATCTATACCACCATCAATTCCAGGATGCAAAAATATGCGGAAAAGTCGATGGAAGAACACCTGGGGGAAGACCTTCAGCAAACATTCTTTGAAAGAAAGAAAGGCCCCAAAGCGCCCTTTTCCGAAAACCTGGAACAGAGCCAGATCGACCGCATCCTTACCCAGGCCATGAAAAGAACGCACCGCTACTACGTGATGAACCGAAAGGGCATATCCAAGGATTCAATAAGGCGGGCTTTCAACAACCCCCGGAAAATGAAGGTTTTTACATGGGATGGACTGAAAGACACCGTGCTCACCCCCATGGACTCAATCAAATACTATAAATATTTCCTGAGAGCCGGTTTCATGTCGATGAACCCCCAAAACGGTCATGTCAAGGCCTATGTGGGGGGACCCAACTTCAGGTATTTCAAATACGACCACGTCACACAGGGGGCCAGGCAGGTAGGCTCCACCATCAAGCCTTTTCTCTACACCCTGGCCATGCAGGAGGGATATTCCCCATGTCATAAGGTACCCAACGTACCCAGGTCCTTTTACCTGAACGATTCCACCTGGACACCTAAGAATTCGGGTCCTACGGATATGGACGGGGAGATGGTGACCCTGAAATGGGGTTTGACCAATTCGGTTAACTGGATTTCGGCATGGCTGGTCAAACAGTTCAACGCACAGGCCGTGGTGGATGTCATGCGCAAAATGGGCATAGACAGTTACGTTGATCCTGTCCCTTCCATCTTCCTGGGTACCTCCGACATCAAGCTGTCGGAGATGGTGGGCGCTTACAGCACCTATGCCAACCAGGGGGTATATATTGATCCCATGTACATCACCCGCATTGAAGACCGCAACGGCAACGTGCTGGCCACCTTCAAACCCAAGCAGAGTGAGGCCTTCAGCGAGCAAACCGCCTACCTGATGATCAACCTGCTGAAGAATGTCGTGGAAGAGGGCACAGGCGTGCGGGTCCGCTACAAGTACGGACTAAAAAATGCCATTGCCGGTAAAACGGGGACCACCCAGAACCAGTCGGACGGTTGGTTCATGGGCGTGACCCCCAACCTGGTGTCGGGGGCCTGGGTTGGCGGCGAGGACCGCAGCATACACTTCAACAGCATCACCTATGGCCAGGGTGCCAACATGGCCCTGCCCATCTGGGCCCTTTATATGAAAAAGGTCTACAACGACTCCACCCTGGCGCCCATGGTGACAAAGGATGATACTTTCGAGAAGCCCAACAACTTCAATTACATACTCGACTGTGAGAAGTACGAACAGATGCATCCCCAGCAAAACAGGAGCGAAGACTTCTTCTAGGCCGGCAGGGGGCCACGATGCGCTCATGCGGGCATCACTGCACAGCATGCCAGCCGGGCCCGGTCGGTGCACATCCCATGATGCCACCGGGGACCGGGAGCGCACCAATATTACACAGAGGGAATGGATTCCAGCAACCGCCGGGTATAAGGCTCGGAGGGTTGCCTGAACAGATCATCCGAGGCGCCTGTCTCCACCACCCGCCCATCCTTCATCACGGCTATGCGGTCCGACATAAATCGTACCACCGAAAAATCGTGGGTGATGAATACATAGGTCAGGTCAAACTGCTGCTTGAGGTCCTGCAGCAGGTTCAGTATTTCGGCCTGTATGCTCACATCGAGTGCCGAGACCGCCTCATCACAAATTAAGAATTCGGGGTTGAGGGCCAACACACGGGCAATGGCCACCCGCTGCCGCTGTCCTCCCGACAGCTCATGGGGATACCTCGAATAGTACTCCGCACCCAGGCGGACGCTCTCGAGCAGTTGTACCACCCGGTCCCTGCGTTCCTTCCTGCCGGCATACAACCTATAAAAATACAGGGGCTCAGATATCATGGAGCCAACGGACATCCTGGGGTTAAGGGTGGAATAGGGATCCTGGAAGACTATCTGCACCTGCTGACGGAAACCCTGCATATCCTTACCTCCAAAATAGGCCATATCCTGCCCCTTATACATCAAAGAACCCTCGTCGGGACGGATCAGGTACAGCAACAGCCTGGCCAGCGTGGATTTACCGCTGCCCGACTCGCCGACCAGGCCGAGGGTCTCACCCTGGTACAATTCCAGGCTTACCTGGTCCAGGGCACGTAGTTTCTCCACAGCCCTGCCCCAAAAATTGGTCTTCAAAGAAAAATCTTTGGACACTTCCTGAAGCGAAAATATAACCTGCTTTCTTGATCTATCCGTCTTTCCAGGAGTGATGGAAGCTGCTCCTTCCGGAGCTGATGGCGCATCTCCCGCAGTTCCGCCTGAGGTAAAGTCAGCCAGGGTTTTCAGCCGCTCAGGGCGGTAATCCAGTGGTGGCCTGCAAGCTATCAACCCGCGGGTATAACCGTTATGCGGATGATGGATCACCTGCTGCCGGTGTCCCTGTTCCACCACAGCACCCTGGTGCATCACGGCCACATCATCAGCAATGCCTGAGACCACGGCCAGGTCGTGTGAGATAAAGATCAGGCTCATGTTGTAGCGTTCCTTGAGCTGCTCCAAAAGGGAAAGGATGGAACGCTGGATGGTAACGTCCAGGGCAGTGGTCGGCTCATCAGCAATCAACAGCCGGGGTTCGCACGAGACGGCCATGGCGATCATCACCCGCTGCCGCTGTCCTCCTGAAAGCTCATGGGGATAGCTTCTGAAGATGCGTTCCGGCTCAGGCAGCTCTACCTCGGCAAACCACCTGACAGCAAGATCCCTGGCTTCGGAACGGCTATAGGAGCGATGGTTCAGGATCGCCTCCACCACCTGGTAGCCGCAGGTGTATACCGGGTTGAGGGAGGTCATCGGCTCCTGGAAGATCATGGAAATATGGTTGCCACGTATGTGTCTGATTTGACTTTCCGTAGCAGCCAGGAGATCCATCCGGCCGGTGTCGCGGTTGAAATAGTCTATGGAACCACTATCCACCCTTGAAGCGGGGGGCAAAAGAGTCAGCACCGAGAGGGCCGTGAGCGACTTGCCGGAGCCAGATTCACCCACGATGCCCAGCGAACGGCCGGGGTACAGGTCGAGAGATACATGGCTGACGGCTTCAAAACGTCCCCCTTGATGGGAAAAACTTACCGTCAAATCGCGGATGCTGAGCAATGGCTGTTTCATCTTATCCCTTGAATAGTTGGGCCATCAATTGCCCCACCGTGTTTACATATCGCAGCCTGATGTTGCCGGGACTGCGCTCCAGGTTGTTGTATTCAGAGAGGTACATCTCCGTGTAGCCCAGCTTGCCGGCTTCCTGAACCCTTTTCCCTATCTGGTCGACAGCCCTGATCTCACCCGACAGGCCCACCTCGCCGGCAAAACAAACTTTAGCCCCCAGGGGCTTGTCCATCAAGGAACTTAGAAGGGAAGCCATAATCGCCAGGTCGATGGCCGGGTCGGTGACCCGTATGCCACCGGCCAGGTTCAAAAAGACATCCTTGTTGTATAGGTGCAGGCTGGCCCTTTTCTCCAGCACAGCCAACAACATCGACAGACGCCTCACATCAAAGCCGGTGGTGGTGCGTTGTGGTGTGCCGTAGGAGGAGGGACTCACCAGCGACTGTATCTCGACCAGGAAAGGCCTTACTCCGTCGAGGGTGGAGGCAATGGCCACACCGCTCAGGTCATCATGAAACTGGTTGACCAGCAGGTGGGAAGGGTTGGTCACCTCGTGCAAGCCGTTTTGGCGCATCTCAAAGATGCCCAGCTCATTGGTGGAACCAAACCTGTTTTTCAGTGAACGCAGCACCCGGTATACATAGTTGTTGTCGCCCTCAAACTGCAAGACCACATCCACGATGTGCTCCAAAACTTTGGGCCCGGCAATGCTGCCTTCCTTGTTGATATGACCAATGGTTAAAACGGGTATGGCGGTTGACTTGGCAAAATAGAGCAGGCGTGTGGCTGCCTGGCGTACCTGCGAGACACTGCCGGGGGCCGACTCAAACTGCTCGGAATAAAGGGTCTGGATGGAATCGATGATCAGCAGGTCGGGACCAAACTGCCGGGCCTGCTCAAGTATGGGGTCGAGACCTGTCTCGTTCAGCAGGTATACC
>CAJXLE010000137.1 GCA_913055895.1 uncultured Bacteroidota bacterium | reverse complement strand
TCCCATCCAGTTTTGATCGGACGAAGCCCCTCCGATATCTCCAAAATAATTTGAAGCCCCGAAACCTGCCGTCACTTCCAGGCGTTCCATCTTCCACCGCTGGGAAAAAGAGAGAACAGGAAGCATCAACAAAATAATCCAGAGGGTGTATTTCAGGGTTTTATTCATCGGGGCAGTATTTGATTATCTCAATAAGTCAGGCATTTAAGGCAGCCTGTGGATGGATAAAATTATAAAGATTATTTGTTTTTACAAAATTAATTGCGTTTATCAACTCCCCACATCAGCTTGGATCTTAAGGTCGAATAAAAACTGGTATGGTCCAGGCGCAAGACCTTCATATCGAAAGCGGCACGGGAAACCTTGATGTTGATGGTTTTGTCGATCACCTGCGAGCGATGGTCCATCGAAACCAGGTATTGGGAACACCGGCCTTCCGGCTTCAGAAGGATCTGGCTGTCATCAGGCACTACGATGGGACGCACGGTAAGGTTATGGGGGGAGGTGGGAGAAATGATGAAACTCTTGCTGTTGGGCAGAACTATTGGTCCGCCTACGCTCAGCGAATAAGCCGTCGAACCAGTGGGGGTGGCGATAATCAGTCCGTCAGCCCAATAAGTGTTCAGAAAGGTCCCATTCAGGTAGACATGAATGGTGATCATCTCCGACGACTTCTTTTGGATGGTCATGTCGTTCAGGGCATACCCGTAATCCCCGAAGATCTGCCTGTCCGACTCGAGGGACAGCAGGGAACGACTCTCTGTAGTGTAATTTCCTTTGTACAGGGCACCGACCGCCTGGTGCAGGTCATCTTTCGATATGCTGGCCAGGAAGCCCAGCTTGCCGGAATTGATACCTATCACGGGGATTCCGGAATCACGAACCAGCGAAACCGTATCCAGAAAAGTACCATCACCCCCAATGCTGACAACAAAATCGGTATCTTCCTTCAGGTCGTGATACCCATGGAAAGTTCCGGAGTATGGGGGCTGGTAACCCATCTGCTGCTCCATGAAAGGCAAAAAATCATGGTATACATACACATCAAAACCATATTCTTTGAGCCAGTGAAAAAAATCCTTGATAAACCTAAGGAAGCGTTGATCAAAAGTTCTGCCGTAAACAGCGACTCTCATGCGATGGTTTTTTATCTTATTGTTTAATAGACGACTATACAGGGATTGAAGGGAATCAGGTGTTCAGATAACGCATCAACAATTCATATCGCGAGTTGTAGAGATCCTCCTCCTGGTCTTCCTCCATGAAAGAGGCTTTCACTTCGTATTCATAGCGGTTGAAAGTTTGTATGACCGAGGTGAGATCGGCGATGTTCAGTTTCAATGTAACTTCCATTCTAACCGATTCGGGCGGGGTATAAACGTACATGCTGAGGATCTTTGCATCGTTCGCTTCCACTATCTGGGCGATCTCACCCAGGGAATAATCGTTGATGTGGATGCCCAGCACCACGATCCCACCGGGTTTCTGAATGGCAGATGTCTGGGCAAAATGGTGCATCAGGTCCACCATCTTGATCAATCCCTTGTAATTCTTTCGCTCATCTATCACAGGGACCACGGTAAGCTTCAGCCTGGAGGCCACCTCCAGCACCTCATACAAATGCTGATGGCCGTATACATAAGGCCGGAAAAGGGAAAGATAATGGTTTCCTATCGGCTCTTCGGGATTGTTCAGGTCATAAATATCGTCTTCTGATACCATACCCAGGAACTCTTCGTTGTTGACCACCGGCAGATGGGAAACCTTGAAAAAAACCATCCAGTTCAGGGCTTCCAGTCCGGTTTCGGAAGTCTTGACTGGGGCAATCTCATATGATATTAAATCCCGGGCTAACATAAAAAGTTCCTGTAAATTGGTTAATTTTGCCTTAGTAAAACGTACAATGCCATAATAGTATTTTTAACGCTACCGGTCATGACAAGATTAAGTGTAAATATAAATAAAATTGCCACACTAAGAAACGCCAGAGGAGGAAATATCCCAAGTGTTCTGGAGGCATCCAAAGACTGTGAAAGGTTTGGTGCACAAGGCATAACGGTTCACCCCAGGCCTGACGAGCGGCATATACGCTACCGGGATGTTCGCGATATACGCGGCACCATCACCACCGAGTTTAATATTGAAGGTTACCCTTCGGAGTCTTTTCTTGAGCTGGTCAGGGAAGTCATACCCCACCAGGTGACACTGGTCCCCGACCCGCCAGGGACGCTCACCTCCAACCAGGGGTGGGATGCCAATAAAAACAAGGATTTTCTAAAAAAGGTGATACGGGGTCTGCAGGATAATGGCATACGCACCTCCATCTTTATAGAGACCGATATTGAAAACATTGTCCATGCAGCAGAAACAGGCACCGACCGGGTAGAGCTGTACACCGAACCCTACGCGCGTGACTATCCCACCAACCCAGAAAAAGCCATCGAACCTTTCATCAGGGCCGCGGAAAAAGTTGGTGAGACCGGCATGGGACTGAATGCAGGTCACGACCTGAACCTGGACAACCTGAACTATTTCTACGTGAACATACCGGGTTTGCTGGAGGTGTCCATCGGGCATGCCCTGATAGCGGATGCCCTGTATTACGGGTTGGAGAACACCATACAGCTTTACCTGAGACAACTAAAATAGAGGGTTTATGGAACTCAACTACCGGGAAATGGGAGAAGGCGAGCCCCTGATCATCCTGCACGGCCTCTACGGCTCGTCCGACAACTGGTTGAACATTGCCAGGGAGCTGGCCGGCAGCTACCGCGTTTTTCTGCCTGATCAGCGCAACCACGGCCATTCTCCGCACAGCGAGACACATACCTACGAAGCCATGCAGGAAGACCTCCGCGAGTTCATGGACCGCCACCACCTGCCAGGGGCAAATATCCTTGGGCACAGCATGGGTGGCAAGACCGCCATCTATTTCGCCGCGGCCTACCCCGAACGTGTCAACAAGCTCATCGTGGTGGATATTGGCCCGTCGGCTTATCCCCAGCTGACCGGGTCGAGCGCACCGGTCCTGAGCCACCTGAACATCACCCAGGCCCTTTACAACCTGGACACCAAAAACGTGCAGACACTGAGAGAGGCCGACCAGCAGCTGGCAGAAGCCATCCCCTACCTCCAGGTGCGCCAGTTCCTTCTGAAAAACCTCAAAAGAAACAAACAAACCGGTCGCTACCAGTGGCTGCTCAACATAAGAGCTATCCGCAACGAGCTGCCCAACATCATGGACGGGCTCGACCCGGAGCGACACAGCGGAACAGAGGCCATCCGGTCCATGCCCGTTCTGTTCATCAGGGGGGAGCGGTCACCTTATATAGGAGATAAGCAAAAACAGGACATCCACACCATCTTCCCCCAGGCACGCATAGAAACCATAGAAGATGCCGGCCATTGGGTTCATGCCGAGAAACGCAAGCCCTTCCTGAAAATGGTGAACCATTTTCTCGAACAGGAGCCTAGGGTCAATTCCTGACGTACTCGATGTCCTGCTGGTCGATCAGCCCTTCCCCGCGAAAACGCAGGAACAGCTGGGCCACGGCAAGGGTGTCCTTCTCACAATAATGGACAATGCGCGAGAGGTCGTTCTCCTCATAGTACACCTGCCCCACCATGCTGCCGTCAATATCATCCTTGGGTGTGGGGATGTCAAAGAGATGGGCCAGCAGGTTCAGGCTGGTGTAGTGCTTGTAATCGCCAAACTTCCACATTTCCATGGTATCAAGAAAAGGCACCTCCCAGGGTTTGCGGCCGGTGATGTTCAAAAGTGCAGGTACAGGCAACCGGTTGATCAACATCCGCCTGATGATGAAGGGAAAGTCGAACTCCCTGCCGTTGTGCGCGCACAGGTAAGCATCATTTTTACCGGCAAATTTCTCAAGCATACGGGAAAAAGACGTCAACAGCTCATCTTCCCGGTGCCCGTAAAAAGACTTGATGCGAAAGCCATAGCGGTTGCCCTGGTTGGTGATCAACCCCACCGAGATGCAAACGATCCTGCCGAACTCGGCAAAGATGCCTGCCCGGTCGTACACATCGGCTGCAGTATCCTCCTGCGACCTGAAACGGGACGATTTTTTATCCCAGAAAGTTTGCGCTTCTTCTGAAAGCTCTTCGAAGGATGCTGCAGCAGGAACGGTCTCTATATCAAGGAAAAGTATGCGGGTGGGTTGGAACTGTTCAAGCATAGGTTTAGGGGTATAGGTTGGTGGTGTCGTAAAGGCTTTTCTCAATGATCGAGGTCAGCATGCTGATGGCCACCTTGTTCTGCCCTCCCTGGGGTACGATGATGTCGGCATAGCGCTTGGTGGGTTCTATAAACTGAAGGTGCATGGGCTTGACGGTTTTCTGGTACCTCTCCAGTACGTTGCTCACTGATCGCCCCCGCTCTTCAATATCCCGCGATATGACCCTTATCAGCCGATCGTCGCTGTCGGCATCCACATATACTTTGATGTCCATCAGATCCCTCAGTTCAGGATTCTGTAGTATCAGGATGCCCTCCACGATGACCACGCGCCTGGGGTCGACTGTGATCGACTCTTCCGACCGGGTGCAGGTGAGATATGAATAGATAGGTTGGTGGACGGGGACACCCTGTCTTAGCTGTTCGATATGATTCACCAGCAGCTCAAACTCAATGGAACCGGGATGATCAAAGTTGATTTCCTGGCGCTGCTCCATGGGTATGTGGCTGTTGTCGCGATAATATGAATCCTGGGGAATAACAGCCACCTCGTGGCCGGGCAGCCGCCGCACCACCTCTTTCACCACCGTCGTCTTGCCCGAGCCCGTACCTCCGGCAATTCCTACAACCAACATAACGAGTTATTTATCAAGGTAAAACAAACATCACCTAAAACAAGCCAGGGGTCGCCTTGCGCTTGAGCTTACGAAAATCCCGCTTGAGGAACCCATCGGGACGCCGGTCTTTCACCACAAAATGATAATCAAAATAATAAAACCTGGCATTCTTGGCGCCCATCAGAATCTTATAGCACCTGGCCCTGTGGCGGGATCCCTGGGGACCAACCTTATGCAGGAAAACAACATCCTCCCTGCCCTCTTCAATGGCTTTTTCCACCTGCTTGCGGTCGACCAGCTTAAAATCAAAGGGATAGTATTCTTCAATCTCCGCACGCGTGTTGACTTCCGGGGCCAGCTCGTCCTTCACCAGGTAAAGGGTCTTGTCCTTGATGTCCTGTATGTTCTTGTTGTAGTATTCCAGCACATTGTCGTCAAGGATATCGGGATTTTCTTTCATCGTTTGGATGTGTTTTTTGAAAAACCTGATGATCACCGGCAGCTTGTAGGCCCAATATTCCTGGTCAACCTCACGGTAGGACAGCGGAACCGAAACCAATGTGGGCATCTCTTCCAGCCGCGAACGCTTTTCTCCCAGCATAAGGCTCAAAAAGCGGTAGCGGGCCTTCGTTTTGTCCTTCTCAAAAACCACAATATCTTCCATCAGGAAAGAATGGTCGGGATTTTTGCGCAGGCCCTCAAATTTATCATAGGAAACGAACTCATATTCGGTCATGTCCCAGTTGTTACGAACAGCATCTTTCAACTGAAAATTATAAGCTGATATGGGGTTGGGATCCAGTACAACATAGGTCTTGGTGTCGAAGAACCGGTTCAGGTCATCTTTGGTGGGTACATATTCTTCCTGGGTGAAAGCAGTCACAGAAAAAAACAAGAGAATTACCAGAAATAGCGGTTTGTTCATAATGGAGAATTTTTACCTTTAACAACACAACAAAATTAAAATAACCTTGAAATATATAAAGAAAATCCATTAATTTTACGTGGTAAAATAAGGCCTGGCATCAATATGAAGCTATTCAAGAAGATAAAAAAATTCTTACTCTCCGACAGCGCGCTTGTTCAATCAGAAGATTTTAACCACAATTTTTTCGTCAGACTCTTTAGCATTCTAGGTATACTGATTCTTTTGGTTTACGGACTCGGCAACCTGGCAGCACCTGACAAACCGGTTATCAACATTGTGCGGATGGGCGCAGCAGGACTACTGCTGGTCAACCTCCTGCTGCATCGCTTCTCCGGCCGATACAGCAACAACCTGGCCGGCCGCCTTCTTGTTGCCGTCATCACCCTTTTCTTCCTGGTGCTGGTTTTCACCGGTTCGATACAAGCCTACCACCTCTTCTGGCTGGCTTCCTATCCCATCCTGGTGATGTTCTCCACGGCAAAAAAAGGCCACCTGATCACCTCGGCCTTCCTGGTTGTTGTGTTGGCTGCACTGCTGATCCCTGTAGCTCCCAATTACAGGGAACAGTTTTCCCTGGTACGCATCCTGGCTTTTGTCATCACCTACGTAGGTGTGGGATGGCTGATGATCTACCTGCTTCAAATGATCGGCTGGATTATTGCCCGACGGGACAGTCAAATCAGACACCTGCAGGATGAAGTGAAGGAAAAGGAGGAGTTTATCTCCAAGGTGTCTCACCAGATCCGCACCCCCCTGAACAACATTGTGGTGGTATCCAACATGCTGAACCCCAATGAATTAAACGACAAGGAAAAAGATTACTTCGACACCATCCTGGCATCCGCCAACAACCTGGTCGATGTGGTGAACAGTTTTTCCGACATCACCAATGTCGACATTCAGGAAAGACGCAGGTATGAAATTCTTTTCGACCTGAACAGCACCCTGCAGAACACCAAGAACCTTTTTCTTGACAAGGAAGGCAACGGTCAGGACCAGCCCATCACCATCAACAGCGAGATAGAAGAACCCCTGGTCGGCGACCCGGTGAAGATCAAACAGATCTTTCTCAACCTGATTGAACAGATCCTGAAACATTCCAGGACCAAAGCCCTTGAGATCAACATTGCACCGGTCGAAGAGATATGGGAGGGCTTGGGAATTAAAGTACGTTTTGAAATCTCCACCATGGGTTTGCAGCACCTGGAAGAAAACATCCGGGAAAAATCACAAACCGCCAAATCACGGAAGATCATCGAACAACTGGAAATTCATATTGCCAAACGAACCATTGAATCCCTTGGTGGTGAACTTCATGCCATTCCCGGACCCGAAGGAACAGTCTTCCGCTTTATGCTGGAACTGAAAAAAGAAGAAAAGCAGGAGCAGGAAGAGGTGTCCGATGACATTCCAACCAAACCCGAAAAACAGAAGGTCAATCTCGAAGATGCCAATGTGCTGCTGGTTGAAGACAACCTGATCAACCAGAAGATTGTGCTGCTAAGCCTCAAAAAAACGGTTAAGAACGTAGATGTGGCCAACAACGGCAAGGAAGCCCTCGATAAGTTCGGCTCGGTCAAGTACGACATCATACTGATGGACATCCAGATGCCCGTGATGAACGGCATCGTCACCACCAAAAAGATACGCAACCTGGAGAAAAGCTCCCGCACCCACACCCCCATCATTGCCATTACCGCCAACGCACTGCTCGGCGATAAGGAAGAATGCCTTGCCGCCGGCACCGATGATTACATCAGCAAACCCTTCCAGATCGAAACCCTGTTGGACAAAATGAAAAATTTGCTTTGAGTTTATTCAGTCCGCTAAGTATTCCAGCCGCTAAGCGGTTCTTTTACAGCTTAGCGGCTGAAATAAACTAAGGGCTGAATACTCTACGCTAAGCGTTAAATTGTCTCGCTAAATTCTACTGGATTTTATATACACCTGGGGCTGAAGCCAACAATAAGGATGTCGTCAACCTGTTCCTGGTCGCCCTGCCAGTCTTCCAGGCTTTTGTCCAGGTACATACGCTGTTGTTCAAGGGGCAATTGGTGAATATTAAGCAGCAGGTGCCTGAAGCGGCGGTACTTAAACTTCTTGCCGTCGGGGCCTCCAAACTGGTCGGCATAGCCATCGGTAAAGAGATAGACCATATCGTCATCGTGCAGTTTGAAGCGGCGTTTGGATATGGCTTCCTTGCCCATCGATTCTTCCATCATGCCCACTGAGAAGCGGTCGCCCTTGATCTCCTCAATCTTGTTGTCGCGTATCAGGTAGATGGGCCGGAAGGCACCGGCAAACTCTATTTCCTTGTTGGTCTTGTCGATCACGCACAAGGCAATATCCATTCCGTCGCGGATGGCTTTGCTCCGGTTGTCGTCCTTGGACAGGGTAAGCGATATGCCCCTGTTCAAATCGTAAAGGATGTTATCGGCTTCGGTCACACCCTGTTCATTGGTGATGCTGTCGAGCAGTTCCACCCCGATGATGGACATGAAGGCACCGGGAACGCCATGACCGGTACAATCGACCACGGCAATAAAAAGTTTGTCATCCACTTCATTGACCCAGTAAAAATCGCCGCTGACAATATCCTTGGGTCTATAAAGAATAAATGAATCGCTCAACAGCCTTTTGAAGGTATTGTCGGAGGGAAGGAGCGATTCCTGTATTCTTTTAGCATAGGTCAGGCTGTCGGTAATGTTTTTATTTTTAATGCTCAGTTCTTCTTTCTGGCGGGCCACCTGCCGGGCAATGATCTCACGTTCTTTTAGGCGTTGGTTGGCTTTCCTAAGGTTGTTGGTGCGCCAGCGTATGATGCCCAGGATAACGAGCAAGCCTAGCACCCCGTAGCCGGTAATTGCCCAGCGGGTTCGCCAAATGGGAGTTGCCACTATCATGGTGAGCTTTTCGGGACTGTTGTTCCACACCTGATCGTTGTTGGTGGCTCTTACCATCAAATTGTACTTGCCAGGGGGAAGGTTGGAGAAGGTGGCATACCTGCGGTTGCCAACATCCACCCATTCGTTTTCGGCACCCTGTAATTTATAGGCATACTGCGTTTTGTTGGGAGCAACCATATCGAGAGAGACAAATTCGATGGTAACCAGGTTGTTGCCTGCCGGAAGCATCAGGGTGTCGGAGCCCAGCAGGTGTTGGTTCTTTTTGGTCTTGTTGGTGATGACCTCCGCGGAGGTAATCTCTATGTTGGGGGTGTAGGTACTTTTTTGTATGCTGTCGGGGTAAAAAGCATTGAGACCGGAGATGCCGCCAAAGAACATCTCACCGTCGGGTGCCTTGTAAGCAGCCAGGTGGTTGAACTCATAATCCTGCAATCCGTCGTGGATGCCGTAATTGATCATCCGCCCGGTAAAAACATCCATTTTGGTAAGGCCTTTGTTGGAGCTTATCCACAGGTTGCCCGAGCGGTCTTCCAGGATGGAGTATATCAGGTTGTTGGGCAGGCCGTCCTGTTCGGTGTAGGTTGTCATAACGCCGGAATCCGGGTCATATTTATTCAGACCGCCCACTGTGCCGATCCATATGTT
>CAJXLE010000136.1 GCA_913055895.1 uncultured Bacteroidota bacterium | reverse complement strand
GGTCAACGGCCTTTTCCGAAGTCGGCCCGAACTGCTTGGCCTTGAGGATGTTGACCATCTCGCGGAGTTGGTCGGCCTCTTGCTTGAGGCGATCCCGCTCCGCGGTCCGGGTCTCCAGGGACGCCGCCAACTCCTGGAGCTGCTGCTTCAGGAGTTCGGGGTCATCGGGCAGGGCTTCGGTGTCCGTTGCCATGACCGAAACGATGCCCGATTGGGCTACTGCTGGCCAACGCAAATCCTTGATCGGCCTATAGAACCGACTCGTAATGCAGGCGGGCATGGGGCTGGTGGTCGCGCAGATCCATGCCGTCCAGGAGCCAGTTGAGCTGGGCGCCGGTAATCCGGGCGACGTCCCCCGCCCAGAAGGAGGGCCAGGGAAAGCGGGCCTGCTCCAGCTGCTTCTGCCACAGACAGAAGCCCGTGCCCTCCCAGTACAGGATCTTGACCTTGTCCCGGGCGCGGTTGCCGAACACGAACAGCTGGCCGCCGAGCGGATTCAGCGCCAGCTCGGCTTCCACCAGGGCAGCCAGGCCGGGGCTCCCAAGATGATGGAGTGGTATGGTGCCTTCGGGCTCACCATCACCCTCATTTGGCTTTACATCGAAATACTGCGGCTCCTATCCCTCATTGCCGGGAGGGAATAGCCACTGAAAACACGGCTGACAGGAGCTTTATCCTCAATCCCAACAACCAATGGATTGAGGATTTTTTATTATACATTTGCAACGGTTCTTAATCATACAAAAATCCATTATATGAGCTCCCTGGAACAGTACTTTGAGGACTTCCGAAAAAACACCATTGGCTACAACACAACTTTCCACTCACCCTACGGTGAAAAAACAATTGTCTATGCCGACTGGCTGGCCAGTGGCCGGTTGTACAGGCCCATCGAGGAAACCCTGCAAGACAGGTTTGGTCCCTTTGTTGCCAACACCCATACCGAAACCAGCGAAACGGGCACACGGATGACACAGAGCTACCACCACGCACAGCAACTGATCAAAAAACATGTCAATGCCGGGCCAAACGACGTGATCATCAATGCCGGATCTGGGATGACGACGGTGGTGAACAAACTGCAACGCATCCTTGGTCTGAAGGTTTGTGGTATGCTCAGGAACAACGAGTGCATCCAGGAAAACGAGAGACCCGTGGTTTTTGTCACCCACATGGAGCACCATTCCAACCATACCTCCTGGCTGGAAACCATGGCCGAAGTGGTGCAGCTGGAGCCCGACGAGAACCTGCTGGTGGATACCGAGGACCTGCGCAACAAACTGGAAGCCTACAAGGACCGCAGGTTTAAGATAGGCAGCTTTTCTGCCGCCTCCAACGTGACAGGCATCCAGACACCCTACCACCAGCTGGCCAAAATCATGCACGAATATGAAGGTCTCTGCTTCGTCGATTTTGCCGCCTCAGCTCCCTATGTCGACATCAACATGCATCCCGAAGATCCAGATGAAAAGCTGGATGCCATTTTTTTCTCACCCCATAAATTTCTTGGAGGCCCCGGTTCATCCGGCATCCTGATCTTCGACAAAAGGCTTTACCACAACCCCGTGCCCGACAATCCCGGCGGGGGAACGGTTGACTGGACCAACCGATGGGGGGAATACAAATTCGTTGACAACATTGAAGCCCGTGAAGACGGAGGAACACCTGGCTTCCTGCAGGTGATCAGGGCTGCCCTGGCCATACGGCTCAAAGAAAAGATGGGTACCCCGCAAATTGAGGCACGGGAAAAAGAACTGGTACCCCTGGCTTTCCGGGAGCTGCGAAAAATACCCGGCATCAAAATACTGGCCGATGACACCGAAGACAGACTCGGTGTCTTCAGCTTTTACCACCCCGCCATCCATTACAACCTCATCGTCAGGCTCCTGAACGATTGTTTCGGCATCCAGGTAAGGGGTGGCTGCGCCTGTGCAGGAACCTATGGCCACTACCTGCTGAACGTGAGTTACCAGGACTCCCACAAGATCACCAGCCTGATCAACCATGGCGACCTGTCGGAAAAACCTGGCTGGGTGCGATGGTCCTTGCATCCCACCATGACCAACGACGAAATATACTATTTTACAGAAGCATTAAAACAAATCGTTGACAACATCCAGGAATGGAAAAATGACTATTCGTACAACAAACACACCAATGAATTTGAGTTCAACAAACAGGTACAGGAAGCTTTCAACGTCGACCAGTGGTTTCGGCTTTAGTGTTTAACCCGGTATCATACAGGTTCCTAAAAATGTGAACAGTTTTTTTGTTTTTTCAATATTCCTCTGTATTTTTGCACACCGATTCAAAGTCCTGGGTTGAAAGTTCGATCATCAAATCACCTGAGGCATCAACAAGGCATAGGTGACAGAATCCAGGGAATCAAAATAGTTGTGGAATCCAACATCAAGGCATCACAAACCGTTAATTTACAACAGGTCAACAGGACAATTCAACAACCACATACAGGTTTAAATACAAACAACAAAATACTCGAGCGATGAAAAAGGACGTACACCCCAAGAATTATAGAATGGTCGTATTCAAGGACATGTCGAACGGCACCACCTTCATGACCCGTTCGACCGTGAAGACCAAGGACACCATTGAGATGGATGATGGTAAAGAATATCCGCTGGTTAAACTGGAGATCTCCAACACCTCCCATCCTTTCTATACCGGCAAACGCAAATTGGTTGACAGCACCGGAAGGGTGGACAAGTTCATGAACAAATACAAGAAGCATTACGAAAAACGAAAGAAACAATAACTACTCCGATTTTAAAAGCTCCGCCATCGGAGCTTTTTTTTATGTAAATTTGTTTCATAATTAAGGCCGTTAATTATGAATTATATCCTGTTCGACGACTACAGCTGGGACAACCTCCTGCCGCTCACCTTCACACGACCTGTCTCCGAGATCCGCATCGGCATACTCAGAATCAGGGAAAAATGGGAGCGTTACCTGGATGAGTCCTGCTACCACCTGACCAGGGATTACCTGTCGGATAAGTATCCCCTGAAGACCCAGGAGGAAAATGTGCTGCTCAACAGTTCGGTTCTTCCCGATGAGAAGCTGGTAGGGCAGGTACAAAACCTGGATTCCGGCCAGGCCCTGGTCTACCAGGATGAGATCATTGCCGCCAGGCTTACCAAGTACCAGGTGGACGATTTTCGCAACAAGGAGGTCAGGGACATCGAAGTGGAGGAATATTCCCGCGAGATCCTGAAAATCAATCATCCCTGGGAGATCTTTCTGTATAATGGCAAAGCCATCGAACGGGACTTTAAATTACTGACAGCCAACAGGGAATCGCAGCCATTGTCCAATACCAACCAGTTACTGGGAGAAAGCGGGATTTTCATCGAACCAGGTGCCAGCGTTGAGGGGGCCGTGATCAACAGCACCCAGGGGCCGGTATACATCGGCCGGGACGCTGAGATCATGGAAGGGTCGCTCGTGCGGGGGCCCTTTGCCATGGCCGAACACGCCGTACTGAAATTGTCGGCAAAAATATACGGTCCCACAACCCTTGGACCTTATAGCAAAGCCGGCGGAGAACTCAACAACGCCATCCTTACAGGTTATTCGAACAAAGCCCACGACGGCTTCCTGGGTAATGCCGTACTGGGCGAGTGGTGTAATATAGGTGCCGGCAGCAACAACTCCAATCTCAAAAACAATTACGCTTCCGTAAAACTTTGGGATTACACCGAAGAACGCTTTATCGATACCCAACAGCAGTTCTGCGGACTGATCATGGGCGACCATTCCAAGTGCGCCATCAACACCATGTTCAATACCGGGACCGTAGTGGGCGTGAACGCCAACATCTATGGCGCAGGTTTCCCGAGAAACTTCATCCCCTCCTTTTCCTGGGGTGGATCGCAGGGATTTAAGGAATACAGGGTGGATAAGGCATTGGAGGTTGCCAGGACAGTGATGAAAAGAAGGAACCTGGATCTGGATGAAACCGAGGAGAGAATCCTTCGCGAGGTCTTTAACCGCACACAGAAATACCGCCGGTTTTGAGAACCATGCACAGTTGTCTCCCTGTTTATTGCACCGCCCACCGGCATTATTCGAACCATCCCTCTACCAGTAAAGTTTTGGCACAGCAATTGACAGTAGGGTGAGAACAAGCAGATGATTTTGCAGATGCCATATTGGCATGGACACAACAAACACTAAGGAAGACAGATCATTATGGATTGGAACAAGCATTCGAAATCAAATTTTGAAGATTTAATATACTTTGATGAGGAGACACAAAAGTCCGAATTTATACCTTTGATCACCGACGAGGAAGAAGAGTCGCTCAAGCAAGTGGATGTGCCCGATACGGTACCCATCCTTCCCTTGCGCAACACAGTGCTTTTCCCGGGCGTCATCCTTCCCATAACGGTAGGCCGGGAAAAATCACTCAAGCTGATCAACAAGGTATACAACAACGAAGAGTTGCTGGGGGCTGTTTCCCAGATCGATCCCAACAACGAAGATCCCGGAGGGGATGACCTGTACGGGGTGGGCACCCTTGCCCAGATCATCAAGATCCTGGAGATGCCCGATGGCAGCACCTCCGTCATCATACAGGGAAAAAAGCGCTTCCACCTAGATGAGATGGTAGAGACAGAGCCCTATTTCCAGGCACAGGTCAGTGAAGTGAAAGACAAGAAAAGGGAAGCCACGGGCAAGGAGTTCGAGGCCATTGTGAGCTCACTGAAAGATTTGTCGCTGAAGATCATCAAACTATCCAGCAACATACCACAGGAGGCTTCCTTTGCGGTAAAAAATATTGAGAACAGCACCTTCCTGATCAATTTCATCTGCTCCAACAGCGACATCGACCTGGAAGACAAACAAAAACTGCTGGAGACAGACGACATCAAAGAGCGGGGTGTCAACCTGCTGGAGCATCTGACCAAGGAGGTGCAGATGCTGGAGCTTAAAAACGACATCCAGTCGAAAGTCAAAAATGACATGGACCGCCAGCAGAGGGAATACCTGCTGCAGCAGCAGATGAAGACCATCCAGGATGAACTGGGCGGCAGCCCGCTGGAACAGGAGGTGGAAACGCTCAAGGAAAAGGCCAAAGACAAACAATGGGGCCAGCATGTGCAGGAAGTCTTCGACAAGGAACTCGACAAACTCCAGCGCTTAAATCCCGCAGCGGGAGAATATTCGGTCCAGCTCAACTACCTGAATACCCTGCTGGACCTTCCCTGGCACGAGTTCACCGAAGACAATTACGACCTGGACCGGGCCCGGCAAATACTTGATGAGGACCATTTCGGACTGGAACAGGTGAAAGAGCGGATACTGGAATACCTGGCCGTTCTCAAACTCAAGGGCGACCTCAAATCACCCATCCTGTGCCTTTATGGTCCCCCTGGCGTGGGCAAAACATCCCTGGGCAAATCCATTGCCCGCGCCCTCGGCCGTAAGTACGTCAGAATGTCACTAGGCGGTCTGCGCGACGAAGCAGAGATACGCGGACACCGGAAAACATACGTAGGTGCTATGCCCGGGCGGATCATCCAAAACATCAGGAAGGCCAAATCGTCCAATCCCGTCTTTATACTCGATGAGATAGACAAGGTGGGGAGGGATTTCCACGGCGACCCCTCCTCCGCCCTGCTGGAAGTGCTGGATCCCGAACAAAACAGTACCTTCTACGACAACTACCTCGAAGTGGAGTACGACCTGTCGAATGTGATGTTCATCGCCACGGCCAACACCGTTGAAGACATCAGCCCCACCCTGCGCGACCGTATGGAGATGATCGACGTGAGCGGGTACATCGTCGAAGAAAAGGTGGAGATCGCCAAAAGGCACCTGGTACCCAAACAGCTGAGAGACCACGGCATCAAAAAGAACCAGGTTACCTTCCCCAAGAAAATCCTTGAATACATCACGGAAAGCCATACCCGCGAGTCGGGCGTGAGAAGCCTCGACAAAAAGATTGCCAAGATCATACGCAACCTGGCCAAGGAAATTGCCATGGACAGCCAGACCAAAAAGAAGCTGACCACCGACGAGATACGCACGATCCTGGGACCACCCGAATATTTCAAGGAAAAATACCAGGGCAACGAGTTTGCAGGGGTGGTAACCGGACTGGCATGGACAGCGGCAGGCGGGGAAATCATGTTCATCGAGAGCAGCCTGAGCAAAGGCAAAGGCAAACTGACCCTGACGGGTATGCTGGGCGATGTGATGAAAGAGTCGGCCACCATCGCGCTCGAATATGTCAAGGCCCATGCCAGCCGCATAGGCATCAGCAAGGAAGTGTTCGACAACTGGAACGTCCACATCCACGTACCGGAGGGAGCCATCCCTAAAGACGGCCCGTCGGCAGGCATCTCGATGGTCACCTCACTGGCCTCGGCCTTCACACAGCGCAAAGTAAAAAAGAACCTGGCCATGACCGGCGAAATCACCCTGCGTGGCAAAGTGCTGCCAGTGGGTGGCATCAAGGAAATTATCCTCTCCGAGGAGAACCGCAAAGACCTGGAAAAGATCAAGGACATATACATCAAAGGCCTGAGGTTCCATTTTGTCAACACCATCATGGAAGTACTGGACATCGCCCTGCTCAAACAAAAAGTAAAGGACCCGGTCGACCTGACCCCCTAAAAACTTATTTGCCCCGGGCTGAAGCCCGGGGCAAAGGTTTTTTTTATCAATAAATTTCACTATTTTTACCCCTCCACCATCCTTTAACCTTAAAAACTATGAAAATGGGCTTTGGCATTTTCATTGGCTTGCTGCTGGTCCTGGCAGGCGTAGCCATCATCATCCGCATCCTTTTCAACATCGACATCCCTGTATTCAAACTGCTTATTGCCTTTCTCTTCCTTTACATCGGCATTCGCATGCTGGTGGGCGATTTCCAGTTCAAAAATGTTCATGCAGGAGAAAATGCGGTGGTATTCGGAGAAACAGAATTCAAAGGACTGCCGAAAGACCAGGAGTATACCGTGCTTTTCGGGCAGGCCCGTATCGACCTGACAGGAGAAAAACCGCCGGCTGAAACCCAGCAAGTGAAAATCAACACCATCTTCGGGTCCTGCGAGCTGCTCATACGAACGGACCAACCCATCCGCATCAAGGCAGATGCAGCTTTTGCCGGAGCCAAGCTGCCCGGCAGGAACGAAACTGCCTTTGGCAAGGCAGAATATCAGAGCGATACATTGGACACCTCGGCCCCCTTTCTGGACATAGAAGCAGATGTTGTTTTCGGTGAGTTTAAGGTGACCGGAGTGGATTAGTCAGGTCCCGTTGATTTTTCCTAACTTTCGCTGATAACCTCTATGGGTTTTTGCAGCATGAGGTTGTTGGGATATGTAACACTTTGTTGATCAACGGTTTGAATGATGACAGTGAACATGTTCATATCTTCCACACGGCCTGTAATGGTGTTGTCGCCGTCCACAATTTTGATCTCGTCCTCAATGCGGATGCGGTAGCTGAAAAAAATAATCAGCGATGCAGTAATGTTGCTTAAAACAGACCAACTGGCGAAAAAGGCGTCTTTCAGGCTTTAATCTCAACAATTAAAAGCGCTTTTTATCAATAATTTATAGACAAACAACATGGCCGTTGCAGGATGATAAGTGCAAGTGAAATTACAAAATCATCCTGATTGTTGTATCTTTACTTTAGCAAACAAAAAAGCCACCATGGCACAAAGCAGCAGGAACAAATTTGGTACGGCGCCGGTCTTTTTTACGGCCATCTCCACCATACTTGGGGCTATCCTTTTTCTGCGGTTTGGCTTTGCAGTAGGCAAGCTGGGATTTTTCGGGGTATTGCTGATCATTTTGCTGGGCCACCTGGTTACCATTCCCACGGCTTTTGCCATCAGCGAAATATCCACCAACCAACGGGTCAAGGGAGGTGGTGAATACTACATCATTTCCCGTTCCTTTGGACTGAACATCGGCGCCACCATTGGCATTGCACTTTTTCTCTCACAAGCCATCAGCGTGGCCTTCTACATCATCGCTTTCACCGAATCGTTTGAGTTCCTGTTCATTCACCTGCGGGAGAACTACGACATCCTCCTGCCCCGGCAGGCCATCAGTCTCCCGGCAATGGCCCTCCTGGCCTTTATCATCCTGAAGCGCGGAGCCAACGTTGGCGTCAAAGCCCTCTACGTGGTTGTGGCCATCCTGGCCATTTCTCTGCTTCTTTTCTTTTTCGGGCATACAGAGTATTCAGAAACAGCCAAAGCGGGCATCACAGAAAACCCGGTGCGCAATTTCGGCGAATTCTTCACTGTCTTTGCCATCATTTTCCCTGCCTTCACTGGTATGACAGCCGGTGTTGGTTTGTCGGGCGATCTGAAGGACCCCGGAAGGTCCATTCCCAGAGGCACGCTGGTCGCCACTTTCCTGGGACTGTTCATATACATCCTGATTGCCCTTAAGCTGGTGCATTCGGCACGACCATCAGAATTGGTCGATATACAACTCATCATGAGTGAGGTTGCCTATGGAGGGGACATCGTCATTCCCCTGGGTCTGGCCGCCTCCACCATATCCTCGGCCCTGGGCTCCATCATGGTGGCCCCACGAACGCTCCAGGCACTGGGCCAGGACCAGGCTTTCCCTGCCCCGCGGCTGAACCGTTTTATCTCCAAAGGAACATCCGACACCAATGAGCCCTTCAACGCTTCACTGGCGACCATAGCCATTGCCTTTGCCTTTGTGGCGCTGGGAAACGTCAATGCCGTGGCCAGCATCATCTCCATGTTTTTTATGGTCACCTATGGCTCGCTGTGCCTCATATCCTTTTTGAACCATTTCGGGGCCCCGCCGTCCTACCGGCCTACCTTCCGCTCCAAATGGATTCTTTCCCTGACAGGATTCGTTGTTTCGATTTACCTGATGTTTAAGATCGATACCCTCTATGCATTCCTGGCAGTGGTCATCATGATCCTTCTGTACCTGGCAATCAGCTACTACCACAAGGAGCGCAAAGGACTGGAGGCCATCTTCAGAAGCACCCTTTTCCAGATCAACCGCAACCTGCAGATCTACCTGCAAAAGACCCAGCGCCTGAAAGAAAAGATCAGCTGGCATCCCTCGATGGTGTGCGTCTCCAACCTCAACTCCGACCGCGAGAATGCTTTCAAGCTGCTGTCCTGGATATCCTACAAATACGGTTTTGGCACCTACATCAAGTACATTCCCGGCTACCTGTCATCAGAAACCTATGGGCAGTCAAAAGAAGCCCTGAAAGACCTGATCGAAAAAACCTACTATGGCTCCAGCCATGTGTATGTCGACAC
>CAJXLE010000135.1 GCA_913055895.1 uncultured Bacteroidota bacterium | reverse complement strand
ATCCTGGCTGATCATGATGCTATAGGGTTCTTTGATGTATTCACGTCCATCGTCGCTGAGCTTGAGCAAACCATAATTGATGATGTCCTTATCCAGCAGCCCCTTGACCAGGGCACGCCGCACGATGGTTTTCCAGAAGCGGGCATCGTGGTCGCTACCGCTGCCGAAGAGTGAATAATCCTGATGGCCGTATGATTTGATGGTATTGGTGACTTTTCCGGCCAGGAAGTCGGCCACATGGTCGTGCTTGAACTTCTCCTTCAGGGCTTCAACAGCTTTGAGCACCATGAGCAGATAGTCCTGACCTTCGAACTGCTCTTTGGGATGGAGGCAGTTGTCGCAGTTCTGGCAGTTCTCCTCGGTGTATTCCTCTCCAAAATAGTGCAACAGCTGGCGGCGTCGGCACACCGACGATTCGGCATAGGCAGTGGTTTCCAGCAGCAGTTGCTTGCCTATCTCCTGTTCGTTGATGGGCTTGCCCTGCATGAATTTTTCCAGTTTCTGGATGTCTTTGTAGGTATAAAAGGCAATGCATTTGCCTTCGCCGTCGTCGCGACCGGCGCGGCCTGTCTCCTGGTAATAGGCTTCCAGGCTTTTGGGTATGTTGTAATGGATGACAAAACGGATGTCGGGCTTGTCGATGCCCATACCAAAAGCAATGGTGGCTACGATCACATCAATGTCTTCCATCAGGAACTTATCCTGCGTGCTGGAACGGGTGGCCGAATCCATGCCGGCATGGTAGGGTAAGGCCTTGATGCCATTAACCTTGAGGGTCTCGGCCAGCTCCTCCACCTTTTTGCGGCTCAGACAATAGACAATACCCGATTTACCCGGGTTGTTCTTAATAAACTTGATGATCTCCTTGGTGGCATTCTTCTTGGGCCTGACCTCGTAGTAGAGGTTGGGCCGGTTGAAGGATGATTTAAAGACATTGGCGTCGAGTATGCCCAGGTTCTTCTGTATGTCGTGCTGCACTTTCGGGGTGGCGGTGGCTGTCAGGGCAATGATGGGGGCCCGGCCTATCTTGTCGACCATGGGCCTTATCTTGCGGTACTCGGGACGGAAGTCGTGGCCCCACTCCGAAATACAGTGCGCCTCATCGATGGCATAAAAAGCAATCTTGGCCTGTTTGAGAAAATCAACGTTCTCTTCCTTGGTCAGGGATTCGGGTGCTACATAAAGCAGCTGGGTCTTACCGTTGAGCACGTCTTCCTTCACCTGTTGCATCTGGCTTTTCGAAAGGGAAGAATTCAAAAAGTGCGCCACGCCTTCATCAGAGCTGAAACCCCGCATCACATCGACCTGGTTTTTCATCAAAGCAATCAAAGGCGATATAACGATAGCTGTTCCTTCAGTAATCAGGGAAGGCAGCTGGTAGCATAATGACTTGCCCCCGCCTGTGGGCATCACCACAAAAGTATCATGCCCCGTCAGCAAACTGCGGATGATCACCTCCTGATTGCCCTTAAATTTATCAAATCCAAAATATTTCTTCAGATAATCCTTCAGGGATACTTCTGCTCCTACACTCATTTTTCAATCAAATAATCAATTAATATTTCCAGCTATATTTTAATTAAATTTGTAACGATGTTAGCGAGGGCTTTGTTATGCTTT
Source organism: uncultured Bacteroidota bacterium (assembly GCA_913055895.1). Taxonomy (GTDB): domain Bacteria; phylum Bacteroidota; class Bacteroidia; order Bacteroidales; family UBA12077; genus JAGXLC01. Next base: position 7,743 of record CAJXLE010000135.1, on the reverse strand, counting down.
GCAGCATTGCATGCTTATCTTTAATAAATATAACACAAGTTTACTAAAGTAGCACAAATTTTGTAATTATTCTTTAAATTTTATTGATATATATCACCTTTGGAAAATCATTTAAACAACATGCACCCAGATATTCAAAAGCTGGCAAGAGAGACCATCATTCATGAGGCTGACTCGGTGAGAAACCTGGCCAATTTGATAGACAACGACTTTGAAAAGATCGTCGAACTGATTTATCAGTCAAAGGGTCGGGTGGTGATCACCGGAATAGGAAAAAGTGCCAACATTGCCAAGAAGATAGTAGCCACCCTCAACTCCACGGGCACCCCGGCCATCTTTATGCATGCGGCCGATGCCATCCACGGTGACCTGGGCATCATACAACCCGAAGACGTGGTGATATGCATTTCCAAAAGCGGCAATACCCCTGAAATCAAAGTCCTTGTCCCGCTGCTCAAATACCGCAAAAATCCCCTGATCGGGATGGTCTCCAACACCCAATCCTTCCTGGCAGAGAATGCTCATTATTTGTTAAAGACCACGGTTGAGAAGGAGGCCTGTCCGCACAACCTGGCGCCCACCTCCAGCACCACCGCGCAGCTGGTAATGGGAGATGCCCTGGCTGTAAGCCTGCTAGAATACAGGGGGTTCAGTCAGGAAGATTTCGCCAAATACCATCCAGGTGGAGCCCTGGGTAAAAAGCTGTACCTGACGGTTGAAAAACTGTACAAACAAAATGAGGTGCCCCGTGTTGATATGGGCGACAACATCCGCAAAATAATCATCGAGATCTCATCCAAGCGACTGGGGGCCACTGCTGTGATGGATGGCGACCAGCTGGTGGGCATCATCACCGACGGGGATCTCAGGCGGATGCTGGAGCGTTACGACCAGGTGGAGGACCTGCGGGCCAAAGACATCATGTCGCGCAATCCCAAAACCATTCCCCACGATGAGCTGGCCATCAATGCTTTCAACCTCATGGAAGACCACAACATCACCCAGCTGATCGTTAAGGAGAACGGCAGGTACCTGGGCATGGTACACCTGCATGACATCTTGAAAGAAGGAATCGTATAAGTCTGCACTTCATGGAAGAAGAAAAATCCCAAGGCCAGTCCTTTCTGGAACATCTGGAGCAGTTACGCTGGCACCTGATGCGTTCGATCATTGCCATTGTTGTTGTGGCGGTGGTGGTGTTCCTGCTCCACGACCTGGTGTTCAATACGGTGATCCTGGCACCCAAGAATCCCGAATTCTTCACCAACCGTGTGCTTTGCAACATGGCCGAACAGCTGAACACGGCCAACCTGTGCATCAACTCCAAGCCGCTGGAGATCATCAACATACGCATGGCGGGCCAGTTCTCCATGCACATCATGATCTCACTCGTACTGGGACTTATACTGGCTTTCCCCTATGTCTTCTGGGAGTTCTGGAGCTTCATTCGCCCGGCCCTCTACGAGAAGGAGATCAGGCACAGCCGCGGTGCGGTCTTTTTCAGCTCACTCCTTTTCCTGATGGGTATCTTGTTTGGCTATTTCGTGATCGTTCCCCTGTCGGTACATTTCCTGGGGTCCTATCACGTAAGCGAACAGGTGGTCAACCAGATCAACCTGAAATCCTATATAGGCACCATTGCCTCGGTGGTGCTGGCAGCCGGCATCATCTTCGAGCTGCCCATCCTGATCTATTTTCTCAGCAAGGCTGGGTTGGTATACCCGGAGTTTTTAAAGAAATACCGGCGCCACTCGATCATCATCATTTTTATCATGGCTGCTGTGATCACACCCCCCGACATCTTCAGCCTGGTGATGGTCACCTTCCCCCTGGTTCTGCTCTATGAAGTGGGCATCATGATTTCCCGGCGCATTGAAAAACAAAAAGAACAGGAGGAATTGGCAGGCTGATCCGGCAGAATGATGTAAATTTGTAAAAACTAAGCTATGTCAGAGCGCATCACCCTATATACAAAAGACCTGGTTAAACGCTATAAGTCGCGCACCGTAGTCAAAAAGGTATCGGTGGAGGTGGCCCAGGGAGAGATTGTGGGGTTGCTTGGCCCCAACGGCGCAGGCAAAACCACCACCTTCTATATGATCGTCGGGCTGATCCGCCCCAACAACGGCAAGATCTTCCTCGACAACAAGGAAATAACCAAAGAGCCTGTTTATAAGAGGGCCCGCATGGGTATCGGCTACCTGGCACAGGAAGCGTCTGTTTTCCGCAAGCTCACCGTGGAAGACAATGTAAGGGCGGTGCTGGAAATGTCCAACTACTCCAAAGAGGAGCAGAGGGAAAAAACCGAATCCCTCATTGAGGAGTTTGGCCTGCAGAAAGTCAGGAAAAGCCTGGGCATCCAGCTCTCCGGTGGCGAAAGGCGCCGTACCGAGATTGCCCGTGCCCTGGCCCTCGACCCCAAATTCATGCTTCTCGACGAACCTTTCGCAGGGGTGGATCCCATTGCAGTGGAAGACATCCAGCAGATCGTCACCAAACTAAAGAACCGCAACATTGGCATCCTGATCACCGACCACAACGTGCACGAGACCCTCTCGATCACCAACAGGGCCTACCTGCTCTTTGAAGGCTCCATCATGAAGGCAGGTACCTCCAGGGAGCTTTCCGAAGATGAACAGGTGAGAAGGGTTTACCTGGGCAAAAATTTCGAGCTGAGGAACTACAATTAACATCGGGGGATGTGCGTTGACATGATCCGGAATAAACCATGAACAACATGATCCTGAACCCGATACCGTTCAGATTTTTACGGACATGTATCCTTTAAACAAAAAAATTGTCTATATTTGCACCACCTTTTTGCGGATGTGGCGAAACTGGTAGACGCGTCAGACTTAGGATCTGGTGCCTTCGGGCATGGGGGTTCGAGTCCCTCCATCCGCACTTGCCACGGGATGAACACCGCTAAAACAACGTTCAAAGAGGTTTTAGCGGTTTTTTAAATGAACCGTTCCCGCCCTGACGGGATAAGTTACATAAGACCAAATTATTGAATAAATGATAATCGTATGAAACCTGCATCCAGTAACTTACACAACAAGGACATGATTATTTCATGCAGGTTCCATATGGCCAATTAACTGGATAAAAAAACAACCGTATGAATATTACCAAAGAAAACAAGGACGAACTGAATGCAGTACTGAAGATTCAGCTAGACCCCGAAGATTATAAGGAGCGGGTTGACAAGGTTGTCAAGGATTACAAGAAAAAAGCCAAGATGGATGGTTTCAGGCCGGGAAAGGTACCCGAAGGATTGATCCGGAAAATGTACGGCCGGGCCATCAAGATGGATGAGGTGAACAAGCTGGTAAGCGAGAAACTTTCCGAGTACATCAAATCAGAAGATCTGAATATACTGGGTGAACCCCTTCCCAGCCAGGAAGAGCAAAAATCCATCGACTGGGACAACGACGATCAGCTGGAATTTGCCTTCGACATTGGCATGGCACCGGAATTTGAAGTAAAAGTATCCGGTCACGACAAGATACCCTACTACAAGATCCAGGTTACCGATGAGCTGATCGACCAGCAGGTGGGCAATTACCAGCAGCAGCTGGGTGAATTCAAAGAGGTTGACAAGGTCAGTGACCTCGACGAACTGATCACGGCCCACATCAACGAGCTCGACGAGGAGGGCAATCCCAGGGAAGGCGGCATCTACAAGGAAAATGCCAGCCTCACCCTGAGCGTGGTAAAGGATGAAGAGATCAAGAAAAAGTTCCAGGATGCGGCTGCCGGAGATGCGACGGACATCGATCTGAAGAAGGCCTTTCCCAATGACACCGAGATCTCGTCCATGCTCAACATTGAAAAAGAAAAGGCCGCCGAACTGGAAGGCATGTTCCGCATCCACATACAGGAGGTTAAGAAATTCGAAAACGCCGAAGTCAACCAGGAACTCTTCGATAAGATATATGGCGAAGGCAATGTCACCACCAACGAGGAATTCCGGGAAAAGATCAAGGGAGAGCTGGAAGAGCAGATCAAACCGGAAAGTGAGCGTAAATTCTCACACGATGTAAAGGAACATTTCGTCAGGAAAGTCAACCCCAAGATACCAGGAGAATTTCTGAAGAGATGGCTGAAGCAAACACAAAACGACCTTTCTGAAGAAGACATAGAGAAGGATTTCAAACAGTTTGAGAAGGATGTCAAATGGGATCTGATCAAAAACAAGATCGCCAGGGAAAACGAAATCCAGGTTGAAGAAAGCGAGGTCCTTGAGCTGGCCAAAGAGGTGACCATGCAACAGCTCAGGCAGTACGGGCTTGGCAGCCTGCCGGATGAACAGCTGGAAAACTACGCCAAGGAGATCCTCAAGAAAGATGAAGACCGCAGAAAGCTTCACGAGAGAAAATTTGAGGAAAAAGTGGTCGAACACATCAAGCAACATGTTAAATTTGAAGAAAAGGAGGTAACCTCCGAAGAATTCCAGCAACTGGTAGAAGCCGATCAAAATAAACAATCAGAATAATGCGTTGTTGTTCTTGATTTAATCCTATAAAATTTTAAATAAAATGGACTACAGCAAGGAATTTAGAAAATACGCCAATAAACATCTGGGTATCAGTAGCATGAACCTGGATCAATACTCAGCCGCCTACAACAATTACATCTCGCCCACCATCATCGAGGAAAGGCAGATGAACGTGGCACAGATGGATGTTTTTTCGCGACTGATGATGGACCGGATTATTTTCCTGGGAGTACCCATCAACGACACCGTCTCCAATATTGTGCAGGCCCAGCTGTTGTTCCTCGAGTCGGCTGATCCGGCCAAGGACATCCAGATCTACCTGAACTCACCGGGAGGTGCCGTTCATTCGGGTCTCGGAATATATGACACCATGCAGTACATCACCCCCGATGTGGCGACTATATGCACCGGCATGGCCGCTTCAATGGGAGCTATTATACTGGCAGCGGGAAAGAGTGGCAAACGTTCTGCCCTGCCCCACTCCAGGATCATGATCCATCAGCCGATGGGTGGTGCCGAAGGAGCAGCTGCCGACATTGAGATCACCGCCCGGGAAATACTCAAGCTCAGGAAGGAACTCTACAACCTGCTGGCCAAGCACACGGGCAACACCTACAAAAAAATCGAGAAAGACTCCGACCGCGATTACTGGATGACGGCAGAGGAGGCCCAAAAATACGGAATGGTCGATGAAGTTCTCGAAAGAAAAAGCGATGAGGAGGAGGAAGAAGAATAATGCCCATCCCTAATCGCTGTTAATTCGAAAGATAAAATAAGGAAACCTGCATTCGAAAATATGCAGGTTTTCTTTACCAAACAAAAAGTTTTGGTTAAATTAGCGAGTTGATCTTGAGTTTATAAGAGAGTTCATTATGGAGAAATGCTCATTTTGCGGTAGAGAGAAGAAAGACACCAACCTGTTGATAGCCGGCATCTCCGGCCATATCTGCGACAGATGTATCGAGCAGGCATACAGCATTGTACAGGAGGAAGTGAAGAAGAAAAGCGATTTTGATATCGACGATGTACAATTGTTGAAGCCTTCTGAAATAAAGGATTTCCTGGATCAGTATGTCATCGGCCAGGAAGAGGCCAAAAAATATTTGTCCGTGGCTGTCTACAACCACTACAAAAGGTTGATGCATCATGGCAGCAACGAGAAGGACGAGATAGAAATCGACAAGTCCAACATCATCCTGGTGGGTGAAACGGGCACCGGCAAGACACTGCTGGCACGTACCATAGCCAAGATGCTCCAGGTACCCTTTACCATCGTCGATGCCACGGTGCTGACCGAAGCAGGCTATGTGGGTGAAGACATTGAAAGCATCCTTTCCAGGCTGCTGCAGGTAGCCGATTACAATGTGGAGGCTGCCGAGCGGGGTATCGTCTTCATCGATGAGATAGACAAGATAGCCCGTAAGAGCGACAATCCTTCCATCACCCGAGATGTTTCAGGAGAGGGTGTTCAACAGGGACTGCTCAAGTTGCTGGAAGGCTCGGCCATCAACGTTCCGCCCCAGGGAGGCCGCAAACATCCCGACCAAAAGATGATACAGGTCAACACCAACAACATCCTGTTCATCTGCGGCGGTGCTTTCGACGGCATCGAGAAAAAGATAGGCCAGCGCCTCAACACACAGGTGGTAGGCTATTCAGCAAGCAAGAAGAAGGACAAGATCGACCGCGACAACCTGTTGCAGTATATTGCCCCTCAAGACCTGAAATCATACGGGCTGATACCTGAGATCGTGGGCCGCCTGCCGGTTCTCACTTACCTGAACCCGCTAGACAGGTATGCCCTGCGACAGATACTGACCCAGCCCAAAAACTCCATCATCAAACAATACAAAAAGCTCTTTGAGCTCGACGGTAAGAACCTGACCTTCCAGGATGAGGTGCTCGATTATATTGTTGACAAGGCAGTGGAGTTCAAGCTGGGAGCCCGTGGCCTGCGTTCCATATGTGAGGCCATCATGACCGATGTGATGTACGACATGCCCTCGAGCGATGAAACAGAGGTGGAGATCACCCTCAAATACGCCAAGGACAAACTGGGCAAAGTCAACATGCACCGGCTTAAAGTGGCATAAACGCTATTTGCTAACCCCGCCAATTTTGTCTTCGACCGACTGGATCTTGCCGCTCAAGCGGTTGTCCTTGTCGCTGCGGGCATCAAATTTAAGCGATGAATAAATGCGGGTTGAATCTTCAGAAAGCAGATCATAGGCTTTTTGTACAATATTGAGTGCCTCCTGCATCGACTGGGTTTCAATGATGGTACCCATGGCCGTGAGCTTATAGGGAACCCCTCTTTCACGGATCATCTCGATAACACGGCTCACCTCATTGCTGACGCTCTTGCCTTTGTCGGTGGGAAACATGGAAAACTCTAAAAGAACAGACATAAGGGTCTCCTTTCTTTTTTATTTTTCTTCCTTACCAACGTTCCATTCAAGATCATAGTCCCAGTTGGCACGGATATTTATCTCCTCAGGGTTATAACGCACCTTTTCAGGCTGCTGGTGTTCCAGGTAATCACCTGTATCCCATTTTTTGTTGCCGTTGCGGTCGAAGATGATCTTCAACAGGTATTTGTCGGGATGTAAATAGTTGAACGAGACCACACCCTCCTTCATATCTTCCCGGTATTTCTCACGTATCACTTCTTCCTCTTCACCGGATGACTTAACCAGCTGAAGGATAAAAAGGGAATCCACCCCGGCCGGTTCGACGTTGAGCGACCCGTAATAATCTTCGGCCCGGGTTTTGGATTGGACGGTCAGGGTATCATGATGAACCGGATAGATGGTTTTCATAGCCCCGGGCAGCAACTGGAGCCGGTATGTAGTTTCAGGCTTCCACCCGGCGGAAAGCTCAAAAAACCTGAGTTCGTCCTCCACCCGATTCGTTTGAAAACCTGCCCGTCCCAGCACAGAATCTTTCTGCATGCGCTCCAGGCGCATCCGGTTGGTGTCAAGCCGGCTGACCGGGTAAGGATGTGCAAGGCGTATCTTCTTGTTCAAATCGAGGTTGCCCGACAGGTTGGTATTCAGACTGACGGTATCTATCCTGCCCCGCTCTCCTTCTTCGAACAAATAGCTCAGCTCCACGGTATCGGTACTCCATTGCAGCTGATTTGCCGAATCCAGATCCTGGTAGCCGACGCTCATCTTCAGGTACTCCTGGTTATACAAAGATGAGTCTTTCACCCAATAGGTCATGCTATCGCCTTTGGGTGA
>CAJXLE010000134.1 GCA_913055895.1 uncultured Bacteroidota bacterium | reverse complement strand
TAGTAGTAGGTTGATTTGGGAAGACCAGCTGCTTTTAATGTTACGTTCAATCCGTGCTCCTTTCGGGTATCTTCTACCAATCCCTCGATGAGATCCGAGTTCAAGCCATCCTTTCTGTAGAAGTTGGTGAATTCATATCCGTCAAATCGGCTTAAGCCTGCTTTGGTTCCGATCCACATGTAACCGCGATGGTCCTGGTAGACCGAGATGACCTGCGACTGTGGCAGTCCGTGCTTAATGGTATAGTGCCTGTAGCTGTGTGTTTGTCCAAGAGCAGCCTGTCCGATGAGAAGCAAAATAATTGTTTTGTACAACTGTTTGTGCATAATACAGGCATTTTGGTTTGTAAATAACAATTCAGACCGGAAATCCGAAAAGTTGATCACGGGAAAGCTCCATGGATATGCGGGCTGGAAAGCGGGAGTTTTGGTATAATATTGGATGTTAGTTTGTTGTGGATTATTTAAAAAAGATTAAAATTCAGGGAGGGGGAAATTGCTGAAAGGAAGAAAAATGATAAAGGTCTGGCCATTTGTTGGAAAAAAAGACCAGACCATTTAAGTATACCAGAGCATTTAATTTCAATGGTTCTTCGAGGGCAATACCAGGAAAGCACTTCCTATGAAGATTTATTTTTCCAGTCCGGCCATGGCTTTGTTCCGGACGGTTCCCAATTCAATCGTGTTTTGGTAATGGTTGGTGACCTTTTGGTACCATTTCCGGGCCTTGTCGCGCTGTCCTTCTTTTTCCCAGGTCAGAGCGGTATAATACCATGTTTCCGGGGTGTTATGTGCTTTGGCCAGGTGCTGCCTTGCCTGATCATAAAGCCCGCGATGAAGGTCCATGATTCCACGCACCTGGTGGTAAGTTTTCCAGTGCTGGCTGTTGCCCTGTTCATTCAGGGTGTTTTCACATTTTTTCATCACCTTTTCTGCCTTTTCCATTTCCTTGTTGGAGGCCAGGGCATAGAATTCCCACAATTGTGCCTGGGTTTCCATATTTCTTTTCATCACAGGATCCAGATCGGTTTCTGCTACCAGGTCTATAGCTTTTTGATAGTATTTCATACCCTCATGGGCTTTTCCCGTTTCGGTGAGTATGTGACCCTTGTATGCATTGCCGTATATTTGGTAATAGGGGATGTCTTTTTCTTCGGCCATCATGATGTATTTGTCTATGGTGGCCAGGGCTGAGCCGGTGTTGTCTTCATGCAGGTCAACCGAGGCTTCATAAAGCATGCCATTGAACTTATCCACTGTACTGGAGTTGTTTTTGGTTAATTTCTGATAATGTTGCCGCGCCATGGTAAGGTCACCCTTGAACAGGTAGTTGTCTGCCAGTCCTTTATGACTTGCTGTAAATGTTGGATTGATCTCAAGGGCTTTGTTGTAATGCTCAATCGATTCATCGAACTGTCCGTTTCTCAGGAGAAACTCAGCATATGAGTCATGGGCATTGGCATTTTCAGGAATAAGTTCCAGGTATTTTTTAAAGGCCTTTTCTGCTTTTTGCATTTCTCCTGTTTCCATGTAGCCATAGCCCAGCAGGTTATAGCCGGCATGAAAGCTGTCATTAATGTCAACGGCCTTCTGCATGTGTTTAATCACCTTATCATATTGCTGTGATGCATAATGATACATTGCCGCCCATACCCGCACCATTTCGTCCTTGGGATACATCTCTATCAGGTTGTCACGATAAAGGCTGATTTTGTCCTGATCTTCATCATTCATTGCTTTGGCATAATGGATGAGATGCTTTTCCCCTTTTGCCACCTCGTTGGCCAGGGTTACTGCTTTGTTGAGATGTTTGGTGTCCAACCCGGTCCATCCGGTTTTTGCGATGGCCAGATAAAGATGTGCCTGAGCAAAGGAAGGATCAAGCTCAACGGCTTTTGTCAAATGGTCAACAGCCTCCGGGAAATGCATCAGCAGGAACTGGTTCTTTCCCTCGATAAATTGTTTCTCGGCTTCGGGCGAGACTGTGGTAACGGGCATTTTCTCCTGCGCAGTCAGCGCAGCAGGTGCCAGAAGCAGCATAAACAATGCAGCCCCCAGCATCATCACTGTGAAGGATTTGGTTTTGTTCATCTTGTTAAATTTGAATGTGAATGAATAATCGATAACCGGCAAGATTTTTATGCCTTAAGGTCCGACGAAAAGGAAAGTTACAGGTTGGTCTGTTTCATGTAAGAACTTAAATTTCATTTTTTGCCGGGTCCTGGCGTTTTTTCCTCCTTGCAAGATAGTTGCTCAAGGGATGATTGTATTGTAAAATTCGGACAAAATGGGTTGTTTTTTTTGTGAGTTTTCTAAACAGTCAGGAGTAAATGAAAAATAATTCATTCATTTTTGACAAAAGGGATTTAAGGGAATTTTGATAAACTTTTTTGGATTTTAAGTGTTTGTTTAGTGGCAGCCAGGGGTTAAGGTTTATGAAACTGCCTGTATGGGCCGATCAATACTTATTCAACCAGTAAATTGAGGTCAAAAGGCAGGTCGATGAAGCGTTCCCGGCTCAGCTTTATAAGTTCCATTTGACAAATAAATCAATAAACAAGTAATACGATGAAGAGCATTGACAGAAGGATTGTTGTTGTGGCCGCTTTTATTTTTATTGTGGGTTTGGCCTGGGGAATCATGAAATATCTAATTGCTCAGGGTGAAGAGCCTCGAATGCGGCCACCAGTGGAGGCCAAGCGTTACGTGCGGGCTGAACAGGTATCTTATCGGACGGTGGTATCGCCGGTAAGTGCAACAGGCAGGGTGATGTCGGTTGCGCAGTTGGATCTTGTGGCCGAGGCTTCCGGCAAGATACTTGACGGAGATGTTCCCCTGAAGAAGGGAAGCCGTTTTGCCGAGGGGGATGTGCTTTTCACCATTTACCCCGATGAAGCTGCCCTGGCTCTTAAGTCAAAGAAAAGCCGTTTTCTTCAGAACCTGGCCGGGCTGCTTCCCGACCTGTCTGTTGATTTTCCCGGCTACGAGCAGCTTTTCAGGGAGTTTTTCAGTTCGGTGGATCTGAACAGTCAGTTGCCTGCCTTCCCCGATGTAAAGCAGGAGCAGTTGCGCATTTTTCTTGCCAGCCGCAACATCTTAAGTGAATATTATGACATCAAGCAGGATGAGCTGCGCCTGAGCCGGCATACTGTGGTGGCCCCTTTCGACGGCACCTACCGCGATGTATACGTAGAAGCCGGTGCCTATACCAACATGGGGGGGAGGGTGGCCCACATCATCCGCACCGATGTGATGGAGCTGGAGGTTCCCCTGGAGCGTTTTGATGCCGGATGGGTGAGCCTTGGAGACCGAGTGACGGTCCATTCCGATAAAAGAGACATTGACTGGCAAGGACGCGTTGTGAGGAAAAATCCTTTCGTCGATGCCGACAACCAGTCGCAGGGTGTGTTTGTCCAGGTGACCAACAACAAGAAATCTCCAATCCTGGCTGGTGAATACCTGCGTGTCACTTTTCCCGGCAACCCCGTGGATAGGGTGATGGAAGTGCCCAGAAATGTTGTTTTCAACACCAATGAAGTTTTTATTGTCAACGACACCCGTTTGCACAAGCGCACCATCGACATTGTGAAAGTCAATGAGAAGACTTTGCTTTTTAAAGGACTTGATGAAGGGGAGATGCTGGTGATGCAACCCCTGATCAATGTTCAGGAAGGCACCAAAGTGGAGGTGCACAACCAGCCTGAAGCGCCATCCGGGATGAATGCTGACGAGAAGAATGCCCTACCCGCCGAATGACCATTATACCCCAATTCCGTCAATTATGAGAAGAATCGTAGAGCGTTTTGTTGAGTATCCCGTATATGCCAACCTTATTATAGCCTTTGTGCTTCTGGCCGGGGGTTATAGCCTGCTGAACATGAACAAGGCTTTTTTTCCGGAAAGAGAAAGCCGTTACATCCAAATATCGGTTTATTATCCGGGGGCTTCCCCACAGGAGATGGAGGAGGGGATCACCGCCCGCGTGGAGGAAGCCGTGCGTGGTATCATTGGTATCAAGGAGATCACATCCACCTCCATGGAGAACAGTTCGCGGGTGACCATAGAGACCACCGGCAGCTACCCCATCGATGAGGTGCTGATGGAGGTGAAAAATGCGGTGGATGGCATCTCTGCCCTGCCTACTGCCGCTGAAAGGCCCATTGTCTCCAAGCAGCGGTCGCGTTCCCCTGGTGTGCGCATGTCGCTGGCCCCCACCGACGGTTCGGAGGTGGACCTGATGACCCTTAAAGATCATGCCCAGCGCATCGAGGAGGACCTTTTCAGTTCGGGGGTGATGAGCCAGGTGAGCCTCTCGGGATTTCCCTCCCCCGAGCTTTCGGTTGAAGTCAGGGAAGAAGCCCTTTTGCGTTACAACCTGACTTTTGCCGACATCATGCAAGCCATACGGGATAACAACAGGGACATCTCCGGGGGACAGATCAAGTCGGCCGAGGAGGAGCTGCTCATTCGCCTGCGCTCGCGCAGTACCGATCCCAACAAGATCGGGAGCATCATCCTTAGGGCCAAGCCGGACGGCGGGTTTCTTCGCATTCGTGATGTGGCCCGGGTCAAGAAAAAATTTGCAGACACCTCTTACGAGACCTGGGTCAATGGCAAGCAGGCCCTGTCGATCAATGTGGAGAAGCTTCCCGAGGAGGACCTGGAGGCCATCACCGATTATGCCCATCAGTACATGGCCGATTTCAACGCCCGCAACCAGGGGGTGGAACTGACCGTTTCCAGGGCTTACCTGGATATCCTCCAGAGCCGCCTGGACCTGCTCACCAGGAACGGCATGATCGGCCTTTTCCTGGTGGTGCTCTCGCTTTCCCTGTTTTTAAGTATCCGGCTTTCACTGTGGGTCTCCTTTGGCATACCTTTCAGCTTTTTGGCGATGTTCATCCTGGCCTACCAGATCGGGATCACCATCAATATGATCTCCCTCTTCGGGATGATCCTGGTGATCGGCATCCTGGTGGATGATGGCATTGTCATTGCGGAAAACATTTACCTGTATTTTGAAAAGGGTATGAGTCCCATGAAGGCGGCTGTTGAAGGCACCATGGAAGTGCTGCCGGCCGTTCTGACCTCGATCACAACCACCATTTTGGCTTTTTCGCCTTTGCTCTTCCTTGCCGGCACCCGGATGGAGATGATGTACCACATGGCGATCGTGGTGATCGGGGCTTTGTTTTTTTCCCTTTTCGAGGCCTTTTTTGTCTTGCCCGCCCACCTTAGCAGTCACAAAGTTTTGAGCCGCCGCAGCCTGAAAGCCAAGAGGAGGGGCGTCAAAAAGTATTTTGAGGGTTTCATTGTGTGGCTGCGTGAAAATGTATACCACCACATGCTGCACTGGCTGCTGGGACACCGGCATGTTGTTGTGGCCATTCCCATTGCCCTGATCCTGATCACGGCCGGTTTGTATTATGGGGGTCACATCAAGAACACCTTCTTCCCTATGGTGGATTTCGACAGTTTTGAGATCAACGTGGCTTTCACTCCCGGGGATGGGGAGCAGCAGACCAAACAGCATTTGCGTCGTTTTGAGAAGGCCATCTGGCAGGTCAATGATGATCTGAAGGAGCAGCTCAACAGCGATGAGGACATCATAGAGCGGGTAAGCTCCACCATGGGCTATGCTTTTCGAGGGCAGGAGCGGGGAGCTCATGCCGGAAATATTCGGGTGTACCCGGTCGACCTGGAGGGATTGCCGCTAAGCGGTCATGGCATTGCCAACAGGGTTCGCGAGAAGATCGGGCCGGTGCCTGAGGCCCGCAAATATACGGCCGGCGGAAGGAGCCGCTGGGGGTCGCCGGTATCCATCGGGTTGATGTCGCGTAACCTGGCGGAGCTGGACGAGGCAAAAAATTACCTGATGGACCGTCTCACCGAGTTGCCGCAACTCAAGGATATCACCGAAAATGTGGCACTGGGCAAGCAGGAGGTACGCCTGGATCTCAAACCCAAGGCCTATTTCCTCGGACTGGATGAAAGCACCATCGCCTCACAGGTGCGCCAGGGATTTTACGGAGGGCAGGCTCAGCGCCTGCAGGACGGTCGCGATGAGTTGAGGGTGTGGGTGCGTTATCCCAAGGAGGACCGCCTTACCCGGGGGCAGATGGAAAAGATGAAGATCAAAACACCATCGGGCGAATACCCGCTTATTGAGCTGGCCGATTACCACCTGGAAAGAGGCCCTGTGGCCATCAACCGTTACAACGGCTCCAGGGAGATCAGGGTGGAGGCCGAGACCGTCGATCCTTATGCTTCGGTACCCGAGATCACTGAACAAATTGAACGCGAGATCATGCCAGACTTGCAGTCCCGCTATACGGGCATCCGTTATATGGAGCAGGGACAGGCCAAATACAGCAACGAGGCGCTCTCAAAAGTAGGGGGGTATTTTTTGATTGCTTTCATTGCCATCATCTTTTTGATGGTGCTCCATTTTAAGAGTGTCAACCAAACGGTGATCATCCTGGCCATGATACCCCTGTCTATGCTTGGGGTCTTCTGGGGTCATGGCATACACGACAAGCCGCTTTCCATCATCAGCCTTTGGGGGATGATTGCACTGACCGGTGTGATCATCAACGATGCCATCGTTTTCCTGGCCAAGTACGACAACCTGTTGCTTAAAGGCCATAAAGTCAAGGATGCCGTTGTTGAGGCCGGCAAGCTTAGGCTGCGCCCGATCATCCTTACCAGCATCACCACCACCGTCGGGTTGTTTCCCATCATACTGGAGAAGAGCGTCCAGGCACAGTTTCTTATCCCCATGGCCATCAGCCTGGCTTACGGCGTTTTTATCGGCACCATCTTTATCCTGATTTTTTTCCCGGTGCTGATCATGCTGTTGAATGACCTGCGGGTATACATGAAGTACCTGTGGACAGGCAGCAAGCCGCAGCCTGAAGAGGTGGAAGTGGCCATCATGCTGAACAACAGACGCAGGAGTTATGAGGCCAACGGAACGGGTGCGCTGATGGATGGCGACACCAATGCGCATGGCTCCTCATAAGTCAACCGGAAAATTTTAAGGTTTGCCAGGTATATTGCCGATCGGCTTCATTTGCAGTGTAAGATGTTCCAAAGTTGGTTCCCGTCACTTATCGGTTTTTGCATTGGGAGAATCATGGAGTAGATCTGGCAAGGGATTGTTTTTAGTTATCTTGCTGGATGTGCAATAAGTGAAAAATCATCTGAATATGTTTCATACTTCAATCATTTATTTTGATATATAACCGGGCAATTTCATGCAATAGATGTTGGTTGACTACTCATTGATTTTGCCGTGGATCCTGATATATGGTTGATGTTTCAGAATCCCTGATAATTGTATCACGTAAAAATCCGGGAGGTGGGTCAAAAAAGTGAGATTATTTTGAGGAATGATCCGGATGAATTAATGTCTGAAGTATTTTTATTTATCGATTTTATCTTTCTAAATATTATTTACCTAAAAGAAATTGAAGAAAGAACAGAATAATATTTTGATGACTTTGTAAGTTTTTGTTTTGTAGTGGTTTATTATCATGTCTGAGGCCTGTCTTGGATAATAAATAGTATTACCAACACCACAAAAATCTTATCGAATTTTAATAAATATACCAAATAATCAATAAACTATTTGGATTCAATTATATTATAACATATCTTTATACCCTAACTACTTAGGGTGTTTTATCATATTATTTCTATAGGGTAGTATTTTGTTCATAATCAATCTATTGTATATGTTGGTTGTGGAATTTTTCTGTAGGAATGTTATTCTATATATAAAACAAAATGATGTTATCTCTTGTAGTTACCTGGTGATTGAAAACTTATAAAAACATTACATTTAAACAGAAAACAATACTTGTATAATTCTGAATACAAATAAATATTTTTTTAGAATCTTTTACCTAAAAAATGCATTATTATGGCTGAGAACAATTCTAAGATCAATGTTAAAGTAGGAGACGTTGAGTTTTCCATTGAAGGTCCTTCTGATTTCGTCACAAAACAATATCGTGAGATGGAAAAGAAGCTGGGCATTCAGGAAACGGTTTCAAGCTCAACGACCAAGTCTGCCCCTAAGACATCAAAAAAGCCTTCGGCAACCAAATCCACCACTAAAAAATCTTCTGCGACCAAATCCACCGCCAAAAAGTCTTCGAAGAAGCCGGCAGCTCAACAACCGGTTTCAGAACAAGCACGCCAGGTGGGCGAATGGATGAAGCAAGTACCCAAGAAACTGAAAAATACCGATAAGGCACTCATTGCAGCTTATCTGAATCAGCTGGCTTCGGGCGAAAACACCTTCCGGGTTCGCGACGTAACCAATACCTTAAAACAACATGCCATCAAGGTGAGCAATCCCTCCAATCTGATGAGGAATGCTGAAAAAGCGCGCAACCTGGTGGAGCAGGTCTCCAAAGAGGGCCGTCAGGCTCACTACCGGTTCACCAAAGAGGGTGTGGAATACGTTCGCAAGAAGTTTCCGGGTATTGGCAGTCAGTCGTAATCTGAGAACACGTCAATCACCCATCGCGAGATAAGTGGAGAAGCGTTGAGGAGAAAATTTTAACGGCAGGGTTGGATGTGCCGGTTTTTATTTTTCGGCGGCATGACCTTGCCTTTCTTATCTGGCCCCTGATCTGCAGGGGATTTTTTATTGCTGTGTTTTGCTTTTTTGTTTTATTGGACCGGCCTTTGGCGTCTGAAAAAATTTGAACTCCAGGCAGGTTTTGCTTGTTTTAAGCATTTGCTATGAAACCTGCATCCAGTAACCTACACAACAAGGACATGATTATTCCATGCAGTTTCCCTACGGCCAATATATGAATAAAAAATAATCGTATGAAAAAGATACAGGTAATAGGCTTTGATGCCGATGACACATTATGGGACAATGAGCCTTACTTTTTGGAGGCGACGAAATATTTTTGTGACCTGCTGGGCAGGTATGCCTCCTGTGAACAGGTGGAAAACCACCTTTTCAGGACTGAAGTTGGCAACATTGAATTATACGGTTACGGGGCCAAGAGCTTCATCCTCTCTATGATCGAAACAGCCCTGGAGGTCAGCGACCGAAAGGTTTCGGCTGATGATATTGAACGCATCATTGAACTGGGAAAAGACCTTGTCAATAAACCTGTCAAGTTGCTTGGCGGGGTGACAGACGTTTTGGATTATCTTTACCGAAAACAATACCGGTTGATTGTGGCCACCAAGGGCGATTTGCTCGATCAGCAGCGCAAACTCAGAAAATCGGGTCTGGAGGGATACTTCCATCACATTGAGATTATGAGTGACAAGCAGGAAAAAGATTACAGGAAGTTGCTCACCAATCTCGACGTGGCACCCGGTTCTTTTATGATGGTTGGCAACTCATTGAAATCGGATATTCTGCCTGTCCTTAATTTAGGTGCCTATGGCGTTCATGTGCCTTATCACACTACATGGAAACATGAGGAGGCA
>CAJXLE010000133.1 GCA_913055895.1 uncultured Bacteroidota bacterium | reverse complement strand
ATCTGTTCCATTTCAGCCTCGAAACATCTGCCATCATTGCGGCTTTCACCCTTTTTTATTTTCTTGCACTGAGAAAGGAACGCTTCTTTGCCACCAACCGGTTTTTCCTGTTGTTTGCGATGGCATTCGCGGTGGGGGTTCCCCTGCTCAACATCCAGTATGGGGGCGGTACCACGGCAACCACCGAAGCCGGCACCCTCCTGGGATCATCCCTTCAGCAGGCCGGCTCCATCAAAGACAGCATCATCCTCATCGATGCCGTGGTCATCCGGGAAAGCTCCAACACATGGCCATTCACCTTAGGGCAGATCATGGGAATCATTCTGCTAGCCGGCATCACCATCCACCTGCTGCTTTTTACATGGAGATTCACTCGTCTCCTGCTGATGATCAAAAAGTCGGAAAAGGAGAAAGACGGTTCCTTTTGCTTCGTGAAGGTCCCGGGCAACACCCGTCATATCTACTCTTTCTTCCGCTTCATCTTTATCGGGAAGGATCAGTTGAAAACATCAGGGTCAACGGCCATTGTCGAACACGAGAAAAACCATGCCGCAGCCCTCCATTCTGTCGACCTGATCCTAACGGAACTGCTCATTGCTTTTCAGTGGTTCAATCCCTTTGTCTACCTACTGAGAAAAGGGGTCATCGAAAATCATGAGTTCCAGGCCGACCAACGGGTGGTGCAGTCGCAGGGCAACAAGGTCAACTACCTGCAGACCATCATGCGGCAATGGATGAACCACCATTACCTGACATTGACCAGCTCTTTCAGTCATTCACTTTCTAAAACCCGCATACAAATGCTTACCAACACCAGATCATCCAATCTCATCTCAAAAGCCAAACTGCTGGCTGTGATCCCACTCTCACTTGTCCTGTTTTTCCTTTTTGCCTGTTCGGAACAGCCAAAGGAACAAGCCCCTGAACAAGAAAAGGAAGCCATTGCTTTCGATTATGTTACCAGGAAAAGCGTCGGCACGCAAATACCATCATCGCTTTATCAAGAATACCATAAAAAACTGGAAGATAAAGGTGAACAGATCCTTTACGAACTACATGCCCGCTTTGAAGGCAATAAATACCCCAAAAGCGCGGTAAGACTGGAGAACAACACCACCTACGGTTTCCACCTGTACAATTATGCGGAGGGCAAAACCAATGCTTACATTGAAGTCAGAGACACCAGCGGCCAATATCTTGGCAACACCAGCGAAAACTGGCAGGGCGGGATGAAAGAGCAATCCTTCTATGTGGACATACCTGCCCCTACCCTGCAAACCGGACCCTATACTGTTGCGGTAAAAGATTCCAAAAACCGCTCCAACAAGGTGGTGCTGGTGATCACCAAAGCAACTTCCCTGAGCCCGACCCAACATGCCGGGGGAGAGGTTTATCTTAAACCCGACCAGATGCCTGTGTACGACGGGCATGGGTCGCTGGCCGATTTTCGCACGGATGTGATGAAAAACATCCAATACCCGGCCGAGGCCAAAGAAAAGAAAATAGACGGCATGGTCCACATCACGTTTGTGGTCAACGAACAGGGACGGATAGAAGACAGGAAAGTCTCCTATGAAGCCCATCCCTTGTTGAACCAGGCCGCATTGAAAGCCCTGGACGGACTGCCCCGCTGGGAACCGGGTAAAGTCGATGGCCGGCCGGTCAAAACACAGTTCACCATCCCGGTGTTGTTTCACCTGTAAAGTCCAGGGAATCGATAATTTCGGTACCTGCAAAGCCCCTCTTAAACAAAATGGACCCATTCATCAAACCCTTTTCCAGACCACTTGTTTTCCAATACCAGTGGGTGTAGCAGACACCTTGCCCGGTTTTGCCTTTGCCATTGTCACGGGGCTTGTGATATACAATATGCCACCTTAAAAGCCAGGGGATCTAAAAACAAATCCCCTGGCTGAACGAAAAAACCTGCCGATGGCTTTTACTCGAATAAACTCTCGACCTTGGGTATCTCCTGTCCCGGGGTCCAGGGCGCTCCGGCATCGATGAGCTTTTGCCGGAAGGCGGGTATGCGCTCATCCCGCAGCTGATTGAGCTCTTCCCGGATTTCGGTGAACTGCTCTTCGGCTATTCTCAGGGTTTTCTCAATGTTGGGTGTAGGCCCGTAAGTAGACATGTCCGATCCCATCTTGGCTGCCCGCAGCCTGCTCCCTACGGTGGGCCTTTCGGGTTCACCAACCTGTCTTTTGGCTGGCTGGCCATAAAGGCGGACCTCCACCTCATAAAGAGCCTGCCTGAGTTCATACAGCTCGCGGTCCAGTCCGTCCGGGGCCGACTGTGAGGCGGCCAGCGCCCGGTCCATGGCTTCAACCTTCTCCTTTAACGCTTCCAGCACCTTACCGGCAGCACCCAACTTGCCTTCCAGCTCAGCCGTGCGGCGCCAAAAAGCTACCGTCTGTTCGGGGGCGGCTCCCTCCAAAGCTCCCTCTCTCATGCGCTCCACCTGGAAGGTTACCGGTCCGGCCAGGCGGATGGTCTCTCCCCTCACCTGCTTAGACAGGGTGGCCTCGTACTTGCCGGGGGTGACCATCGGACCGCCATCACTGCGGCTCAACGGGCGGCGCCGGCCTTCGCCAAGCTCAGGAGCGGGGTAGCGAAGGTTCCAGGCAAGCCGGTGAAAGCCTTTGCCGGTGGGACCGGAAAGACGCCTGATCACTTCTCCCTGTTGATCCCTTATCGTAAGGATGATCGCTGGTTTGGGTTCGGTGCGTTCCTCCTCCAGTGCCTCCCAGCCCGGATATGGCTGGTATTCATCTTTTTTTGCCAGCTCCTTCTCTTTTTCCTGTCGAACCTGTTGGCGTGTCTTGAGGCCTTCTTTCAGATAATAAGTAAAAACCGACCCGAAAGGTGGGTTGGAGGCAACATAATAGGAATCGCCCTGCGAAGCTTTTCCGCCGCCGCCAAGGGGCGAGCGTGGTATGTACCACCAGGCCTTGCGGGTGTCAAAGAGGGCAGCTTCCTGCTCCAGCAAGTCGGGAGTCACCTCACGCAACGGTGTGTAATCATCGAGTATCCATATGCCACGGCCAAAAGACGCGCCCACCAGGTCGTTTTCACGCCGCTGGATGGCCAGGTCGCGAAAAGCGATGGTGGGAGCACTGGCTGTAAGCTCTGTCCACCTCTCCCCGCCATCAACGGTAAAAAAGATGCCAAACTCGGTGGCGGCAAAAAGCAGGTCTGGTTTGACATGGTCCTGTATGATGCGCCACACGATGTGGCGGTCCGGGAGGTTGCCGGCTATGCTCTCCCACGACCTTCCCCTGTCGGTGCTCTTATAGAGTAGCGGACGGAAATCGCCCGATTTGTGCAGGTCGATCACCGCATAGACGGTGTTCTCATCGTGCAGGTCGGCTTTGATGTCGTTGACAAAGGCCCGGTCGTCCTGTATACCCGGGAAAGAGCTTACCTCGATCCTCCGCCAGTTCTCACCGCCATCTTCGGTCACCTGGACGAGCCCGTCGTCTGTTCCCACGTAGATCAGCCCTTCTTTCAACGGCGATTCGTCGATCTGTGTGATGGTGTTGTAGTTGGACATGGCCGTCATGTCCCAGGCAGCATCCCAGCCCCACTGACGCCCCATAAAATCAAACTTCAGACGGTCCTCATTGCGGGTCAGGTCTTCGGAGACAGGCTGCCAGCTGTCGCCCCGGTCTTCCGAGCGCCACAACCGCTGGGAGGCATAATAAAGCCGTGTGGGTTTGTGCGGGCTGATCTCTATGGGAGCGTCCCAGTTGAAGCGCTGTGGCGGATCATCGGCATCGGGTTGCGGGCGGATGTAGACTTTTTCGCCGGTGGTGCGGTCGATGCGCACCAGGTTGCCCTGCTGCCATTCGGAATAGACGATGTCGGGGTTGCCGGGTTCGGTAGCCGGCTCGTGTCCGTCGGCAAAAAGGGTGATGAACCAGTCGCAGTTGCGTATGCCGTTGACATTGTCGGTACGTGAAGGCCCGCCCTGGGTGTTGTTGTCCTGGGTGCCACCGTAGATGGTATAAAAAGGCTCTTTGTCGTCCAGGGCTATCTTGTAGAACTGTGTCACCGGCAGGTTGTCCATAAACCGCCAGGAGTCACCAGAATCAAAGCTTTCGTAAACACCCCCGTCGGTGCCCAGCAACAGGTAGCCGGGTCTGCCCTTTTGCAGGGCCAGGGCATGGTGGTCGGGATGCACATTGCCGCTGGAAAGCCGGTAGAACGTTTTGCCCCCGTCTTCGGAGACCTCGGTGACTACATCCATCAGGTAGATCTTATCGAACTGGTTGGGATCGGCATAGAGCTCCTGGTAATAGTGCGGGCCGGTGCCGCCGGAGACTTTGTCCGACATCTTCTCCCAGCGGGCACCACGGTCGTCCGTACGCCACAACCCGCCCTGCCGGCGTTCGGTCTCTATCACCGCATACACCACATCAGGTTTCTGCGGCGAAATGGCGAGTCCTATCTTGCCCATATCGCCCCGGGGAAGGCCGCGGGTAAGCTCGCTCCACGTCTCGCCCCCATCCTCGCTGCGGTGTATGCCTGTGTTGGGGCCACCGCCCATGTAGGCGGCTTCGGTGCGATGGCGCTGCCAGGTGGCTGCATAGAGCCGGTCGGGATTGCGCGGGTCGATCACCACATCTGTCACACCTGTCCACTTGCCGGGTTTGAGCATGTTCTTCCATGTCTTGCCTCCGTCGGTGGTCTTATAGAGGCCCCGCTGTCCGCCGGGTGACCACAGCGGTCCCTGTGCCGCCACCCACAAGGTACCCGGCTTGTCGGGGTGCACAATGATCTTCGAGATGTGCTCGGAGTCTTTCAGACCCATGTTGGTCCAGCTACTGCCCCCGTCCTCGCTCATATAGACGCCATCGCCATAACCTACATGGCGTCCTCCGATGTTTTCGCCGGTGCCCACCCATATGCGTTTGGGATTGTGCGGATCGACGGTGACACAACCGATGGAATACGACGACTGGTCATCGAACACCGGTTGCCAGGTAGTGCCGGAATTTGTGGTTTTCCATACATTGCCGGAACCAACCGCCACATACCAAAGGTGGGGATTATCGGGATGGATCGCAATGTCGGCAATACGTCCCGACATCAGGGCTGGCCCGATGTTGCGCATTTCCATACCCCTGAAAGTTTGTGCCGACATAAGGTTGTCTTCCTCCTGCCCCGCAGTATCATCACCCTGGCCTACAGCCACCTCTGTGCCAGCCAGGAAAGCCAGTAAAATGAAACAACAAACATTCAGAAAGAAAGGAAGGGGATATTTCCCAAAACGGGTGGGCCGTCTGCCCACAGTGAGAAAGGTGAAAAGGATTCGTTGCATGACTGGAATACTTAGAGGTTATACTTGGTTGGATTAGAGTGTGCCCGTATGACAGGCAAGGCGAAAACCTGAGTAGTAAAAATAGCAAACTTCGGGGAAAAATGAAAAGGATTCTCTGAAAAGGATTCTGTGGAAAGGAAACTACCGCTTTTTATCCTGTTGGGTATTTTCTCAGCCATCCCGATGGCAAGGTGTGGATGCCCGCTTTTCCACCAACCATCTGATCCAGCATGCCGGCTGCCACCTGCGAGGCATGGATGGGTCGCATGTTCGGGGGCATAAAAAAGCGGAGGGGTTGCATCAATGTCTTGCCCAAACTTTCTGAAGGGCGGGACTCTTTCCTGGGTCCCAGCAGGATGGACGGGCGCATGATATAAATGGCCTCAAACGGGATCTCCTTGACGGCTTCCTCCAGTTCCCCTTTCACCCGGTTGTAAAAAAACATGGAACGGGTATCTGCGCCCACGGCACTGACCAGGGCAAAGCGTGTAGCGCCGTTTTGATGGGCTGTCCGTGCAAGCTCCAGGGTATAATCATGGTCCACCCGCTTGAAAACACTTTTGGAACCGGCTTTTTTCATGGTGGTGCCCAGGCAGCTGTATACGTGGTTGGCCTGTATGAGCTTGGGATCGGGCTTTTCATAATCGTAAACGATCTGTTGAAGCGAGGGATGTTCAATGTTCAGTGGTCGCCTGACCAGTGCTTTGACCATCCTGTAGTGTGGACTGTCCAACAACAACTGCAAAAGGTGGGAACCTGTAAGTCCGCTGGCACCAGCGATAAGTGCCGTTTTCTTCTTCTTCTTTTTCGGGGAATATTCTGGCATAGGCAACAATTTACAACAACAAACACATCCGGAAAAAGAAAATGTTTAAAAAAAAGCACCTTCCAATGCATAAAGATGGGCCAAAAATCTAAAAGTAGTTCAGCATGGGAAACTGACAAACCAACGCTTAACAGGATAGCAAAAACATGGCTTCACCGGATCAACTGATGTTCCAGATAATTCATCCAGTTTCTTGACTTCAACAGCCGGGCAAACTCATCATAGTTGGCGATCAACTCTTCAGGAGTCTGGGTGTTGAGCTTCCTGTGTTTGGTCGACACGGGCTTTCTTTCCATTCCAAGGTAGTCCAGTATTCCGTCGATGGTAGGCTGATGATATTCTGCTTTTTCCAGGTCTTTTTCATACACCACCTCAAGATGGGGCAGTTTCCCCAGGGCTTTTCTTTCGGCTTCCTCGAAGCGGAAGCGGGCCTCCATCACAGTGGCAAAATAGTTGCAATCCAGGTTTATCCGGGTTTTGGTGTCTTTGTCCTTAAACTTATGGTAGTAGCCAATATTTTCGGCAAGGATGGTGGACAGGGCATGTTTGACCTTGTTCAGCCTTCTCAGGTACAGAATGGTCCAGCCGTCGTTGGACAGCTTTTTAAGAAATACTGAAGGATCGGTGGGATGTTTGCGATCTTCGGTCAACTGGTAGACCTTGACATGAAAAACCAGGTTCTCCTCAGGATAGCGCCTTACCAGTCCCCGCACATAATGAACAGGATAGCGCACTTCTCCCCTGGAGGTATTCAACAGCTCGCCGTTGGGACGAAAGTGACCGGTGGAGGCAAGCAGGCTTTCCAGCAACGTACTTCCCGTCCGGCCCTGACCGAATATCACCAGGCGGACCTTGCCCTCAGGTTTTCTTAAAGAAATTCCCTTAAGGTAGCTGACCGCCTCGTGGTAACGAAACCTGAGATGGTCTCTCCTTGTGTTCGATGAATGGGGCATGGCTGAAAAATTTCGCTTTTTAAAGAAGTGTATTTAGATAGAGGAGACCTGCCAAAGGGATTTATACCCACCTCCGGCAATATTTTCACCTGATCATACTGCAATTCGTTTTTGGGTGAAAAAGAAAAACCTCGATCAGACAAACATTTCAATCACAAAAAGAAATGTTTGTTTGATGATGCGCGTATTTTTTATCTATTTTTTGGTCTTGTGCAATTTATCCCGATGAGGCGGGAAGGTGTGGCAGGCTGTGAAAGTTAAGCAGGCTGTGAAGTTTGGGCAGGGTCGGGCAGGTTGGGTATATTGAGAAGGCTGGGCAGATTGGGCCGCCTGGGCATGCGGGGTAGGTTGAAAAAGTTTGGCAGGATGAACAGATAGAAAGCTGCCATGGTGCAGGGGGATCCTGTCTTACAGACCCCCCTGCACCATAACTTTCAGCTAGTATCCCAGGTTTCTTCCCTTCTCCACGGCCGGGATGCCTTCCTTCATCCATTCGGGCATGGGCTCGCCCTTCAGGTAATGGTCGAAAAACTGTGACATGCGGATCTGGAAATCTTTCTTGTCGCGTATCTTGGTAGGCCAGTGATCGGCCTCATTGTAGTTAAGAAGCCATGCCGGCTTGCGCAACCTGCGGAGGGCAATGAAAAACTCCACACCCTGGCTGAAGGGTACGGCCCCGTCCTGCTCGTTGTGCATGATCAAAAGGGGTGTCTCGATCTTGTCGGCCCAAAACAGGGGTGAATTTTCCAGGTACCTCAGCGGTGCATCCCAGATGGAAGCACCAATGCGGCTCTGGGTTTTTTCATACTGGAAGGAGCGGTTGCGTCCCGACCACCCGCGGATACCGCCATAGGCGCTGAACATGTTGGATACGGGTGCTCCTGCTTCGATGGCCGCAAACAGGTCGGTGCGGGTGGCCAGGTAAGCTGTCTGGTATCCGCCCCAGCTGTGGCCCTGGGCAGCGATGGCATCCCTGTCGATGAAACCTTCCGAGATCAGCTTGGTGACACCGGTGATCACACAGTCGAAGGCATCTTCGCCCGGGTAGCCCGTCTCGTAATACACATCAGGGTTGAAGATGATGTAGTCTTGGCTGGTATAGTAATGATAGCCAATGGTAGAGCGGTCCACCTCCGGTGTGCGGTGCCGGTAAAGACCCTGCGAGCTTTTCTCGTAGAAATTGACGATCAGCGGGTACTTCTTGTCGGGGTCAAAATCTTCGGGTTTGACGAGCAGACCGTCCAGCTTACGGCCATCGGCCGAGGTCCACTCATACAGCTCCACCGTACCCCACTTGAACTCCTCCTGCTGGGGATTGGCCCGGCTGATACGTGTGGACCCGTCAAAGTCTTCGGTGATCAGCAGGTCGGGGAACCGCTGGAAAGTCTCTTTTGTATACAGATAGGTGTCGTTATCCTCCGCCCTGACAGGTCTGTTCAGCCTGTACCTGCCGCCAGTGATCTTTTCAGGCACCTGTGCCTTTTCCAGGGTCACGGAATAGTAGCCATCGGCCCTGGTCTCGATGTTGTGCCCGTGCAAATGATAGGTCTTATCGGGGTCCAGACCATCCTTCTCATCTTCTTCTTTTTCATAGTCGATCAGACGGTACTGTGTGCTGGTCTCCCGGCCGTTTTGGGTGATCTTCACCGGCTCTTTATCCTTTTCAGGATCCACCTTCCAGATGTCAAAGCGGTCATAGACCAGCAGGGCCTCGTCATCTTCCACCCATCCTGCTGTACCATAGGGATAGGGGGGCCGCGGGCGGTCGTTCAGCTCATTGGCCGACTGAACCTCATCGGGCGTGGCAACGGTATGCTCACGTTGAGAGGATATGTGATAGGTATGCCAGGTGGTGTCCACCGCCTGGTACCAGTATATATATTCTCCATTGGGAGAAACATCGGGGGTAGCCCGGCAGTTCTCTTTAAACATGGTAGCTTCACCGCTGTGGACATCCACCAGGTAAAAATCCTGGTGATAGGGATAGCCTTCCCACATCCTTCGAACGCCATAAGGCATGTACGACCATGCCAGCACCTTGTCGGCGTTGCCCTGGTCGATCCATTTGATGCCGGTAAAATCCTTCGTCTCCAACTGCACCATCTTCTCACGGTCCATATGGTAAACAGCCATGTAGGCGTCCTCCAGGTTCTCTTCCCGGTTGTTGAGCTGAACACTTTGAAGTACGGGTTCGTTCCAATGCCATACATCCAGCTTGGGAATTTCTTCCTTGAGCTTGGTGGTGTCCCTTGATGGCAATATGGGCCTTGTGCCGAAGAAAACGCGCTCCATGGACTCAGAAAACCGGATGCGGCCGTGCTTGCTGACCTTCCAGTCATCCGGCAAACCGGGATCCTCATTGGTGACAATTTGCCGGGCTTGGCCATCCCCTTTCCACAAATAAAGGGAGAAACCGCTGTCATCTTCGCCGGCGCCGTTGTCGTTGGCATCGCCTGCCCCGGTGGTGCTGTCGGCTACAAAAGCAAGCATGGAGGCGTCATCACTCAGGGTCAGCTGCCTGTAGGCAGCTTCGCCCCGCATCACAGGTGTGGCATCCT
>CAJXLE010000132.1 GCA_913055895.1 uncultured Bacteroidota bacterium | reverse complement strand
GGTTGATCAAAATGGCTGAGTCATTGCCGGCAGACTGTTCACTGATAAAATTGTTTATTTCTTTAAGGTGGCCGGTATTGATTTCCATATCGGGATGGGCGATGATCTCAAATATTTTGGCCCCGCGGTCGATGATCCTTCCGAAGGAAAGGTATTTTTCCCGGTTGTTGTTAAGCTGCATTTGTTGAAGTATTTTGGTTGTCTTTTTCACAGAGAGGCGCTGCTGTTTGTTCCTGTTAAGAGCAAGTTAGTGAGAATTTGCCAGAAAGCCAATGAAATGATTATAAAATCCTTGTCAAAGAATTAAGTTTCTTTATCAAAAAAAAACAACTACTCCTCCCTGAAACAGGTAAATGTGACCAAAAACAAAATCCGTGTTATCATGAAAGCAAATTATGTCCTGATCTCTCTTATTTTGATTTTTCTTCTGCCCAACCTGGGAGCCACCCAGGAACCCTTAGACCACAAACACAGAATCTATGTATCTTCCGAAGGGAAGGTTTACATCCAGAAATCGCTTCCTGTTTATTTGCGTATTTCAACATCACCGGATGAAGATGCCCCTTCCTATCTGCTGAAAAGTGAAGAAACCTCCGAATATTCCAATCCCATGTATTTTGATACCGAAGGCTGGAATACCATCCGGTCGCCCTGGGCTGTGGATACTGCTAACCAAAAGCCGGCCTATCCCCAGCAGGATGTTATATTTGAAGTATATGCCGACAGCAGGTCCCCGGAAAGTGAGGTGCTGCTTCCTGGGGCAGATCACCGCGACCCGCAGGGGGTGATCTATTACGATCAAAAGGTGGAGTTGAAATTTGAAGGCCGGGATGGTCTCTCGGGACTCGAAGACATCTATTATTCCATCAATAAAGCATCCTATAAAGAGTATGGTGAGCCTGTCGTTTTGGAAGATCAGCAAAAGTATCATCTGCAGTATTATGCCATTGATCATGTAAGGAATGTAGAGGAGCCCCATGCTGTTGATTTTGTGATTGACAAAACCGCTCCTGCCACCACCTATTCCCTGGAAGGGACCAGCCAGGACAACATCCTGGGTCAGGATGCATCCGTGAAGCTTTCAAGTAAGGATAAACTATCGGGGATAAAGGAGATACGCTATTCGGTCAACGGTAAAGAGGAAAAAATTTACCAGGGACCCATATCAGTCAGCCAGTTTGAAGAGCAAAAAAATGAACTCGTCTATTATGCCGTTGACCGGGTGGGAAATGTGGAAGAAAAACAGTCCCTCACCTCATCCCTGAAGAAGGAGCAGCAGGGGGACAACGGCGACGGCTCTTTCTCCTTTTATATTGACCGCAAGGCACCGGAAGTGAGTCTGAAGGTAGATGGCGACCGGTATAAGGATAAACATACTTATGTGAGCGAACGCAGCAGGATAAAGCTGGTTGCAAAAGACGATAAGTCGGGGGTAAAGGAAATTACCTACAGCATCAACAACTCCAGTCTTTCCAACACCTATTCGGAACCCTTTGCCCTTGAAAAAGACGGTTTGCAGTATCTGAATTTTGCTGCCGAAGACCAGGTCAACAACCATTCGGGACGCAAAACCCAAACGGTCTTTAAAGACGGGATTCTTCCAGAATCAAGTTTGACTTATCAGGGCAGGCATTACAGGAACCGCGACACCGTTTTTGTGAGGAAAAGCACACAACTCAGCCTTGAGGGCAGCGACCAGGGGTGTGGACTCAAACATATCCTTTATAAGACCGATGATAAGGAACAAAAAGTTTACGAGGGACCTGTGCGTATAAAGGAGCCGGGCTTTCACAAGTTTGCCTTCCAGGCTGTCGACCAGGTCAAAAACCACCAAGACGAACAGCTGGCCAAGGTTTTTGTCGATGAAAAAGCCCCCGAGATCTACTTCCATTTTAGTGTGAAATCCATCGGTACCAAAACGGTTCGCCAGGATCAAT
This sequence comes from uncultured Bacteroidota bacterium, assembly GCA_913055895.1. Classification (GTDB taxonomy): domain Bacteria; phylum Bacteroidota; class Bacteroidia; order Bacteroidales; family UBA12077; genus JAGXLC01. The sequence goes on along the minus strand of CAJXLE010000132.1, from coordinate 7,740 downwards.
ATACGATATACCCCTCCAACAGCAGGTTGTATATTGCTGCAACCGATATGGCATGCGGAACAGATGAGTTGAAATACAGAATCAACGGGGGAGCATGGCAGAGAGAAATACCCCTGCCTGACCTTGACCCCGGCAATTACCAGGTCGAGATACGGGCCAATGATTATTTAGGCAACGAAGCCTCCAGGTCTGTCCAATTTGCAATCGAACATTAATCATGTCTACCCGTCTGATCAAAATATTACTATCCACCGTGCTGGTTTCCTTTTTCTTTCTGAGCAACTCCCAGGCCCAGGAAGAGAAGTACATCACACTGTACGTCTATAATTTCACCAAGTATATTGAATGGCCGGATGAATACAAGGGCGGTGACTTTGTCATTGATGTACTGGGACATACTTCTGTTTACGAGAAACTCAACAAGATGCTGAAAGACAAAAGCCGCAGCGGCCAGCAGTTTGTGGTGAACGATCCATCCGGCATCGAGGAGATCGATTCAAACTGCCACATTCTCTTTATCGGCCACTGGCAGAGCAACAAACTGGAGCAAGCCCTCAAAAAGGTAGGCAATCAGGGCACACTGGTGATCACCGAGAAGGGAGGCATGCTCAACCAGGGATCCAACATCAACCTGGTGATCAACCAGAACAAAATCATGTACGAAGTCAAGAAATCGAGCCTGGAGAAGAGCGGGCTTTCCTACAGCATCGACCTGACCAGTTTGGCCCACCGCGTGTTGGATTGATCCTTACCATACAAGTATCCCAATTGTTGACAGAACCTGGCAAAAGATCACCTTTCTTTTGCCAGGTTGTTTTATTGACCTTCCCGGATGGTTGGTGCCAACCCGGGTTATTTATTGCCAATGAGCTGGTAAAAGACAGTGACTGGTTAACTCTGAAAAAACTCGACCGGTTAACCATTCAACTATTCCCTGGTAAGACTTTTACCTGTTGTTAAAAAAATCCACCCATCTGGGCATGATGGCATTGTGGTATATGGTTGGTTGTGAGTTGTTTGTGTAATAATGAAGCGGGGCATTGAAAATTACCCATTCGAGTGTTAAATTTGGCAATGATAAAAATTCCTTGGTGAATGAATTCAAAACTCCTCCGGATACTTCTGGTTTTCCTGTATTTCCTGGTATTTACCCCATCAGATGACGGGTTGGGTATACATGTGGTGGCCGGGAGCCCCAAAACCGATAGCCTGGTCAATGAACTGCAACATGCACCCGACGATTCGGGGAAAGTGGATTTGTTATATGCCGTGAGCTGGTATCTGAAATTTTCGCATCCTGATTCAGCTTTATCCTATGCCAGAGCAGGAGGTGAGTTGGCCCGGGAACTGAACAACACACGAGACCGGGCAAAAAATCTGAAAAACCAGGGCGACATCCATGATATCAGGGGAGAATATACAGAGGCCATAGATAAATACCAGGAGGCCATCGTTCTTTTTAAACAGGTTTCTGCAAAAAGATTTCTTTCCTATACCTATATGGCTATGGGACTGACCTACCTACATGTAGGCGATCTGGAAAAAGCGCTGAAATTCAATCAGAAGGCCATAGGTATTGCACGGGAAATCGGATTCCAGCAAAATGTTCCATCCTGTCAGACCAACATAGGGATCATCCATCGCCACCAAAAAAAATTCCAGCGGGCTCTTCAATACCACCGCAAGGCGCTTGAAGGATTCAGGGAGCAGGGGAACGCTCGGAACATCGCAAAAGCATTTACCAATATAGGTAATATATACAAGGATTTGGGAGATTACCAGGAGGCTTTGAATTATTTTAAAAAATCCCTGGACAAATCCAGTGAACTTGGAATTAAAAAGGGAGTGGCCATTTCACTTGGTAACATCGCACGGGTGCACCTGGCAGATTCCAGTTATACCCTGGCCTTAGAGCACTATAACAATTCTCTGGAGCTGTTCGAAAAACTGGGCCACAAACGCAGATATGCAGAAGTGTATAACAGCATTGCCCTGGTATATAACAGAAAGGCCGATGCTACAGAAAATGCACCACAAAGCAGGAAGCTGTTTGAAAAATCCCTTGCAAGTGCCCTGAAGGCAAGGCAGCTTGCTGAAAGCATGGAATCGTTGCCTGAGGAGGAAGGAGCTTACAAACTGTTGAGTGAAGCCTATGCCGGTCTGGGCGATTATCGACGGGCCTACAAACATCACCGGTCATACCTGCGGGCAAGGGACAGCCTGTTTAATAAGGAAAAGAACCGTCAGGTGGAAGAGCTGGAAGCCAAATACCGGTTGGAGCAACAAGAGCATGAAAACCAGCTGCTTAAAAACAAGAGCCGGTTGCAGGAAACCCGGATAAAAAGGGCCAACCAGGTACGAAACATTACCATTGCGGGCATCATCATGATATCCCTTTTTTCTGTTTTTTACTACCGGCGTTATAAAAGACAAAAGCAGCTCACCCGGGAACTGAAACAAAAAAATCAGTACATCAGTGAGCAGTCGGCCCGCATGAATGAAATGAACCGGATAAAAAACCAGCTTATATCCATCATCAGCCACGACCTGAAAAGTCCCCTCTCCAGTATCCATACTTCCGCCCAGGCCCTGAAGGATGGTTATGTTAAAGATCGGGCAGAGCAGGAAGGGTTTTACGATCACATATATAAAAATTCCTCGAGCGTGGTGCATTTGCTTGAAAATTTGCTTTCCTGGGCCAAAAGCCAACAAGACGAGGGGGTTTATAAACCCGAGAAACAACGGGTCTATCCTGTCATTCAAAACAACCTGGAAGTGCTCAGGCCCCTGGCAGAAGACAAGCAGCTCAGCTTCACCGTAAATATTGAGGATGATTCACCGGAGGCAGTTTTTGATCAAAATATGATTTCCACCGCCATACGCAATTTGCTGTCCAATGCCATTAAATTTACTCCGAGAGGCGGAGATGTGCAGGTGGATCTGGATGAGGATACAGACTTCGTTGAGGTGGCGGTCTCGGATACCGGCAAGGGTATGGATGAACCGACAAAGGAAAGCATCATCAATGGTTCGGTGTCGGGAGGTGAGCAAGGAACAGAAAATGAAGGAGGAAGTGGAATAGGGCTGAAGGTGTCCCGGGAGTTCATTCATAGAAACGGAGGCCATCTAAACATTGAAAGCGAACCTGAAAAGGGCAGTGCTTTTAAATTTACCTTGCCCAAAAATTCTGACCGTTAGCCTCTCTTATTCCATTATTTTACATCGGGCGGTTTGCGCAAATCTTTTTTTTCCGAATGTTTTTTCTTCTCATTCAGCCTTTTTTTCCTGGCTGCCCTGCTGGGTTTGGTGGGCTTTCGCTTTTTGGGTTTTTTGAGAGCTTCTTCCACCAGGGAGTAGAACTTTTCCTCAACCCGTTTTTTGTTCTTGGCCTGGGAACGACTCGACTCATCGGTCAGGATGAGATCCCCGCTCTTGCTGATCCGGTGGGAGAGTTTTTGCATGAGCCGTTGTTTCTCATCTTCCATCAGAAGTTCTGACCCGGGAACATTCAGACGCAGCTCCACCTGGGTGTCGGCTTTGTTGGCATGCTGCCCCCCTGGTCCACCACTGCGGGATGTGGTGAAATGAAATTCCCTTTCCAGCGCCCTTTTTCTGATGTTTTTGCTGCCCATTGGTTTCGCTTTGCGCCAACAAATATAACAATTCTTTCAGGGTTGATCGCCCGGCGGGAAAGATGCCAGGTGCACAACCACAATTTATGAACTTAATGGTGGATGCTTTGTTTATCAGTGAAATGGTTTTTTCCGGTTTATGTCAGCTGGTAGCATTCATCCCGGAGAAAGCCACAATCGCATGCAATCATTAAAAAAAATAATTCTATGCAGGAAAAAATCACAAATCCTTTTGCCCGTTTGATGGGCCTTAGGTACAAGTCCCATCCCTGGCACGGTATTGACGCCGGTGCGGAAGCTCCCGGTGTTGTCAAGAGCTTCATTGAAATTGTGCCCAGTGATACGGTAAAATATGAAGTGGACAAGGAAAGCGGTTACCTGATGATCGACCGGCCCCAGAAGTTTTCCAACATCATCCCCTCGCTTTATGGGTTTATTCCCCAGACATACTGCGGTAATACAGTCGCAGAAAAGAGCCGCAGCATACTTGAGAGGAAAGATATTGTAGGGGATGGCGATCCGCTCGACATTCTCATACTCACCGAAAAAGAGATCACCCATGGCGATATCCTGGTGTATGCCAAACCAATCGGCGGATTTCGCATGATCGACGGCCAGGCAGCCGATGACAAGATTATAGCCGTCATGTACAACGACGCCCTTTATTCACAGTATAAAAGCATAAATGACGTTCCCGACCCCATCGTGCGAAGGCTGGAGCACTATTTTCTGACTTATAAAGACATGCCGGGGGAGCATCGCGACTGCGAGATCACGCACGTCTACGACCTGGATGAAGCGCATGATCTGATTCGCCGTTCCATGGACGACTATAAGAACTACGTCGAGGAGCTACTTTTTGAAAACCGGTGATCCCCATTGTGTTTTCTTTATTTGTTCTGCCGCTTTCTTTCTTTGAGAGAATCTTGCATTGTCTGAAAGTTCTTACAACCTTTGTTATATTCTCGTTTGAACGGTAATTTGCTCAAGGCCATTTGGTTTTTTTACCCCTTTTCTAAACAGTTTTTGTGCTTTTAGACGATCATCCAGCCCTTGGGAAGTTCCTTTTTTGAAGCTCGCTTTTCCAGAATTTATATACGTCTTGGAATTTCTCTCTTTTTCAGGGTTCTCTCAATTTAAGTATTTCTTTTTAGTATTTCTCTCGTTCTCTTGATTCTTTAAAAAGCCCATCCAAACTTCCGGGACTTCTTTTCTCTTTACCTCCATCTGATAGGAGCAATCCCTTGTAAGGCTCCTGGAACTGTACGTTTTCGAACACAGCTTGCTTCAAACCGTACAGTTTTTTATGTTTTATTGCGGGTTAAGTATCTGCTTAACAATAATATAATCATAATGGCACAGGCTTTGTCATCAAGACAACGAAACCAATTCCAAAAAACAGGCATTATGATCAGGAATTATCTTAAAATCGCCCTGCGCACACTTCAAAAATACAAGGGATATACGGTTATTAATGTGTTTGGACTGGCCATCGGACTGGCAAGCGCCATTTTGATCATGCTCTATGTACAGGATGAGCTCAGTTACGACCAACACCATGAAAAAGCCGACCGGATATACCGGGTGGCCCTGGACGGAAAGATCCGCTCCAACAACCTGCGGGTGGCCGTTTCTTCCAACCCCATGGCGCCCATCATGAAGGATGACTTGCCTGCTGTGGAGGAAGCGGTACGCATTCAGCCGCAAGACAAGTCGGTGATCCAGTTAAAGGACAAAAAGTACATCGAAGACCATCTTGTTTTTGCCGATTCGACAATATTCGACGTTTTTACGATTCCTTTCATTAAGGGAAACCCACAACAGGCCCTTAATGGGCCACGGAAAGTTGTTCTTACCGAAAGCATGGCCGGGAAATATTTCGGGGATGCATCTCCTGTTGGAAAAACCCTGGAATGGGCCGATCGCGACCTGGAGCTGGAGGTCAGCGGGGTGGTGGAGGACTGCCCGGAAACCTCCCATTTTCAATACGACCTTTTGGTGTCCTACCTGTCATCCGATCGCATAGACAACCAGATGTGGCTCTCCACCAATGTGTATACTTATATATTGCTGCAGGAAGGCGCTTCCGCGGGGCAGGTTGAAAGCCAGTTTCCCGGTATGGTCAGGAAATACGTGGGACCCCAGATCAAAGAGATCTTTGGCGCTACCCTGGAGGAGTTTCATGAGGAAGGCAACCGTTGGACGTATCATCTTCAGCCGCTTGAAGACATCTATTTGCATTCGGATTATGATTTTGAGATTGCTGAGATGGGCAACATCAACAACATTTATTTCTTTTCGGTGATTGCTGTTTTCCTGATCATCATCGCGGCCATCAACTTTATGAACCTCTCCACGGCCAAATCGGCCAACCGGGCAAAAGAAGTTGGGGTCAAAAAGGTCAACGGCAGCTCACGAAGGCAGCTGATTGGCCAGTTCATCACCGAAGCCATGATGATTACCTTCCTGGGACTGTTTCTTGCCATGGTCTTTGTGGAGGTGGCACTGCCTTTCTTTAACAACCTGGCTGATAAAAACCTTGATATACAGTATTTCAGCAACCCGCTTTTTCTTGTGGGACTGCTGGTCATTGGCTTGCTGGTGGGATTGCTGGCAGGAAGCTATCCGGCTTTTTACCTTTCAGCCTTTAATCCCATAACCGTACTGAAAGGCAGACTCAGTGGCGGCTCAAAGAACTCCCGGCTGCGGGGCATCCTGGTTACCTTCCAGTTTCTGGTAACCATTGTGCTGATCATCAGTACCATTGTTGTCGGGCGGCAGATGCATTACATCCAGCAGAAAGATTTGGGGTTTCATAAGGACCAGGTGGTTGTGGTCAACCGCGTAAGTGAACTGGGAACCAACCATGAAGCTTTTCGCCAGGAGCTGTTGGGTCACCCCAACATACTGAATGCAAGCTACTCAGGTGCTATACCCGGTGGTACTTATTCTACCACTGCCTTTTATCCGGAGGGAGGTTCTCCCAAAGAATCTATGGTGCTGCATTTTTCCTGGGCTGATGGTTATTTTGATGACACCTATGGCATCGAGATGTCGCAGGGTCGTTTTTTTTCCCACGAACATCCGAGCGACTCCATGGGAGTGATCATCAACGAAGCTGCCAGGCGCAAGTTTGGATTTGAAGAGGCGGTGGGTAAGACAGTGACCCTCATGCAGGGCAGGGAAGGAGAAGACCTGGGCATGCAGGTGGTGGGCGTGGCGAAAAATTTTAATTTCCGGTCGCTGCACCACCAAATCCAGCCATTGATCATGTTTTATCCCGGTGAAAATTACTCTATGCTTTCGATAAGGATTCGCCCGCGCAATACCGACAAAACACTTGAATATATTCAGAGCCAATGGAAAAGTTTTGTGCGCTCAACCCCTTTGAATTACACTTTCCTGGATCAAGACTGGGAGGCCAAGTATCGGCAGGAACAGAAGGCAGGAACCCTTTTCAAGGCTTTTTCCCTGCTGGCCATTTTCATTTCCTGCCTGGGATTGCTGGGCCTGGCCTCTTTCATGGCATCCCAGCGAACCAAGGAGATTGGGGTCCGCAAAGTGTTTGGTGCCTCCGTCAACCGCATTTTAGGCTTGCTTTCCAGGGAAATTTTTATATTGATCGGTGTTGCCACCCTGCTGGCCTGGCCGCTTGGTTACTATTTTATGAATGACTGGCTCCATCATTTTGCCTATCGCATCGATCTGAGCTGGTGGATTTTCATCGCAGCCCCGGCCATTGCCCTGTTGGTAGCACTGATCACAGTTGGTTACCGGGCCATGCTTGCTGCCACGGTCAACCCGGCCGAATCATTGAGAGACGAATAATTTTGGGTTAACCCATCTCCTTTATGAAGTTGTTGAGCAGCTCGTTGAATTTTTCAGGGTTTTCCCATTGGGGGCAATGTCCGGCCTGGTCAATATACTGAACCTTTTCGTGCCACAATGTGGGCAAAGTCAGTTCATCGAAGTAATCACCACGGATGAGCTGATCTTCTTTTCCGTGAAAAATGGCCAGGGGATGGGACATTTGAGCCAGTATTTGGGTTTCATCCTGTATTTCGCCCTTGGAAAAGGAGTGGCCCAGTCCGGCCCGCATATCCGGATC
>CAJXLE010000131.1 GCA_913055895.1 uncultured Bacteroidota bacterium | reverse complement strand
GCCCTTCACACCCAAAAACCGGCAGGTGCTGATCGGCTGGATAGCCGGGTTGAGCGACGGCGAAGACTACGGCAGGTTCCTGGCCTACAAGTTTCCCAAGGAAAAACGTATACTCGGGCCCCAGCAGGTGGAGACCAAGATCGACCAGGACGCGGAACTGTCAAGTCAGCTGACGCTATGGGACCAAAGGGGCTCCAGCGTGATCCGCGGCAACGTGCTGGCCATACCCGTGGGAGAGACCATGATGTACGTCGAACCCATTTACCTGCAAAGTGAGACGGCTGCCTACCCGGAGCTGAGGCTGGTGGCGCTGATGCACGGCGACAACCTGAGTTATGCCACCTCCTTCGCAAAAGCCCTTGAAGGCATCTTTGCCGGGGAGCCGGTCAAACAGATATCTGAAGCGGCCAAAGAAAAGAAAGAAGCCCAACCCCGTGAAGCCGAAGGTCCTGCACCGGAAAACAGGCAGCTGATCGAAAATGCCGACCAGTACCTGCAGGATTACCTGCGCAACATGGGTGAGCAACGCTTCGACCAGGCCTCCCAGGCCCTGAAGGACCTGCAGCAAACCCTGCAAGACCTTAAGCAGCAGGCACAGAGAGACACCACACGGTGATTTATTTTCCACCCCGCTTAGCGGTAAAAGAACCGCTTAGCGGGGTGGAATAGCGGGGTGGAATGAGCGGGGTGGAATGAGCGGGTATAACCCCAAACACAAAAACAAATTATGACCCAACAACAGCTGGTAACGGCCGGGACCAAGATGGCAGATGTGATCCATATGAACCATCTGCTGCTTCCGGTGATCAACCGTTTTGGCATCCGGCTCGGCTTCGGCGATCAGACGGTGGAGGAAGTTTGTGCACAATATGATGTGAACCTCTCCTTCTTCCTGGACATTGTCAACGCCTATCATGATGAGACTTACTTTCCCCGGGAAAAGATGCGGGCATATCCGGTCGACATGATCGTCGATTACCTGCTGAAGACCCACGATTTTTACCGGCAAAAAATGCTGCCGGAAACCCAGCAGCTGGTGGAAGACCTAATTGGATCCTGCTCAACGGATTGCGACAACCTGGGAATGATCAAAGATTTCTTCAGCAAATACAAAAAGGAACTGGAAAATCACCTGCGCAGCGAAGAGGAACATTTCTTCCCTTATGTCCAGGCCCTGACCAGGATAGGACAGGTATCCCAGGGCCTGGAAGAGATCCGCTCGGCCTACAACTTTTCCTATGACGCCCACTCAGAGGAGCATGAAAACGTTGTCTCCAAAATGCTGGACCTGAAAAACATCATCATCAAATACCTGCCGCCCGATTATGACAACGCACTCTGCAACAACCTTCTATACTGGCTTTTTATCTTTGAAAAAGACCTTAAGGATCACGAACGACTGGAAGACATCATCCTCCTGCCTGCCCTGAGAAAAATTGAACAACAGTTGATGCAAAACTCCGGTTAAAGCATGGCTCAGCATATTGTCATAGCCGAACCTTCCTATTTGATGAAAAGGGGCATATCTGCGGTGATCAGCGACATCCTGCAGGCAGAGGTGGTCTTTATAGATGAGCTGGAAGAACTCAACCACTACCTCGAAACCAATACAGCGGATTTTGTTTTTATAGATGTCCGGCTACTCCATTCAAAAGACCAGCGGGAAATATTTTTTCAACTGCGGGGAAACGCCCGGGTTGTTGCATTAACCGGTAAGGACAAAAATATTCCCGCCAGCAGACATTTCCATGACATCATGAACAGGTATGCTTCCAAAGAAGAGATCATTCCTGTTCTGGAAAAATTGCTGGCCGAAACACCTGAAAACAAAAATAAAAATGCCCTCCTAAGCGAAAGGGAAACCGAGGTGCTCAAACAGGTGGCCCTGGGTTACACCAATCAGCAGATAGCCGACCGGCTTTTCATCAGCAGGCACACGGTCATCTCCCACCGCAAGAACATCACCTCCAAGCTGGGCATCAAAACGGTCAGCGGCCTTACCGTCTATGCCGTTTTGAACAACCTCATCCCCAGGGATCAAATTGAATAGTCCCGCCAACTCTTTTTTTTATTGCCTTAACAAACAATCCCAACATGTTGGGATTGCCTGTTATTATGCTCACAGCTATTTTTGTTCCTGAATACCAACAAAACCTATATAGATATGAAAACCAGGTATCTTCTATCTACAATTGCAGGGATGCTTTCAGCAATCGTTAGTCCAACGCTTCAGGGACAGGAAAAAGATAATGTCCTGAATGCCTCCATCACCCAGGATGTAACCAGCAACCTGTCAGGAGGCGCTCAAACGGGAGAGACACAATTGGGGCTGATCAATTTGGATTTCGCCATGAACACGGAAAATATGAATCTATGGAAGGGTGGAACATTCAAAGTTCATATCCAAAATACCTATGGCGGCAGACCCACAGAAAAGTTTGTGGGTGATCTGCAGGTGTACAACAACATAGAGAACGGCAACCATACCTATCTCTACCAGCTGTGGTATCGACAAAGCCTTGGCGATCTCTCGCTGCTTTTGGGCAAGCATGACATGAACGCCCAGTTTTTCACCAGCGGTATGGCAGGGACTTACATCAACAGTTCCTTCGGCATCATGCCACTGGCTTCCCTGAATGTGCCGGTTTCCATATTTCCCAATACCACCCTGGGCCTGACAGGCCATTACACCATCAACCCGAACATGTCAGTCCAGGCAGGTATCTATAACGGAATTCCCGGAGAGATCACCCAATCAAATTTCGGCACCGATCTCAACCTGGGGTTCGACCATGGCTTCTTTTACATTGGGGAATTTCACCTGAAAAACCCCTTTGAAGCATTGAGCGGGACCTACAAGGTCGGCGCTTTTCATCACAGCGGATCATTCTCCACACCCACCAAAAACAGCAGGCAACAACCAGGCGCAGGGGGTGTATACTTCATGGCCGATCAGATGTTAACGTCCGCAGGAAAAGATGGCAGGAAAGGTTTGGGGACCTTTCTTCAGCTGGGATACTCTCCCGATGTCAGCAGCATCAATGATTTTTACTGGGCCTTCGGCATGAATTACACCGGCCTGTTGCATCCCGGTGGTAAAGATGAAGCTGGCCTGGCCCTGGCTCATGCTTCGGCGCAAGACCGCTTAGCAGAAGCCCGGGAAAAAGAATTGCGCAGGTGCGAAACGGTGGTGGAATTCACCTACCGCTATGCCATCACGGATCAAATTACCTTGCAACCCGACATACAATACATCATTCATCCAGGAATGAATCCCGGCCTCGAAAATGCCTGGGCAGGAACTTTCAGGATACATTGGAATTATCGATAATGCATGAGGATTATGAATACGAAAACCAAAACAAGCAATCAACATACAAAAACGGCAGGTACTTCCTGCCACAACACAGGACCGGAAAAGATCACGAGCCAAAAGTGGATGGCCCTCACCGGCCAGCCCAATGTGGGCAAGAGCCTGTTGTTCAACCGACTGACAGGCTCGAAGGTGGCCGTATCCAACTATCCCGGGACGACCGTGGCGGTAGACCGTGGCCAGATGACAATAGGAACGGATACCTATGACCTGTGGGATCTGCCGGGGATGTACTCCCTTTTGCCCATAACCGAAGAAGAGCGGGTGGCCAAGATGTCGCTGATCAACAGCCAGCCTGATTATGTCCTTCATGTGGTGGATGCCCGCAATTTGACCCGGATGCTGCCCCTGGCCCTGGAGCTGTCTGAGACGGGCATGAAAGTCATCCTGGTGGTCAACATGATGGATGAAGCCGAGCGGGAAGGACTGCGCATAGACACCCAAAAGCTCTCGGAAGAAACAGGTATACCGGTGGTACCCACCGTAGCGGTGACCGGCAAGGGCATGAACCAGGTTCTCTATCACATACTCAACTATAGCCGGGCGAACCATCGGGAGGTGATACCTTTTCAAACCAACCTGGAAGAAAAAGTCCGCTCGATCACCCACACCCTGGGAACCAACTACACCTTGGACCGCAGAAGCCTTGCCCAGCTGTTGCTGCAACGCGATGAGGATGCCCACCGTCTTGTAGAGCATGCAGAACCCGACAAATATGATCAGATACAGCGCCTGATCAGTGATGCAGAAAAAGATACCGACGAATCCCTTATCTACAGCATGAAGATCAGCATACACGGGGAGGCGGAAAGAATCTCACAGGCAGTGACCACTGTAACAAGAAAAAAGCCTTTCAACCTGGGAGAAAAACTCAGTTCCCTTATGACCAGGCCCCTGACGGGTGTGCCCATCATGCTTCTGATCCTTTACCTGGTGTTCTATAAATTTGTGGGTGTCTTCGGGGCAGGCACCATCGTCGACTTCATAGAAGGGCAACTTTTTGGCCAACACATCAACCCGGCCATTGCAGAAGGGGTCAAAAACCTGACATCCTCCGAGGTCCTTCAGCAGTTGGTCATTGGCGACTACGGACTGGTGACCCTGGGATTCACCTATGCCATTGCCATCATCCTGCCGGTGGTGGGGACCTTTTTCTTTGCTTTCTCGATCATCGAGGACACCGGTTACCTGCCCCGTCTGTCGCTGCTGATCGACCGGATCTTCAAAAAGATAGGACTGAGCGGCAGGGCGGTAATACCGATGGTTTTGGGACTGGGATGCGATACGATGGCCACCGTCACCACACGGACGCAGGAAACCAAACGCGAACGGGTCATTGCAACGATGTTGCTGGCACTGGCCATACCCTGCTCGGCACAGCTGGGGGTAATTTTTGCCCTGCTCTCGCCCTTCCCCGGTGCCCTGCTGGTTTGGACCCTTGTGATCATCGGCAATTTCCTTCTGGTGGGTTTCCTGGTGTCTAAAATCCTGCCGGGACAAAAGCCCACCTTTTTCATGGAGCTTCCTCCCCTGAGAATACCCCGCCTGGGGAACGTCCTGGCCAAAACCTATACCCGCATCGTTTGGTACCTGAAGGAGGTGTTTCCCCTTTTCATCATAGCCAGCGTAGCCATCTGGCTGTTGCAGATCACAGGGGTGTTTCCCTATATCCTTGAAGCCATGGAACCGCTGGTCAGGGCCATCGGACTTCCCGACAATACCACCGATGTGTTCCTTTTCGGTTTCTTCAGGCGCGATTATGGGGCAGCCGGACTGTATGACATGAAGGAAATGCTTTCGGCCAACCAGCTGACCATCGCTGCTGTGGTGCTGACCCTGTTTGTACCCTGCATCGCACAGCTCATGGTAATGTTTAAGGAAAGGGGGACCAAAACGGCCATAGCCATCTTCCTTTTTGTACTGGTATTGGCTTTCTCCACAGGTATGCTTTTAAACTTTGTTTTCAATACTTTTCAAATAACCTTGTGATATGGATAAGACCATCAAATGCTCGTTCTGTGGCATGGAGTTTACTGAAGAACAGGGCTATTCTGCCTGCGGCAGCTGCCCGATTTCAAACTGCAAGCTGATCAAGTGTCCGAATTGCGGCTACGAGACCATCCCCGAACCCGCATCATTAAACTTTTTAAAAAACCTCTTTACCAAAAAACAAAAATCATGAATGTCAGAAGTGTAAAAACATACCCCCTCCTCGTTTTGTTCTGTCAATGGACACGCGAGCAGATCAACACCATGCATCTTGCATTCCAAAAAAATACAGCCCCTATGCATGAAACCCATCAAGAACCCGGCGAGCATGACAGGGGAACTTCCCTCGTGCGGCTGGGAAAGGGAGAAACCGCCATAGTGGAGCGTCTGCGGACAGACGACACCAAAAACCTGCAAAAACTTTTGGCCATGGGCATTGTACCGGGCAGGATCATAAGGGTGCTGCAGACCTATCCTGTCTTCATTCTCCAGATCGATCGCACCCAGGCAGCCATGGACCGGCAGTTGGCAAGCAGCATCCTGGTCAAGAAAACGTAAAAAAAGCCTGCAGCAAGCAGGCTTTTATTCACCGGGGCCGGGTTGAGACACACTCATTCTTCCAACCCGGGTATATAGTGTAGAGAAATTACCAGGCTCAGGCTGTCATCTCCTTGTAATCATATCCCTCCTGTTTGCTCATAGCCCGGGCAGCCACGGTGAGCAGGACGCCATATATGACTTTCGAACTCACGTCGGCTATGGTATAAGTGATCTGGCGGGCCACTACCCCGATCTCGCTAAAAAAGGCACCTTCAATACCCACCAGGTGCGGCATCAGGTAGGCACCAGGATAGAGCATCCATGCCACCACAAAGAGCACCCAGATTTGAGAGAGTACTTTGCGGGCTTTCTCTGGGGCTCCTTCCTTCCCTTCCCTGATCACGCGGTTCATCAAAATCAGGATGTGGATGAAAAAGACAGTCGAGACAGCGCCCCATATGAAGTAGGCAGTTGGACTGGTCGCCTCATAGTACTGCCCGATATAACCCGTGATGATCATGGCCGCACCTGAAAACCAGAACTGGTTCCTGATGCTGGCGAAATTGCTGCGTGTCAGGGCTACTACAAAGAGTATCTGGAAAAGGAGCATGGGGACATCGATCAGCCAGTTCAAATAACGGTAACCATTGTTAAAAAGATCGGCACCTGCGGCAAGGAAGTAACGTCCCTTCTCCGCATTGAACTGGAAAGCGTCCGACCAGTTACTGGCTTGCTTGAAGAGCAGCAAAAAGGCACTAACCATTACCACTACAGACAAAACCGAGGAAATCCTGTAACGGGGTGCCACGGTTTTCATGGTTAGGATAAAATAAAACAGCCCGGCCAGCATAACAGCATAACCAAGCGTAAGTATGTGGGCAACAATCTGGTATCCCATTTCTGAGAACCCTTGTTCCATACCTACATAATTTTCAAAGGTGGCATTGCCAAGTTCTTTCATAGTAGTAAACATTTAAGTTTCTTCACCTAACAACCCGGCAATTAATTTTGTTTAAAAATCAACCCATTAAATTTAAACAATGCCCGCCCTCCTTCCTCACAGGCATTACCATTTCAGCAGGTCAGAATGAAACAATGGCTTTTCACAACCGTAAGATACTTCTACATATTCATGTTTCATCACCAAAAACCATCGCCTTATAAAAATATTATTGGGTTTATGTATGATGATTGTTACTTTTACCCACCATCAATTTTAGAATACCATGATCAACCGGGTTCTGGTAATTAGCCACAGCGAGGCACTAAAAGCCCAGATAGATGAACTTGAGATAGAACTAAACGGTTCATTTAAATTTCAACAGGTATCTCTGGATGAAATTTCCGATGAAAGCACGCAAATAAGCCCGGATTACATACTTCTCGATGCTCCGGTAGTCCATCAGGAAGGATTGCAAGCCTTACAGACATTGCTCAGGCACGAATCATTCAGTCAAACTCCCGTTCTGCTCCTTTCTGAGGATCCGGAGAAGGAAAAGCTGCCCAGGATGCTCAACATGGGCTTGTTTGATTTTATCCTCAAACCCCTGGATAAAAAAGAGTTCCTTTACCGCCTGAAAGCGGTTGAAAAGCATATGCATCAGGGGAAAGCCAGAAAGCCAAAAACCGATGGGTACGACCTGCCTGAACACCCCCCCGAGGTGGAAAAATCTGTCAATGCTGTGATAAGGCTTTTCCCGGATGGAAGTGCTGAAAGTGTAAATGGCGGATTCGAGGAGATATACGAATGTCCCTTTAATGAATACCTCGAGAACCATGGCCACTATGTGTTTTCTAAAAACAGCGAGGTTTTCCAATGGGCCCTTAACAAGTTTCAAAACGGGGAACAGGGACTGACCCTGGAACATCAGATAAGAACAGGAAACGAACATTCCAAATGGCTGCAAACAACCCTCACTCCCCTTAAAGATGAAAAGGGGAACCTGGACAGGATCATAGCAGTTGAAACCGACATATCCAAATTATACGTCGAAAAGAAAAAGACAGAGCAGCTGCTGGCCAACCTCTTTCCCCACGAGATCTCTGAACAGCTGAAAAGAAAGGGCAAGGCCAAATCCAAGAAATACAGGATGGTGACCGTGCTGTTCGCAGATTTTGAAAATTTCACCACCCTTACCAAGACCATGACGGTGGATGAGTTGATCACCGAGCTCAATCGTTATGTGCGAAAATTTGATGAGATCATCGAAGACCATTACCTGGAAAAGATCAAGACCATGGGTGATGCCTATATGTGTGCCGGGGGCCTGCCGCTGAAAAACTACAGCAACCCGTTTGATGTGACCCTGGCCAGTCTGGAGATCCAAAAATTCGTGAGCGACATGGCCAAGGTAAAGACTTCATGGGGGGAGCGGCCGTGGAAACTTCGCCTGGGCATACACACAGGCAGGGTCATGGCCGGGGTCATCGGCGCCAAGAAATTTGCCTATGACATTTGGGGAAACACCGTCAATATTGCCAGCAGGATGGAAGAAACAGGCCAGGTGGGCAAAGTGAATATCTCGGGAACCACCTATGAGTACATCAAGGACTATTTCGAATGCACCTACCGGGGGAAAATCAAGATTAAAAACAACGCCGAAGACATCGACATGTATTTTGTGGAAAGGTTGAAACCGGAGTTTGCAGAGGACGACGAGGGCATCTTTCCCAATGAAAAATTCCGGAAAATCCTGGCCCAGTACTGACGGTCCCTGTCAGTGCCCCTGCTGTCCAACAAAGCCCAAAGCTTCCTTCAAGCGACCTCCTGGAGTTTTTACCCGCTAAGACAGGAAAAACGAAAATCACCCAATAAAAATTTGAGCTTGCTGTAATAAAAAGTTGGCAGCCGGTGTCACTGGTATAAAAAACATAACAACCATGACACCTTTGCGCATTATTAAAAAGATGTTGATCATATTTTTATTATTGCTCCAGACATTGCACGTTTCAGCTCAGAACAAACAAGACCACTTCTCGGTGTCACTTACCCAGGATTTTGCAGGCAACATGAAAGGGGGCATAAAATCCGGCTATGCCCAGATGGGACTTATCCAGTTCAACCTGGACGTGGATACCGAAAAGGCGAATTGGTGGCAGAACGGAAGATGGAAGATACAGCTTCAATCCACCTATGGCCACCAGCCCACAAATAAGCTGACCGGTGATGCACAGGTTTTCTCCAACATTGAGCATGGCAACTACACCTACCTTTATCAATTCTGGTACAGACATGAACTGGGCAGAACTACCCTGCTTCTGGGCAAACACGACATGAACACCCTTTTCTTCACCAGCGATTACGCCGGTCATTACATCAACAGTTCCTTCGGCATCATGCCGGTGGCCTCCCTGAATGTACCGGTATCCATTTTCCCCTCCACAACCCTGGGAACAGCCTTCAGTTATAGGTTCACTCCAGGGCTCAAAATCCGGGGCGGGATATACAATGGCTTTCCAGGAAAGATCACCCGCACCAATCTGGGAACAGACCTAAACCTTCATCCATCCAGGGGTTTGTTTTATATAGGAGAGGCTCAGTGGGAAACAGAATTTATGAAGATGCCCGGCAAATATAAAATGGGACTTTTCTATCACGGTGGCACATTCCCGCATCGTTGCAATCCGCAAGTCAGTCACACAGGAGCCTCAGGCTTCTATCTGTTGATCGACCAGGCGCTTTCCATGAATTCCAAAGAACAAACCAGGCTGGGTTCGTTCCTGCAACTGGGTCATTCACCCGATCCATGCAGCCTTAACGATTTTTACCTGGCATTGGGTTTTCATTACAATGCTCCCTGGGGTATGGACCACGACAACAGCCTGGGCGTGGGACTGGCTCATGCATCGACCAACGACAGATTAGAAGATCGCAATGCGGACTATCAAAGATGTGAGACGGCAATAGAACTGACT
>CAJXLE010000130.1 GCA_913055895.1 uncultured Bacteroidota bacterium | reverse complement strand
AGCGTGGCGGAGCTTAATGGAGGCGCCCAATTGAACCTCAAAAGGCAGAGATTCATAATGGCCGCTGCGATAAGGTATGATCTGGCTTCCCAGGTTCTTGACCACCAGGGCGGCAGAGAAAAGCCCACTGCTGTCGGTGTAGGTAAGGCCCCAATCGGATGCCAGGCCAAAAGACTGGTATTCGTAGAGATCTGAAAAAACAGGTTTCAGGTGAACACCCACCCGCCAGTTGGTATCTAACTGCCAGGAGGCAGTCAGGTTCAGGGCATATTCAGCTGCCGTGAATTCGCCGTTTCGTACCCCCTCCTCGTCGGCACCCTGGAACGATCCATAGTTCAGATAATGCAGCCCGCCAGAATAGTGAAAGCGTCTGCCCAGGTCAGGAGCATAGGAGGCATAGCCATATTGTATGCCGGCAAAATAACTGACATAATTAAGGGCCAGGTGGTTTTGCATGCCTTGTCTCAACAAGGCAGGATTATAGTGGGTAAGGGCCAGGTCGCCGTCGTCAATGGCTATGGTCTTGGAGCCCAGGGAAACAGCCCTTGCCGAGGTGGTCAGGTTCAGGAAACCATAGGTGCTTTCTCCTCCCACCTGGGCCAGACTGTTCTGTGAGGCAGCCACACAAAGCAGCATGAGCATCCCAACCCACCTGACAGGGGAAAAGATCCCCGCCGGCTTTTTTGTGTTCATATCATCCATCAAGAGCAATTTCACAGGCACAGAAAAACCATTCCCTGTCTGCTTCATAAGGTGCCCGATAAACCGACAGTTTCACGAAGCAAACAGGATCTTCATTCAAAAATAACAAGTTGCCGGGTTAAATCAAAGTAAAAAGGCGACCGGACCCAGATAAATCCAAAGCCGGACCGTTTTAGATCACTTGTGACTCCGACATGCTGAAGTTGGAGAGTTCATCGGTGACGTCAAAGTCGTAACCAGGATATTCATATATCGGCACCCGCTCCTCGGTCTCTCCCAGCGAATAGCCCCATAGATCCGAATATTCACTGATGTCTTCTCCCATATCCTCCAATTGCTTCATATAGTCGGATATCGACTTGGATTCGACGATGGTGATTTTACCCATCTTATCAATCACCGGACTGTGGCGCCGTGTGGCATCGTGATCAAACTGAAGGATGCGGCGCCCTTCACGCGTCAGACCGATGGTCCGGAAAGTCGAACTCTTACCAACTCCTGGCATGTTCAAAACATTGCGGTCGGTACCCAGGAAAGGTTTGTCTTCATCCTCGAGCACCTTACGGATGTTGTCCACCATCTGCGTGGGTTGGTTGGTAAAATGACGGATGGTTTCAAAATTTCGGTAAGAAACCTCCCCCAATCGCTTCTCCTCAACCTGCTCCTGCACCGACCGGGCATTCGTGGCAAAGTTGTGGTAATTCTCCATAAAACCTTTTACCGTGAAAGTATAATAAGGCAGAACGCCTATCTCACTGAGCACCTTCCTGAGTTTGGCCGTATGTCCCCTCCGTGATCCGGCAGCCGTAAAGACCTGCTGGTTGGTCACCGTCCAGCCCGCTGCAATCAGCTTGCTGACAGCCTCCCGGGACTCGGGGGTAATCTCCATGGCCGACTCATAATGGGTTTGTATGACAAACCGCTGGATACCAATCTCAGAAGCTTTTTCCTTGAAGGCGGAAAGGATCTCAATCAGCTCATCGCTGATGCGCTGCGGCAAATAGATGGGCAAACGTGTTCCAAGACGAACACGAACCATCTCGGCATACTTTTTACCGTCAGGCCTGGACCGGTTGTCTTCACGCTTTTGTCGGGCCATCTCGTAGACAGCATCCAGGATGCGTTGAAGGGATTTGTCCGAACTCATCAGGGCATCGCCACCAGTGATGAGAATATCGCGCAACTGGGTGTCGTTGCGGAAATATTCCATCAGCCGCTGAAGCTTCTGCGGCCAGCTCTCCTTGGGCTTGAGCTTGTCCAGGTTGAAGTTCAGGTTGCCACTCTGGAAGTCGTACATGCGCTGGCAGGACGCACACAAACCGCCACAGGCACGCCCCATCGAATCGGGTATCAGGATGGCCACATCCGGGTAACGGCGGTGTATGTTGTGACCTTCAGGCAACAACCAACCGGCGGCATTGGGCTTGCCGGGTTCCACCTCATCTTCTTTCTCCCAGGCGACAATATGTCCGAACTCTTCAACCAATTGTCGGCTGTAAAGAATATAATCCCGAATGGTTTGGTCGGCCCCTACATGGGAACCTACCTTGCGGGTGTTGAGCAAGGAGAGGTAATAAGGATTGACAAAAATGGGGATCCCTGCTTCTCGAGCCTCATAGAGTATGTCCATGGTATCGGGGTCCAGGGAATCATCCAGCAACTCATTCAACAAAGCCGGCGTGCGGACGGCAAACTTCAGATGAAAAACTTTAGAATCCCACCACTCAAGCATCTTCTTATACTTATCCTCCTGGCTCCAGCTGGGATCAAAGGTATAGACGGAAGAGGTGAACTCACCCTCCTCTATTTTACGGATCAGTATACGAATGATGCGGTCCTTGTTCTCCTTCCGCATCTCAATAACGTCTCCATCCAGACCAGACGGGTGACGGTCCATCCATTCGTAAACCTTCTGCTGGTCGGGCATGGTCCGCTTCATCTTGCCGTTGGCCTGACGAAAAAGTTGCAACATGTCCTCAAAGAAAGCAGGTTTGGCACCGCCTTTGCCATATCGCACTGCCAGCCAGAGAAGGCGAAAAGGGTTGTTGTAATACCGCTCTCCGCGAAGGTTGGGATCAACATACTCCATCCCCTCATGGTCGATGTAATCCAGTATCCTGATGGCAGCATACTCGCTCCACTTCAATTGCTTAAAGGCATCACGGCCTTCAGCCTCACCCGAATAATATTTCAAAGCCACCGAATCGTCATCAATCTGATCCAGGATCCATTTGCGCAAACTGGCATAAAGTTCACCCTCATCATCAGATCCCTTGAATATCTCTTCCAATTCGGGATTCTCACGCAAAAAGATGTTTACCAAACGTTGTGACCTGGGATCGATAGTTACCGACTCAAAATGGTTTTTCTGCTTCATAGACAATGGGTTACAATTAAAAGCGGCCGCTCTGGCCAGCTCGCAAAGGTAAAAAAATTAGAAAAAAAAGACAACTTATTCCATTCCCCTCTGATATTCAATGTCCAGACTGTATTCCCCGGATACATGGTGAATTATCTGCGGAAAAAAACGCTGAAAATTCTCGTTGATCAGATCATAATGCGTCTCCAATACATCCATAGCCCTCGGGGTTTGAGCGGGAAGTGAAGAATAGCGGGCCATCACCTCCAGGGCTTTTTCGATGCCCTCCACTTTTGTGTAAGAATAAAGCCGGTTGTGTTTTATCATGCGTGGAACAAAACCCTGCACGGCCGGTGGCAGGACATCAAAATTGGCATTCAGTATGCGGTAAAAATCATCTACAAACTCCGCAAGCGGCACACTGCAATAATTTTCCCAGCTGTTGGCCAGAAAATGATCGTAAAATACATCCACCACAATGCCCGCATATTTGCGGTAGAAGGGCCTGAGAAGTTTCTTCACCTGCCTGGGCTCTCTGCTGTGGTCCGTAAAAGTATCGATGGTGCGGTGCAGCAGGATGCCCTTCCTGATCATTGGCGGATAATTCCTGTAGCCTCTGCCTTTCACATAATCACCGACAAAATTGCCAACCTTCACTTTTTCACTTGTTCCCGACAAATAAATATGAGCCAGTAAATTCATGAGTTGCCTTTGATCTTACCACCTGGTTAGACTTTAAAATAACAAAAATGTTCGAAGCATCCATGATGATCATCCAGTTGGCAGGATAAAGAGTCATCATGCATGGTGCCGGGACCTTACATGTTTCTAAACATCCACGAACGGATCCATCGGGGCGCATACAGGCTCCTGATAATGTGCCTTTTATCAAAACAAAACCACGCCAGGTTATCAGCAGAAAGATTTGAAACAGATGAGAAGAAATTCCCCTGAATGATATAAATTTGTGCGACAACAACGTCAATTAATCACTAAACATCAAAACAATAACGTTATGGCAAAAAGAAATGTAATCATTCTTGGAGCAGCGGGAAGGGATTTCCACAACTTCAACACTTACTTCCGTGGAAACAGCGATTTCAATGTAGTCGCCTTCACAGCCGCTCAGATCCCCGACATTGAAGGCAGAAAATACCCTGCCAGTCTCGCCGGAGAAGATCTTTACCCCGATGGAATCCCCATTTATGCTGAAGAAGATCTGCCAAGACTGATCAAAGAACTGGAAGTGGACGATTGCGTATTCTCATACAGCGATGTACCCTACCGGCATGTCATGAGCGTCAGCTCTATCGTTCACAGCGCCGGCGCCAATTTCATGCTGCTGGGAACCAAAGATACCATGATCAAGAGCACCAAACCTGTCATCTCTGTGGGAGCGGTACGTACCGGTTGCGGTAAAAGCCAGACATCCAGGAAGGTCATTGAAACATTGATGGAAAAAGGACTGAAAGTGGTTGCCATACGTCACCCAATGCCCTATGGCGACCTGGAGAAGCAAAAAGTTCAGCGTTTCGCCGACCTGGAAGACCTCAAGAAACATGACTGCACCATTGAAGAGATGGAAGAATATGAACCCCACATCGTTCGGGGCAATGTAATCTATGCCGGTGTCGACTATGAAGCCATCCTGCGTGAAGCCGAGAACGACCCCGACGGTTGCGATGTCATTCTCTGGGATGGCGGCAACAACGACTTCCCCTTCTACCAGTCGGACCTGAGCATCACCGTGGCCGACCCGCACCGTGCCGGCCACGAACTGAACTATTTCCCCGGTGAAGTCAACCTGCGTATGGCCGACGTCGTGGTGATCAACAAGATCGACAGCTCGCATCCCGAAGACATCCAAACCGTAAGGGAAAACATTGCGAAGGTCAACCCCAACGCCACCGTTGTCGACGGAGCTTCCCCCATCAAGGTGGACGATGTATCCGTCATTAAAGGCAAGAAAGTGCTCGTGGTGGAAGACGGTCCTACCCTGACCCACGGCGAAATGAAGATCGGTGCCGGCACCGTCGCCGCACAAAAATTCGGCGCATCAGAGATCATCGATCCCCGTCCTTACACCGTAGGCAGACTCCAGGACACTTTCAAGACATACCCCAACATTGGAGCTCTTCTGCCTGCTATGGGTTATGGCGAAGAGCAGATCAAGGACCTGGAGAAGACCATCAACAAGACCGAATGCGACTCGGTGATCATCGGTACCCCCATCGACCTGAACAGGGTGGTGAACATCAAAAAGCCCAATACACGAGTCTACTACGACCTCGATGAGATTGGCAAACCCGACATGAACGAGCTGATCGATGAGTTCATCCAAAAACACAACCTCAAATAAATGATCGATCCCTTCCATCTAAAAGCGGCTTTTAACAGAAGCCGCTTTTTTTGTTTTCTGGAAGCCGCCTTTTTTTAAGGCATTATCTGAGTCTACCTGCCCTTCCTGTGGTCAAATGAAATGACCCCGGTCAAATAAACTTACCAGCACCTTCGCGGTTAAGTCTATTTGCTCAACAGCTTGATCATAATACCATCAAAAAATATTTAGGTTTTTTTACGGGTCTGTTTCGCTGCAAAAAAATGGTTTTGTAGTTAGCAGGGAATAATGTATTTTTGTAAGATCAAATAGTTTTTATGGCTTTGAAAAACAAAATATTGGGGTTGACCCTGGGGCTGCTCTGCATACCTGTATTGCTGGTTGCACAAACCGGCAAAGAGACCACTGGCGATACCACTGACCAGCTTTCAGGTGATACCCTGGCGCCGGCAAAGGAAAACTTTTCCCGGAAAGAACATCAAAAAGAAAAAACCGATACCATTTATCTCTTTGAAGACAAAGAGATGCACGTCAATGTAATGAAAATCACATACGACAGTGTACTCTACAGGGAAGCCAGACACACCGGCCTGGAGGCCATAGACAAGGACCTGGTGAACAAGATCAGGTACAACTGGGGAAGGCTGGAGATCCTCAACGAAAACCCGCCCGAGAAACAAAAGACTTACGACTGGCGCAAGGTGAAGTTTCTGAAAAACAAAAGAAAGGCGAAAGACCTCTTTGAAGTGAGAAAGATAGAAGCCCGGACCAAAGGATCAGGCGGCGGATATCAAACCCCCAGGTCTCTGGAGACCAAAGCCAAAACCATCCTGAAAAAGAAAGCCGCCAACATCAACGCCCAGTATGTGCTGATCACCAACAAAGCCATCACCACCGCCTTCGGTGAGATTCCCAGCGCCACCCTTACCGGCATCGCTTATGCCTCTGAAAAGCCTGACGCGCATAAACATGTAGGAAATAAGTCTGAAAGAGAGCAGCCAGAAGAGTAATAAAACCTTACATCCACGGGGAGAAAAATCCTACTCCACCCGATCGCGGGATTGCGAAAATACCTCGTCCAACACCTCCTCTATCGACTCCCATTCAACATATTGATCTACAAGAGGCTGACCCACATTTTGCAGCAAAGTAAAGTTGATCCTGTTGCTGACGTTTTTCTTATCCTGCTGCAAGTAACGCTTCAATAAAGGCCATTCGCCGGATGGCAAACTGAAGGGTTGATACGACCGGCCGATGTAATCTACCAGTTGGCTGTATATGGTAGACTCCGCCCCCAGCCTGTGCACCGACAACCCGTACTCACAGAGCAGTCCGTAAGCGACAGCTTCCCCGTGCAACAACGTTTCCCCCCGTTCAAGAGCCAGGCTTTCCAAAGCATGGCCAATGGTATGACCCAGGTTTAAAGCTTTCCGCAATCCACCCTCGTATGGATCGCTGGTGACAAAAAAGTTTTTGATGTCGACCGAATCACGGATGAGATGGGCCATCTCACCTGGTGGCAACTGTTCGGGGTAACTCATCACCAACCGGATGAAATGCCTGCGCGACTGTATCAAGCCATGCTTAAGCATCTCAGCCCATCCGGCATACAACTGACGGCGCTCAAGGCTCTTCAGGAAATCAGGGTATATCATCACCTGGTAGGGGGCACGGAAAACACCAATGTGGTTTTTATAACCATGAAAATTGATGCCTGTCTTGCCCCCAACCGAAGCATCCACCATGGAAAGAAGGGTGGTGGGTATGTTGATAACCGGCATCCCACGCTTGAAGGTGGCTGCAGCAAACCCCGCCACATCCAGCAACATGCCTCCTCCAAGGGCCAACACCAAGGCGGCCCTGTCAGCACCTTGGGAATGAAAAGAATCCCAAAGCTGTTTTATGGTCTCCAGTGTCTTACTGCCTTCTCCCTGCCCAATCACCGTTTCGTGAACTTTTTGCCCGGCCAGCAGTTCTTCTATGTGAGGAAGGCAATGTAGCCGGGTATTTTCATCGGTAACAACAAAGATGCGCGAGGGGGCCAACGACTCCAAAGCTTCGGGGAGTCCACTGCCCACCGTTGTCTCGATGAAAATTTTGCTATTAAATGAATTTATTTGCATATTTAAATGAAAAATAAAAGCACCATGTTGGATTTTGAAAATACAAAGATAGCATTTCAAAGTAAAAGTAACAACGACCTCAAACAGTCTCATTTTCTGTTCAATACCCTGGCCCGCCCCATCGTGGTGAAAACCGGCAAACTATTCCTGAACATGGCCCTGGCCACCAACTTCCCCATTAAGTGGATCGTCAAACCCACCGTATACAAACACTTCTGCGGGGGAGAAACCATCCAGGAATGCAACCCGGTGGTGGAGAGAATGGCCCGTTTTGGTGTTGAATCCATCCTGGACTATTCGGTCGAGGGCAAAGAAAACCGTGAAGACATAGAAGCGGCCCTGAAAGAAACCCTCAACACCATCGACAATGCCGCCGGTAACGACAACATACCCTTTGCGGTTTTCAAACCCACTGCTTTTGCAAAAAGCAAAGTGCTCGAGAAGGCAAGCTCAGGCATTGAGATGGCCGACGAAGAAAAAGTTGAACTCAGCCGCTTCCGCGAACGGATACATACCCTCTGTAAACGCGCCTACAACAGCGATGTGCCCATACTCATCGATGCCGAAGAGGCAGCCTATCAAAACATCATCGATGAGGTGGTGCGCAACAACATGAAACAGTTCAACCGCGATAAAGCCATTGTCTTCAACACGCTCCAGATGTACCGCTGGGACCGCCTGGAGTTTCTGCGCAAGGAGGTGGAAACCGCCCGCCAGGAAGGCTATATCTTTGGAGCCAAATTTGTCCGCGGGGCCTACATGGAGAAAGAAAGGGCGTGGGCCGACATGTACGGTTATACCGACCCCATACAGCCCGATAAGGAAAGCACCGACCGCGACTACGATGCCGCACTGAAATACTCGGTCGAAAACATCGACCATGTGGCCATCTTCAATGGCACCCACAATGAAAAAAGTTCCCGCTACCTGGCCGAACTCATGGAAGAACACAACCTGGCCAAAGACGACCCCCGCTGCTATTTCTCACAACTCTATGGCATGAGCGACCACATCAGCTTCAACCTGGCCCACCAGGGTTACAGGGTGGCCAAATACCTGCCCTACGGACCGGTTAAAAACGTGATGCCCTACCTGATCAGGAGGGCAGAAGAAAATACGGCCGTGGCAGGCCAAACCAACCGCGAGCTCAGCCTGATCAAGAAGGAACTGAAAAGACGCAAATCACAATAAGGAAAAATTTAAAGTTAAGGCTACAAACAAGGAAAGACCCATAGCCTCATAGCAACAATTTCACCTAAGATCTGAGAAGACGCCAACCCAAAACAAAGGACACCCGATGGAAATAGAAAATACCAGGAAATCAGTACGCATCAGCAAGATGAAATACATCAGCGTTATTGCTTTCATCGTGGTGGTGATCGTGCTGCTTACCACCGAATTAATTCGCGACAATTTCCTTGGGATGAACAAATACCACTGGGCCATCATCGTCACCCTGCTTTACATCCTGGAAATTGTATACGAATATGTGAAGGAATTCAATTACATTTATTTCAACGACGAAGGCGAAAAGCTGCTCTTCCGGTACATATCCCTCAAACCCTTCCATAACAAGCGTTTTTCCATTGAAATGGACAAAAAGCAGTTCCAGGGCTACAAGATATTGCGAAGCGCCATGAACCTGCGGCAAAAAGTCATCTTTTTCGTCAAAACGCCCCAGGGAACAGCCAAATATCCGCCGGTGAGCATCACCGCCCTGAATGACGATGAGTTTAACCGTCTTAAGAATGCCCTGAACCAGTACGCGCCGGAGAGACAATAAAAAGGCCGGGGCGTGCATTCAGCTTACCGGATTTTCGGTCTTATCAGCCATTCGGGAAGATCATACCACCTTTTTGGCAATATACTGGGAGCTGAGAATGGTAAGGGCACCCATATAATTGATCCTGAAAGGCAACAGATCGCCAACCCTGTATTTGGGTTTCTCCGTGCCCAGGTCCACCACGATCATATCCGAGCTGGCACCGGTGATGTTGACCCCCTCATCCAGCGGAACAATATTTTGCGGGTCGATGTCCAGCAAACCAATATCAAGGATCGCCCGGTAGGAGGTCTTGCCATAATTGTCTTCATCAAACTCCTTGACCTCACCGGCCACGTTCTCACCTATCTCGCCGGTTGGGACCACCGGTTTCTCCGTCAGCTCAATGATCTCGGCATTCAACTTGAAGATGTCCTGCTCCATCTCCTCTATATCTTCACCGGTAAACAGGTTGTTGCCGAAAAAAAGGGTCTCGCCGATGCGAAAATGGCTGATGCCCTCGGGCAACACATTCTTATAGATCAACTCAAGGGTTACCGACGAACCGCCGGAGACATAGGGTATG
>CAJXLE010000129.1 GCA_913055895.1 uncultured Bacteroidota bacterium | reverse complement strand
ATCAATCGCTACCAGACCGACAGTGTCTGTGCCCCCGGTATTTCGCTGCCGGTAAGCGAGGTAAGACCGGAAAAGAGCCTGTTCCTGCTGAAAACCGAGTATGCTTTCTCGCCGGATAAATGGGATTTGAGGCTTGGAGCCCGGGGCGCCCTGCAAAAGTTAACCGACAGCCAACGGAAGGCTTTCCGCTACCGCGAGCAGGTGTTGGCCGGGTATATCCAGGCCGGGTATGCCGCTTCGCGATGGGACCTGAACATGGGGTTAAGGGCTGAACAAAGCTTTTCTGAGCTGGCGGATGGATTCAACAACCGGGATGCGATCCTTCTTCCTCATGCAGCCGTCAGCCATAAATTTGGCCGGTCATCCCGGCTGCAGCTCAGCTACAGGCAAAGCCTATACCGCCCCAATGCCTACCAGCTGAATCCTGTTTCCACCGAACCCGACCCCTTTTCGGTAGAAAGGGGAAACCCGGGAATCCAACCCGAACTGCACCACGACCTGGCTCTGGCCTATACAGCCACCCTGGGCGGACATTTCCTTTCCACCAGTGCGTTCTTTCATCAAACCCAACAGGTCATCAACCGGTTTACACACATCAACGCAGCGGGGCTGTTTGAAACACAAACCCTGAACCTGGGGGATGTAAGCCAATACGGCATCCAGGTGAAGGGGGCAGTAAGGCTGGGAATGATCTCCCTGAACCCCTATTTCCGGTTGTACGAATTGCAAACCCGTCCCAACGATCTTGCCGGAGCTTATCAAATCAAGGGTCAGCGCCATATCGAATATGATGCCGGGCTTTCGGCCATGGCCGATTTCAAGCATGGCCTGACAGCAGCCTTTCAGCTCCAGTACAACAGTGCGAACCACAACATACAGGGCATGACATACGACGATCCCCTCTACTTCTTCTCGGTTGAAAAATCCTTCGGCAAGCAATTCAAAGCGGGCGTGAAAAGTGCCCTTCCGTTGGACCGCTCGTTTACCTACCTGGGCTCGGAGACCTCCGGCATGCATTTTCAGGACGATTCACAAGGAAACATCCGGATGTCGGGTTTTCCTGTATGGATCAGCTTCAGTTACCGGTTTGGCTCGGGCAAAAAGATCCGTTCGGTTGAACACAACCCCAAAGTGATGGACCAACGCGCCAAAAAAGGCTTTTGAAACGAAAGCCATCTAAAAAACCTTGATTATAAAAGGAAAACTTTTTTACTTTGGGGCTATGAACAAGCACATTTTCATCGACCGGCTCACGGCCCTGATGGGATCGGCAGCCTCGGGCAGGAACCGCTTTTTCTCCAACAGCGTTGAAAGCCAAGGATATCAGGAGCACCTGAACAACATATCCCTGGCCATACCCGAAATCCGGGAAGGCCGGCACGAGGTGCCGGCCGGCTCACTTGCCGGTGAAATGGATCCGGCCTTCTACGTAAACCAGCTAAAAGGTAAGGATTATCCCACCATCCTATACCACCATGGCAACAACGAGCGCCCGTTTGATTTCGGAAAATTTGCCAAAAACTCTTTCAAAACGATCTTCCTGGATGCACCCGGGCCCATCGATGCCAATATCATCGCGATACGGGCCCCTTTTCACAACGATTCGCTGAAACATTACCAGCAAAAGATTGCCGATCTGTCCAACTTCATGGCCCTGCTATGCACTTCGGTGGAACTGATCGAAGGGGTCGTTCAAAAACTCAAAGAAGAGGGATATGCTGCACCGATCCTGGTATCGGGCATCAGCCTGGGGGGCTGGGTCACCAACCTGCACCGCAGCCATCACAACACGGCAGATATCTATGCGCCGCTTTTGGCCGGCGCAGCCCTGGACGACCTGTTCACCCGGTCAATCTACCGGAAAATGGCCGGAAAAGCAGGCCGGGAGAGTCCTGCTACACTCCGCAGCACCCTGAATTTCGAGGGCGACTTTGAAAAAATAAAGGATAACAATGTATTTCCGCTGATGGGGCGCTACGACCAGTTCATTCGCTATGAACGGCAAAAGACGTGTTACGGTAACCACAAGATACAGGTTATCGACAAGGGTCATGTCACCAGCCTGCTAAACGCGGGTCTTCTCCGGAATCATCTGTTATCTCTCTCGGAACGATAACGGTCAAATGCCCCCCGGACCCGGATTTTTTACATCAACTCTTCAAATCGTTGTTTCACCTGTTGTTGAAGCTGCGAACCGCGGTCATACCGGGTGGTCAAACGGCTGAGATGCATCAGGCTTTTCAGCGTGCACAAAGCCTGGTAGGATAAGCAGGCAGCCCAACAAAATTTGAATCAATCGAATCATTTAGCTACAAGAATTGAATGGATGATTCATAAAAAGTGGTCCATAAGGGCCACCATATCGTTAAAACGGAAAAACCAAAGTAATAAAATTTCTGCCACTTTTCTACCCTGGGGTGGTATTTATTCTTACCTTGCCATTATCATGAAACCCGCGATGGTTGTTTTCAGCCTTCTGGTTTTTGCGGGGATGCTTTTCCCGGGGATCAGTTGCAGCCAGGTTATCCTTATGGATACCCTTTCTTATCGTATCTACCCGCAAGTGAATCCGCTCAGGCCTGCTCTGCCGTCTCCTTTTTGGGGGGATGACGGAAAAGAATATGTCATAGCCGTGACCCGCCAGGGGCAATACGCGATCATCCCGGTTACCCTGGGCAACGACAAAGATATGGGTAACCAGCTGGTCTCCGACACGGCCGATTTTCCGGAATTAGCCTAAACCGGCCTCCATTCAGAAAAACGCCTGGAAGAAACCCGGACCATCACAGGACGATCCGTCCGGGAAATCACTCAGCTGGCACGGCCAGGAGGCCTTTCCCAGGGAGGTTTTTTAGCGCAGGATGAAGATCTCCTAAGGATAATCAAAGCAGACAATCATATGGTCAGACGACTGGGACTTACCCATCCCCGGTTGGCCCGCCCCCTGTTCCATGTGCTGAACATGATGGAGGAAGACCTGCGGTTAAACCGCTGGAATATGGCCGGGCACCGGTGGGAAAACATTACATCCTTCTATTATCAGGGGAAAAAGGTGTTTGTTGAAGCCGAAGACACCAAAGGCGGGCAAAAATCCATCCGGGCAGGAAGAAAGAATTGATACGTCCATGATAATAAACCAAAAACATTTTCAGTTAAAGCATGGTTCAAGAGCGGCCTGACAAGTCACCTATAAGGCTCATCGGGCTGAAGCAAACCCTCCAGCACCAAACTGAAAAGATCTGCAATAAACTGGATGCCATCGTTCCATTGCAGGCACACCCGCGCCACCAACTGACTGGACTCAAAATGAACATGCCGGAAATTTTCATTCTCATCAATCCTGTTCATGGTTTGTCCAAAGTTGATGGGCTGCCAACCCAGTTGTACCGAAAAGCCCAATTCACCTGGATCACGTCGCTGCACACCGGCAAACACACCCATTGTCCAAAGATTGTCAGACTCATAATAGCCCACCACCTTTTTTCGGTCAAGATAACCATACCAGGTGTTCTGCAGATTGTTGATCGAGACATCAGACTTAACCCGGTAGTGCAATAGCTGTGGGGCTATGAAATATTCCCATGAACCCTTGAGGGTGGAAAAATAAAATTTAGGGGTCAATCCCATGGCAAATTCCGAATTTTTCACCTGCAAAAAAGGTGGGTTTTTAGATACAGGCGTGGCCTTCAGATAATGTGACAAACGGTCATCAAAATTGTGGCTCCCGAACTGGAGCATCCCCTCCAACGAGAAATGACGGTTGAAGCGATATTGCAGACCGGGGCTAAAATGAACGCCCGTTTGAAAGTGCGAAAATTGGTCAGACAATTGCCTGTTGGCTCCCAATGAGATGTTAACCGAACCTGACTGTGAAAAGGCAGAAGCGCCGGACAAAAAACAAGAAAACAACAAGAGACCTGCCAATCGCCATATTCTGGCCACATTATGCCTCACCATGGATGCAGGTTGGTCCTTTTTTTTCTTCTGAAATGCAACATGCTCTGTTATCATAAAATCTTTTCAAAACTTCAAATGTCAATTCTTCAACCGGCTTTAGCAGGCAATGGCTCCATATAAACAAGGCTCCTGTCTTTTAATAAAGTCGTGTCAATAAAGATAAGTCGTTGAATACAGGCCATGAATTACCCCAGAGAGCAAAATTTCACCTCAATTTACAGCATCTTAAAACAATCCCCTGAATGTCAGTAAATAAATATATTGAAATCATTCCTGTTTTTTGTTAAAAATTCCCTATCTTTATGGGTTACTTATGTCAGTAGTTTTAAGCAGTTGTTATAAACAAATTCGCCAACGAATAAGTCCGTGGTTGAACAGGAATAATCCCAGTCATTTTCTTTCCTGAAAGAAATCAAACTTTTAGGTCTTGTTCGACAATAATCCGGACTGCTTTTTAGTTGAACTATTGGCACATAACTTTTGTATAACTCACTACATTTTTTAAACGATCCCGGCATGAACATTTACATCGGAAACCTGAATTACACCGTTGACGAGGCAAAACTCAGAAAAGTCTTTGAAAAATACGGCGAAGTGGCTTCCGCCAGAATCATTAGCGACAAAGAAACAGGAGAAAGCAAAGGTTACGGCTTTGTTGAAATGAAAGACGATGAACAGGCCAAAAAGGCCATACAGCATCTCAGCAGCCAGGAGATCGACGGACGACATATCAAGGTCAACATAGCCAAGCCCAAAAAGAACTATTACAGGAAAAAAGGATCCTAGCAAGCCCGTTTTCGCTCAGACAGGAAGATTGGAAGGAAGAGCAGTATTCCTGTTCCCGGTTAAGGGCCAAAAGTATGGATCATGAGCCTGCCGGACACGGTCTGAAAGGATCTGGTCGACTCAAACATTGTTATTTAAAAAAAGATGAGACAATTAATCATTTCCAAGCAGGTTACTGATAGGGGACAGGATTCGATAGACAAGTATTTCCATGACATCTCCAAATACGAATTGCTCTCCCCGCAGGAAGAAGTGGAGCTGACACGCCTGATCAAAAAAGGCGACGAAAAAGCCCTGGAAAAACTCACCCTTGCCAACTTACGTTTTGTGGTCTCCGTGGCCAAACAATACCAGAACAGGGGGCTGAGCCTCCAGGACCTGATCAACGAAGGCAATCTGGGACTGATAAGGGCCGCCAGGCGGTTCGATGAAACCCGCGGTTTTAAGTTCATATCATATGCTGTTTGGTGGATCCGGCAGGCCATCATCCAGGCCATTGGCGAACAATGCCGTATTGTGCGACTGCCTTTGAACAAAGTGGCCAACATCAACAAGGTCAACCGCGCCGCTGCCGAACTGGAACAGAAATATGAACGGGAACCCACGGACAAAGAAATTGCTAAACAAGCTAAACTGACCGAGGAGATGGTCAACATAGCCCATTCCATTAAAAACCGCCACCATTCCCTGGATGCCCCCCTCAGGACCAACGATGATGAATCGGGCAACCTCGTCGATTTCATCGTACCCGAAGAAGAAGCACCCCCGGACATGAAGCTGCTGGATGAATCCCTGAAAATGGAAATCAATGCAGCCATGAGTGCTTTATCTCCAAAAGAAACATTGATCGTTGAACATTTTTTCGGCTTGAACGGAAAGATGAAGCTCTCACTTGGAGAGATCGCTTCCAAACTGGAACTCTCCAAAGAGAGGGTGCGGCAAATCAAGAACATAGCCCTCAGAAAACTCAAAAAGTCCCCCAACAAAGGACTGCTGCAAAAATTTATCTGATCACGTAGCCGTAAAAGTCACAAAGACCACTATCAGGGACATTTGCACGCTTTTTAAATTTTATGCAAAAACAACCTTTCGGGCTGAACAAACCCATCCCAACAGTTGTATTATTTGGTAGTAATTCGGATGTCATTAAAGGCACCATTTCATTGACTGTTGTGATGCCTGATGATCATTCGTTTTACGCTCATGCGGGTTTGGAGGTGAAGGCTGTATAGCATGAAACATTAAATTGTTTCTTCTATATAGCCTTCTTTTTTTCCCACTTTTCCTTTTTAACCCGACATCCCTACCGCCAACCTGCTTTCTTAAACACTGAATACCAGCACACTGATCCTGGTTCACTTGAACATTTATAAATAACAAAAGCTACAAGCGCTTCATATTGGCCGGCTTTCAATAAATATTTTAATTAACAACAGCCCGCCAGCTACAACAGATATCTGAATATTAAAAAAATACGCCCAGACTTTCCATTTCAACAACACAAAACATAAGCCCCATTCTCCCATGCATAAGCTCTTAAGCGGCCTCAGCCTGCTTCAATTTGCCTGGCCGGACATACAGCCTTCTTATTTAAAATGTCCGGAGACTAAACACACCGCTATTTGTCTTACCTTAAACTCAATTGATGGCCCTGCCTATTTAAAATGAAAAAAAGGAACATATACCCGTGCTGCCTGTTATAAACGACGATGTTTGTTCATAAAAACCAAAATGCTATGGAACCTATTGAAAAGAAGAGACAAGAGAGCAGGAAGACAAAAAACTCCAATTTCTATCAACAGCAGTACCAGGATTCTTTTGTAGAAAAATGGGATGCCTTGATCGATTGGGAAGGCAGGACCAAAGGAGAAGGAGAATTTTTCATTCGGGAACTCCAAAAACGCAAATCGCAAAAAGTCCTGGACGCAGCCACCGGAACCGGCTATCATTCAGTAAGACTGCTTAAGTCAGGTTTTCACGTACACAGCGCCGACGGCAAACAAAATATGCTGGCCAAAGCTTTTTACAACGGCCGGCGTCAAAACCTGCTTCTGCGGACCATTCATTCCGACTGGAGAGCGTTGACCAAAAACATACATGAAACCTACGACGCGGTAATCTGCCTGGGCAATTCTTTCACCCACCTTTTTGATGAGTCGGACCGGCGTAAGACCCTGGCCGAGTTCTATGCAGTTTTAAAACCCCAGGGCGTGCTTATCCTCGACCAGCGTAATTACGATGCTATGCTCGACGAAGGCTTCAGCTCAAAACATTTGTTTTACTATGTAGGTGAAAAAGTAAAAGCAGAGCCTGAATACCTGGCCGACGACCTGGTAAGGTTCCGCTACGAGTTTGATGACCAGTCGGTGCATTTCTTAAACATGTTCCCACTGCAAAGGGATTATACCCGCTCATTGCTCGGCGAGGTGGGGTTTCAAAACATCAAGACCTACGGCGATTTTCAGGAGACCTACAAAAAGAATGAGCCGGACTTCTTCATTCACGTGGCAGAAAAATAAAACAGCCATATCTGACACCCCAGGAGAGTGATTATTTGGGAAATAATATCTTTTCGAAGAAAATTTCTTTCAACAAAAAAGGCTGAAATATGTCCTTAAAACAGTGGCCCGTTGAAAGATAATAAGTCATTCCCATGCGGGGTGATTTACAGATGAACAAATCACTCAAAAAAAATCAATCATATGAAACCTGCATCCAGTAACCTACACAACAAGGATATGACTATTCATGCAGGTTCCATAAGGCCAAAAAATTAAATAAAAAATAATCTTATGAAAACGCATATTTTAGGTTACCCCAGGATAGGGGCCCGCAGAGAAACCAAAAAAGCCTGTGAAAAGTACTGGGCAGGTAAGATCACACAACAGGAGCTGCTGGAGACTGGGAAACAACAACGCCAGTACAACTGGAATGTACAAAAGGAAGCCGGTATTGAGCTGGTGCCAGCCAACGACTTTTCCTTTTACGATCACATCCTGGATATGATCCAAACCGTCGGTGCCATCCCCGAACGCTTCCAGGTGCTGACACACCTGAATCCCCTGGACCTGTATTTTGCCATGGCCCGGGGATACCAAAAAGGTGACCACGACATCATACCCATGGAGATGACCAAATGGTTTGATACCAACTACCACTACATTGTTCCCGAATTCTCCCGCAACCAGTCTTTCCATTACAACTCCGGTAAAATTGTGGATGAATACCTCGAGGCCAAAGAATGGGGCGTGGAAGCCAAACCGGTGGTCATCGGCCCGGTATCATTCCTCCTGCTGGGCAAGGAGAAGGAGAAAGGCTTTGACCGGCTCGACCTGCT
Source organism: uncultured Bacteroidota bacterium (assembly GCA_913055895.1). Taxonomy (GTDB): domain Bacteria; phylum Bacteroidota; class Bacteroidia; order Bacteroidales; family UBA12077; genus JAGXLC01. Next base: position 1,935 of record CAJXLE010000129.1, on the reverse strand, counting down.
CGGGGAGTTGCTTCCTGTATATTTTGATCTGTTCAGTCGACTGCAGGAGCAAGGTGCCCAATGGATCCAACTTGATGAACCCATGTTGGCCATGGACCTGACCCAGAAACAGCAAGACGCCTACCAGAAAGCCTATCAACAAATACACGACCGTTTCCCGGACCTGCAGTTTATGCTGGCCACCTACTTTGAAGGCCTGCACGACAATACCGGCCTTGCCACCTCGCTGCCGGTGGAGGGTTTGCATGTTGACCTGGTCAGGGCCCCCGATCAGCTGGACGATCTACTTACAAACATTCCCGAAAAGATGTATCTCTCCCTGGGTGTTGTGGACGGACGCAACATCTGGAAAAACCATTTCGATGATTCCCTCCGGCTGATCGACCGGGCCAAAAGTAAGAAAGACCCCGAAAAGCTGATGGTTGCTCCTTCCAGCTCACTCTTACACGTGCCCTACGACCTTGAACTGGAAAACGATGAGAAGCACCTGCCACCTGAAATAAAAAACTGGCTGGCTTTTGCCCGGCAAAAATTATATGAGGTTCATACTTTATCCCGCCTGGCCGATCCGGAGAGCAGGCACCTGGCGCAGGAGGAGCTTGAAAACAACCGCCAGGCCATCGCCAAACGCAGGCAATCGGAGAAAATTCATAAACCTTCGGTGCGCCAGAGAATGGATGAAGTAACACCGGAGATGGCAAAACGTCAAAAACCCTTTGCCGAGCGACATCAAAAACAACTGAAAGAGTTAAACCTTCCTGAGTATCCCACCACAACGATTGGTTCTTTCCCCCAAACCAGGGATGTACGGCAGCTCCGACGCCGATTCAAAAGGGATGAGATCACCCGTGAGGAATATGAAGCAAGCCTTAGGGATAAGATTCGGGAGACCATCCGCAAACAGGAAGAAGTGGGACTTGATGTGCTGGTACACGGAGAGTTTGAAAGAAACGACATGGTGGAGTACTTCGGTGAGCAGCTGGAAGGCTTTGTCTTCACCACCAACGGATGGGTCCAAAGCTACGGCACCCGCGGTGTCAAGCCTCCCATCATCTTTGGTGATGTGGAGCGAAAAGGTCCTATGACGGTTAAATGGTCGTCCTATGCCCAATCGCTGACCGACCGACCCGTCAAGGGCATGCTCACCGGTCCGGTAACCATCCTGCAATGGTCCTTTGCCAGAAACGATCAGCCCCGCCAAGACACGGCCCACCAGATAGCCCTGGCCATAAGGGATGAAGTGGTGGACCTGGAGCAAGCCGGTATCAGGCTGATACAAATCGATGAGCCGGCTTTCCGCGAAGGGCTGCCCCTGAGAAAGAAAGACTGGCAGGAATACCTGACCTGGGCGGTCAAGGCTTTCCGGCTGGCATCCTCGGGTGTACAAGACGACACCCAGATACACACCCACATGTGTTACTCGGAATTCAACGACATCATCCAGCAAATAGCCGACCTGGATGCCGATGTGATCACCATAGAGACATCCAGGAGCCAGATGGAACTGCTGGATGCCTTCAGGGAATTCAAATATCCCAACCAGATCGGGCCGGGGGTCTACGACATACACTCCCCACGCATACCAACGCCGGAAGAGATGCAAGAACTGCTGGAAAAAGCGGCGCAAAACATCGCCAAAGAACAGTTGTGGGTTAATCCCGACTGCGGACTGAAAACCCGCAAGTGGGAAGAGACCTGGCCAGCCCTTCAAAACATGGTGCAAGCGGCTAAAAAAATCCGCCAGCACCAGGCAAAAGCCATGAAGTGATTCCTGAAAGTCGGTTAGGGCACATCATGCCCGAGAGCCGATGTATAGATGGCAAACCATTGCTCGCGGGTAAGAGGCACCTTTAAGGCGTCCACAGCCCTGCTTAGCCTTTCTGTCTTGCCGGTACCCACTAACGGTATGATACCTGCCGGATGGCGAAGGATCCA
>CAJXLE010000128.1 GCA_913055895.1 uncultured Bacteroidota bacterium | reverse complement strand
CAGCTGTCATCACCGAACGCCCGCCGAAATGTTGCACGGCCTGCTCAATCCTTTTGTCGTCGGTGGCCACCCATACATCGTCCACCACCCGGCCTGCCTGTTCATATACCCTTTGTATCATGGTCTTGCCATGAATATCCGCCAGCGGTTTGCCGGGAAAACGGGTGGAAGCATAACGGGCAGGTATCAGGGCAATGATATTGATCTTATCGTAAGAGGATAGATGGGATTCCATAATTTTTATGACTTAATGACAGTGAAATAGAATGTTCTATAATACGTTAGACAAAAGGAGGTTAAAATTAAGAAAAAATCAAATAAAATTGTAATTTTGTCATATTCTATCAACCTAGTGAGTACCTAAAAAGAGAGGGTGTGGATGGATATTCAGTCAATCAAGCAGCGTTTTGGAATAATAGGCAACAGCCCGCAATTAAACCGTGCAATAGACACAGCCAGGCAGGTGGCGCCAACCGATCTTTCTGTTTTGATCACCGGTGAGAGTGGCAGTGGCAAGGAGGTTTTTCCGCAAATCATACATCAGTTCAGCTCGCGCAAACACGGTAAATACATTCCGGTCAATTGCGGGGCCATCCCTGAGGGCACGATCGACTCAGAGCTTTTCGGTCACGAGAGGGGCTCCTTTACCGGAGCCCACGAAAGCCGCAAAGGTTATTTCGAGGTGGCCGACAAGGGTACCATTTTTTTGGATGAGGTGGCCGAGCTGCCCCTTTTCACACAGGTAAGGCTGCTGCGTGTACTGGAGACCGGTGAGTTTTTCAAGGTGGGTTCGTCGAAAGTATTAAAGACCGATGTGCGTGTCATTGCCGCTTCCAATGAAGACCTGGTTACATCCATTCAGGAGAACCGGTTCAGGGAAGACCTTTACTACCGGTTGAACACTGTGCCGATTGTCATACCGCCACTCCGGGAAAGGGGAGAGGACATTGTTTTGCTCTTCAAGAAATTTGCCACCGATTTTGCCGAGCATTACCGCATGCCGCCCATCAAACTCACCGACGATGCCAGGGAGATTCTGCTCAACTACCGATGGCCAGGTAATGTCCGGCAGTTGAAGAACATCACTGAACAACTTTCTGTTATTGAACAGGAACGGCTGGTGGAAGCCGAAACACTGAAAAGATACCTGCCCGACTACAATATTGATAAGCTGCCGGCTTTATACAGGAATGCTGTTGATGAAAAGACTTTCTCCTCGGAGCGGGAAATACTCTACAAGATTCTTTTTGATATGAAAGGGGACATGAACAACCTGAAAAAGTTGGTCAACGAGATTATTGAAAAAGGGGCTGATGTGGACCAGGTGCAGAAAGACAATGAAAAGCTGATGCAAACCCTTCACCACAACACCGGTGATTACATTGAAACACCACCCGAACCGGAAAAACCTGAAGAACCGGCCCCGGCCAAAAAGGATGAGAACCCGGCCATACAGGATACTGAGGAATACGTGGAAGAATCCCTCTCTCTTCAGGATAAGGAAATTGAGCTCATACGCAAGGCCCTTGACAAACATAATGGCAAACGGAAGTATGCAGCACAGGACCTGGGCATTTCCGAGCGTACACTGTACCGTAAAATCAAAGAATACAACCTGGAATAAAGTACAACGTGAAATTTATCACAGCGCGGAATAAAACACATCGTGTAATAGGATCCAACGTTGAATAAAGCACAACATCGAATAGCATGTTCAAGAACCTGAAATATATCTTTCTGCTTGCTGCATTGGTCTGCTCTGCCCAATGCACCGTACAGTACTCGATGGGAGGGGCCAACATCAAGCCGGACGTGAAAACCATCTCCATTGAAGATTTTCCCAACAGGGCTCCCGGTGGTCCCGCCGATCTTGGCCAGTTTTTCACCAACGAGATGAAAGACAAGTTTCAGTCGCAAACCAACCTGACATTTGTTGAGCAAAGGGGCGACCTGACTTTCAGTGGGGGAATCACCGATTATCAAACACGGCCGGTGTCGGTGGGTGGCGATCAAACTGCCAATATGACCCGGTTAACCATCCGGGTGCATGTCAAGTTTGACAACCGCAAGCATCCGGATAACAGTTTTGAGACCGATTTCTCCCAGTATGAAGACTTTGATTCAAACAAAAGCTTGACCAGCGTGGAGAGCCAACTGGTGGAGTCGATCAGCGAGAAGCTGATTGACGATATATTCAGGAGAGCCGTTGTGAACTGGTAAATGTGGGCTATGTCACTAGATGAAATGACCAAATACCTCGAAAATCCCCAACAACTCAATGAATACACCCTTTCCGAGTTAAGGGCTTTGTTGCGGAAATATCCCTATTTCCAGACAGCCCACATCTTGTTTTTATTGAACCTTAAAAATATAAATGACCCCCGCTACAAAGAATTTCTAAAACAATCGGCCGTTTTTATTACGCACCGGGATAAGTATCTGAGGCTTGTCAACCATCTTTCCCTTTCAACCAGCAATGGGCATGGGGATGATTCTCACAACGTGGCCGGGGGGCAATCAAAGGCTGGTACCGCTGAGTTGTCTTCTGAGGATTCTTCGGGAGTACAATCCGAGGAAGAGGCTCCTGCAGCTCCAAAGGTTGATCCCGAAAAAGAAGCCGGCGGTCAGGAGACGGGCAGCACTTCACAAGCGGCTGACTTCGGGCAGATGCCTCCGGGAAAGGCAGCTGAAGGGCGAAAAGACAAGGATTTTTCCACCGAATACCTGAGAAGCAGGATAGCCGAGACGCTCTCCGAGCAGAAAGGTGATGCCGCTGAAGATGAAGAGCAGACGCCGGAACTGGGCAATGACTTTTTTATCATAGATAAGGTATCCCAGGTGGAGGAAAAGATGGCCCGGCGCTTGAGGGAAAAATACGAAAAGGAGCAGGAAGAAAAATCTTCCCCAGCGAGCAGTTCGGCTTCAGGTGATCAATCTGACAGCTTCGAGCTGGAAGGGGATCAGGGTGAAAAGCAGGTTTCCGAAAGGGATGCAACCGATGCCCCTGGTAAAGAAAAACCCTCGTCTGAAGGTGCCCGGGCCCGGGATGAAAAGGCTTCCGGAGAAAATGAGTCTGCACACGATGAAGAGAATGGGGAGAAAGGGCAGGCTGAAGACAGCGGGCAGCAACCGTCAAAAAAGAAGGTACGTTTGAATTTCGGCGGGGAGTATTTCACCGATGAGGATTACCAGAAATTAAAAGAGCAAGCCAGGAAGCGGCAGGACGATCTGATCGACCAGTTCATCCGGAAAGCTCCAGAGATGGAAAGCCTCACACCCTCACCGGATGATGAGAACAAGGATATTTCTCAGTCGAGTGTGGAGGAAAAAGAGGATCTGGCCTCCGAAAAACTCATAAAGGTTTACTTTCAGCAAGGCTACCATCAAAAAGCCATAGAGGCTTATCAGAAATTAAGTTTGAAATATCCAGAAAAAAGTGATTACTTTGCAGAGCAAATTAAAAAGATAAAACAAACCATTAACCAACAAAAAAAATAAAGCGTCCTATGTATTTATTAGTCTCCGTTTTGATAATCATTGTCAGCGTCTTGATGGTGCTGATTGTGCTGGTTCAGAATTCCAAAGGAGGGGGACTGGCTTCCAACTTTGCCGGATCGAACCAGGTTATGGGAGTAAGGAAAACTGCTGATTTTCTTGAGAAAGCTACCTGGACCCTGGCGGTGACGCTCCTGGTGCTGAGTCTGCTCGCCAGCATGACCATTCCACGCGGAACCACAGAGGAACGTTCCAAGATAGAAGAGCAGATCGACAACGCTGTTGATCCTTCCCAGATGCCGCAATTCCCCACCTCGATGCCGGAGAATCAGCAAGGCGGTCAACAACAGCAGCCGGCAACGCAACCGCAGCAACCGCAGCAACAGCCTGCACAAAATCCGCTTGAACCGGAAGAATAATATTTTATTCTCCATAAAAACACAGAGGTGTCAGCTTGTCAGGGATCAGGCTGACACCTTTTTTTATGTCAGTTCCGCCGGGTGCCTCCTGCCACATTCATCATGTAATGCAAATGCCATATATGCCTGTTTTTCCATGTTTTGGAACAGGTTTTCCACCTGCGCCAATCCAACTCAGGTTGGCTTTGGCACAAAATATGTTAGAAGCCAATACGAGATTTTAAGTGTAACCTAAAAAGCATTCCACTATGAAGCATAAACCACTAAAGGACAGAGTTTTGGTTGAGCCTGTAGAGGCTGAAGAAAAAACCGCCAGCGGAATCATCATTCCCGACTCTGCCAAGGAAAAACCTCAAAAAGGAAAAGTTGTAGCAGTAGGCGAAGGAAAAAAAGACGAACCCATGACAGTTAAAGAAGGCGACATGGTGATCTACGGCAAATATGCCGGTACCGAAATCACCATCGATGGCACCGATTATCTGATCATGAAGGAAGACGATATCCTGCTGAAGGAATAATTCCATGCATCAGCAATTCATTAAAAATTAATCATAGAACGCAAAAAAACATTAAAAAATGGCAAAAGATCTAAGATTTGATATCGAAGCAAGAGATTCTCTGAAAAGAGGAATCGACAAGCTTGCAAGTGCGGTAAAAGTAACTTTGGGCCCCAAAGGACGCAACGTTGTTATTGAGAAGAAATTTGGAGCTCCCCAGATCACCAAGGATGGTGTTACTGTGGCCAAAGAGATTGAATTCTCCGACAAGTATGAGAATGTAGGGGCTCAAATGGTGAAGGAAGTGGCATCCAAAACAGCCGATGATGCTGGTGATGGAACAACCACTGCCACTTTGCTGGCTGAATCCATGGCCGGTGTTGGTATGAAAAACGTTACAGCAGGAGCCAATCCCATGGATCTGAAGCGTGGTATTGACAAAGCCGTTGAAAAGGTTGTCAAAAACCTCAGCCAGCAAAAGAAGAGCATCCAGTTCAGCGATGTCATCGAAAAAGCCAAGTCCATCTTTGAGAAGCCTGAAGAAGGCAAGGAAAGAACTGAGGTAAGCACAGAAGAGCGCGACAAGATACTCAAGGACATCATCTCCCAGGATGAGATTGCACAGGTAGGTTCCATCTCAGCCAACAACGACATGGAATTGGGCGTGATGCTCTCCTATGCCATGTCGAAAGCTGGTCACGAAGGCGTCATCACTGTTGAGGAAGCCAAAGGCACCGAAACCTATGTTGATGTCGTGGAAGGCATGCAGTTCGACCGGGGTTACATCTCACCCTATTTTGTGACGGACAGCGAAAAGATGCAAGCCATACTTGAGAATCCTTACATCCTGATCACCGACAAGAAGATCTCAGTGATGAAGGACCTCATGCCCATCCTCGAATCTACTGCCCAAAGCGGCAAGCCCTTGCTGATCATTGGCGAGGACATCGAAGGCGAAGCCCTGGCCACCCTGGTGGTGAACAAGATGCGTGGTTCCCTGAAAGTTGCAGCTGTTAAGGCACCTGGTTTTGGCGACCGCCGGAAGGAGATGCTCGAGGATATTGCCATCCTGACAGGTGGTACTGTGATCACCGAGGACAAGGGCCTGACCCTGGAGAATGCCACCCTCGAGATGCTTGGCAGCGCCGAGAAAGTATCCATCGACAAGGAGAACACCACCCTGGTCAACGGCAGTGGCGACAGCAAGAACATCGAATCGCGCGTCAACCAGATCAAGAAACAGATTGAAAACACCACTTCCGACTACGACAAGGAGAAACTGCAGGAGCGCCTGGCTAAACTGGCCGGCGGTGTTGCTGTTCTTTACATTGGTGCAGCCAGTGAAGTGGAGATGAAAGAAAAGAAAGACCGTGCCGAGGATGCCCTCCACGCAACGCGTGCAGCGGTAGAGGAAGGCATCGTTCCTGGCGGCGGCGTGGCCTATATCCGTGCCATCCAGGATCTGGAAAACATGGAAGGCGAAAATCAGGATCAGACCACCGGTATAGCCATCGTGAAGCGGGCCATCGAAGAGCCCTTGCGCCAGATAGCAGAAAATGCCGGTGTTGAAGGTTCCATTGTTGTCAATGCCGTACTTCAGGGTAAAGGCGACTATGGCTACAATGCCCGCGACGACAAATACGAAAATCTCTATGAAGCGGGCGTTATCGATCCTACCAAAGTAACAAGGATCGCTATACAGAATGCTGCTTCCATAGCCGGTATGTTCCTGACCACCGAATGTGTCATGGTGGAAGAAGAAGAGGAAGATGAAGGACAGGGCGGCGCTGCCGCAGCCGGTGGAATGGGAGGCGGTATGCCTGGAATGATGTAAACCATTCCACAATATATCTCCCGTTCATTAAAAAATCCCTCCCTTTGCGGGGAGGGATTTTTTAATGATGGGTGTCATGATTTTTTATAACGGGAATGACCTTTTTAAGGGAAATATGTTTTTAGGGAGTGGTTGTTATTACGATAGCAATATTTTATAACGGGGATAATTTTTTGTTAGGTTAGGGTTTCCCCTTGGTAAGAGCCAAGGGGGCGAATTTTCCTATAAATCATACCCCGTCCCGATAAAAACCCCAAAAGCTAATCAAAAGGAGTCAGTCCACCTCTATGTGTCCCCAGTTTTCACCTGAGCGTATGCGGTTGAGCTGGGTGTGGGTGATGCCGAATTCCCTGGCCAGTTTGTAAAGTTTGTTCTTCCCCCGTTTGAGCTTTTTCTTCAGACGGATCACGTCGGTCTCGGTAAGCTTGGAATAGTTGATGGTCCCCCTTTTGTAGTTGGGATTGATCTTTTGGTGCTCAAACATGGTTTCTTTTGTAACCCATTTCAGGTTCTTGTAATAGTTGTTTTGTTTGTTGAAATCCAGGTGAATAACGTGTTCCTGAAGTTCGCTTTCCTTTTCCAGGAAATTTTCGGCCACCAGTTTATGGACATACTTGGTGGTGCGCTTGCCGTTGGCAAGTTTGATGTTCAATACCTTATAGCCTTTCAGTGTGGCACCGTTGATCAGGTTGCCCTCTTTTTTATTGATTTTGTAGCTTTTAAGTCGTCCATAATTGGAAACCTCGTATTTTTCATCCTCGGAGATACCCTCGAAATATACGGGTGCCCATTTTTCATCCCAATAAGAAGCACTCATATATGATAAGCATTTAGGGGGTTTACATTTGTCTTTTGATATTGAACGAACGCAAAAGTTTAAAATGATATTATTTTTTTGTTGCGCTCTGTGGTATATCATTGCAGGGGTGACCGGAGGACGGCTGTCATTTCCCTTATTTTCAGGGGGTCATCTTCCAGTGCATTGCCCACAACCACTACATCGGCTCCTGCCTGGCATACGCGGTGTACTTGCTCCGGGCTTTGAAGACCACCGCCGACCACTAACGGCAGGGAGACATGTTTTTTGACCTCCCTGATGGTTTGTGGGTCTATGGGCTGTGCAGCCCCGCTTCCTGATTCCAGGTAGATCAGGTGGTGTCCGAGCAGTTCACCAGCCATGGCCGTGGCGGTTATCAAATCGGTTTTACCGGCCGGTATGGGTTTGGTATTGCTTATGTATTCCACTGAAGAGCTTTCCCGGCCTTCACCGACCAGGATGTAGCCTGTTGGTATGACTTCCAGGTTGCTGTTTTTGAGCATGCTGGCTGCCAGCACGTGGTTGCCAATCAACAGGTCGGGATTGCGCCCCGATATGAGCGACAGGAACAGAATGCCATCGGCATGGGGACTTACCTGCATCAGGCTGCCGGGGAAGAGCACCACCGGGATGCCGGTGTTTTCTTTAATCAATTGTATGGAGGGGTCCAGGCCCTGGCTGAGCAGGCTGCCCCCCACCAAGATCAGGTCGGCATGAGCCTGTTCGGCTTCCCCCACCAACCGCAGAAGGCTGCTTTTGGTGTGGTTTTCGGGATCAACCAGAAGACAAAAAATCTTGTTTTTGCCCCGGGCGTTGTATATTTTATTATATATCATGATACATTTTTTAATAACCTCTTCCAAATGGAGGCGGTTCTCCTGAGTTAATTTTTCACATATGTCTCACATAACCGGGCCTTTCCAGTAAAAGGTTCCATCAACATCATTTTACCCCAAAGCTCTGCACAGCCATTATATTGCGGAGAGTGTTCTCTCACTCTGCCTTTTTCAATGGTTGGCCACACCACCTTTCCGGCAAACTTCTTTTAACGGCTCTCTTGGGCTTTCCTTATTTCTATAGGTCCGCCTCAGGGTTTCTTTTTTTTCCAGGGTTTCTTTTTCCAGGCTGCCTGAGAACCATTTTCTTCAGAGCTTCCCCGTTCCTTCTTCTCGTCGGGCTTTCCTCTATTTGTAGCACCAGACGATTGAATAATTTTCAACCGAAAAGTAGTATAGTTTTAAACGCAGGTGGATTTCAGATGTTTCAACCCGGCCTGTTATGATGCCCTGTCTTTTGGGTTGGAAAGGCTCAATGAACATATTTTCCCGGAAACTCAGGTTTGGCCTGTCGCATATCTTATAGAGCGCTTCTTTGGCGCACCAGTGCAGGTAAAGGTGGTAAATTCTCTGCAGGTTGTCGATTTTTCCCATCTCCCTCTCCTGAAGAAATTTGAAGGCGATTTGGTCAATTTTGGGCTGCATCTTTTCAATGTCGATGCCTACATGTTTGTCCCTGCACATCAGGATGGTGCTGTACTGGTCGGAGTGTGAGATGCTGATGTTGTAGGATTGATCAGAAAGGTAAGGCTTGCGGTTGCCGTTGTAGAGAATTTTGGTTGGCCTGCCCGTCAGTTCGTTGAGCATGACCCGTACACTCATCCACTCGCGTTGTCTCTTGGGGTTTTTAAAGCCCAGGAGGGTGGATGTATCGTTGGCATCTAGCTGAAGACGGGAGAGTAGCTGCTCATAGCTTTCCGTAATTTTCCACACCCCCAGCCTGCAATGGTTGCTGATGTTTTTGTTGACGAAGATGGGCATGTGCTCAACGATTTTTCCATTCCAGGGTTTCCATCAAACGCCGCATGTCTTTTTTTACAAACTGAATCACCGGGTCCAGTGAATCCTGGTTGGGTTCGGTCCGGAAGTACAGGGACCCACGTATGAAGTGGCGGCTGCTGTCGGTGAGATAAAACTGGGCCGGGGAGGCCACATTGCCCTTCAAATCATAAAATATGCCATAGACGTTGCGCTGGGTGTCGCGGTAAGCCTGTTCGGCTATGGCTTCAGCCTTAACTGTATGTTTGAAGGCCAGCTTGCGTGCATCTTCTGTGAAGGTCTTCAGGTTTCCCTTTACCTGCTTGTAACTGATGTGGATGTCCCCATTGAACTCGGGAAAGTGGATGTTGATCCAGCAGGGTTTGCCTGTTTTGCCGGGATCCTGGATGATCTTTGAATATTTGGGATATTCAAAGCTATAGGGACAATCGATCTCCAGGGACTGGTACTTTTTCTCAGGCAGATCGATCCGGAAATAGCCCCTGGGTTTGGGTGTTGGCTTTTGCTGCTGTCCGCAGCCAATGGCTGTATACAAGAGGATGGCCATGGCCAGGGGCATATATGGTAGCCGCACAGTTGTAGGCATATCGTTTCATTAGTTGATGATTACTTTTACTTTCTTAATTCTCCGCTTATCAGATGATTCCACCTGGAAGGTCAGGTTTTTATAATCGATGGTTTCGTTCTTTTTGGGTATCTCACCCTTTAGTTCCAGGATGATGCCGGCAATTGTGTCTGCATCGCCTTTGATCTCGCTGAAGAAGTCATCCGGTATGTTGATGATTTTGTAGAAGGCCTTATGCGATGCATCGAAGATGAAAAAGCTATCGAAAAACTCAACGCCTGGCTCGCCGACTGGTGCGCCAAAAACCCTGCGTATCTGGGACCGAACTGGAAGTGTGGACAGGAAGCTGCGATACGCGTCATCCACCTGGCACTCGCGGCACGGTTTCTGGATCAGGATACGGCATCTAATGCAGATCTTGTGAATCTTATTAGGGCACACCTCAAACGGATAGCGCCAACTACGAGTTATGCCGTCGCCCAGGACAATAATCATGCCACGTCCGAGGCAGCCGGACTATTCATCGGCGGCAGTTGGATGGACAAACAAAAAATCAAGCAAGCGGAAAACTGGACAC